>JAYSQG010000595.1:0-11230 GCA_043721685.1 Saprospiraceae bacterium | reverse complement strand
GCGAATAATTCGGGGAAATCGAGTGTGATTTATGCACTTTTGGCGTTGCGGAATGCTGTTTTAAATTCAAATCAGAGTATTGATAATATTTTAACCTTTTCGTTTGTAAATTTAGGAGGATTTGATGAAACTGTTTTTCAGAAAAGAATATTTACATCTATAAAAATAGGTTTTGAAACAGCTACGGAAAACAATTTGGTATTTTATCAACTTTCATTGGGAAGAATATCTTCAAGTTTTGAAATACAATTACCTCATTTTTCTGAATCGCTTACTAATAAACTAAAATTGGATATAGCCTTTCCTTATGCCGCTAACAAGAATCAGATGGAAAGAATTCGTTTTGAAGATTTAAAAGGAAATAATCGAAGCGTTGATATAACTTGGAATGGAATAAGTCTTATCGAAAATAGCTTTGAAAATGTAATAGAAGATAAAGAAAGATGGAGTAAAGAAAGCCAACGTCTTGAAAATATGTTTAATGCGCCATTGAAAGCATTATCAAACTTTGACATTATTCCAATCGCCAGAGGTTTTACAAAACCCATTTTCAATCATGTTCCTTTGAAAGATAATAAAGTAACTACTGAAGAAGAATTGGCAACAAGTTTATCTCTCAACCCAGATTTGGAAGCTGCGGTAAGTTTTTATCTTGAAAAAATCATTGACAGATATTTTCGAATCTATAACACACCGAACACATCTATTTTCTATTTAAGAACGAGAGATAAAAACACTGGTTTTGATGCAAATCTCGTCAACGAAGGTCTTGGCACAAATCAACTCGTTACCATACTTGCAAAAGTCCTACAAAAAGACAACAAATTCATCTGCATAGACGAACCTGAAATCCATTTACACCCCTCAGTAATCAGCAAATTAGTAGGCGTTTTGGTAGAAATTGCTGAAAAAGAAGGTAAGCAGTTTTTGATTTCGACTCACAGCGAGCATTTTATAACAGCTCTTTTAAAGCATACACATCAAAAAGACATCAGCCACGAAGATGTTAAAGTCTATTATTTGAAAAAAGAAGGTCAAAAAACAGTTTTTGAGCATCAAGCAATTAATGAGAAAGGACAAATTGAGGGTGGGTTGGTTCATTTTTATGAGACGGAACTCGAGGATTTAAGTTCACTTTTTAAACTTACAGATTAAGTTATGGAGTTTGTCGTTAATGAATGGCTTATGGAATACCTTCGACCGAGTGCGCCTAAAGAACATCGTCAATTAGTAGAGGAATTTTTGCAACGTTTCGGCAAACGACCGCAAGACAAGATATTTGTACGTGAGCCTTCACCTTTTTTGAATAAGGCGTTGAGATATCCGAAGGAATACAAAAATCATGAAGCAGCAGCGAAACCTTATCAGAATTTCATCAAATTTATCCTTTTGAATCCTCAAAAATGCGAAAGAATTGATGCAGAAACTATCGAATTACCAGATGACATCGTATAAAAACTCAACCAGACCAATACAAACTATGTAAGTGATACCTACCTTTTTGAAGCCGCAATGTTTACAGAAGATAAAATTATCGTTACGACTGATGAAAAATTAGTGCGGCAAATGAAGGATATTGACGGACTCACTGTTATTATGCTCACAGATTTTTTGGATAATTATTAAAAAAGTACATTTTTTCGATGAACAAAACGATAAACAGCTTTTCAAAACTAACAAAACAGCAAAAAATTGACTGGTTAGCTCAAAATTTTATCCAAAATGAGGAAAATACTGATGGTACATCCCGAGATAATCGGGAGGGGGGTGATTTAAGTTTTTTGAAAACCTTTCAACTGCCTGATGCGAATATCCAACGCATTTTCGACGGTTTTTCTGAAAATACCATTGCCAATTTTCCGATGCCTTATGGTATTGCGCCCAATTTCGTCATTAATAATAAGGTGTATGCTGTGCCGATGGTGATTGAAGAAAGTTCAGTTGTTGCGGCGGCGGCAAGCGGTGCAAAGTATTGGGCTGAACGAGGCGGCTTTCATGCAGAGGTTTTGGGAACGGTCAAGGTTGGTCAGGTGCATTTCACATGGTCTGGCAAAGGCGATATACTGAGGGGGTGTTTTGAAGAGGTCAAAAAGACATTGTTGACGGAATCTGAACCCATAACTGCCAATATGACCCAACGCGGCGGCGGTATTTTGGGTATCGAATTGATAGATTTTACGGCAGAAGAAGCCGATTATTATCAACTCCGTTGCACTTTTGAGACGTGCAATTCGATGGGTGCCAATTTCATCAACTCTGTTTTAGAGCAATTTGGTCTAACGCTCGAATGTTTTTTGGCAGAACGAACAGGCATTGAACCCATCATTGTCATGTGCATTTTGTCCAATTTCACCCCAAATTGCCTTGTTCGGGCTTGGGTTGAATGTGACATTAAGGATTTCCACCACGAAGAAGCGGCTTTTTATGCTGAAAAATTCCGTCGCGCTGTCCGCATTGCGCGCATAGACCCTTATCGAGCCGTGACACACAATAAGGGTATTATGAACGGTATAGACTCTGTTGTGTTGGCAACCGCCAATGATTTTCGCGCCATCGAAGCCTGCGCTCATGCTTTTGCAGCACGTGATGGACAGTACCGCAGCCTTTCAGATTGTACGATTGAAAACGGACGGTTTCGGTTTTGGATAGATATGCCTTTGGCTTTGGGAACGGTCGGCGGCTTGACTTCGCTGCATCCGTTGGCACGTTTAAGCCTTGATATTTTGGGAAACCCTTCGGCTTCGGAATTGATGCAAGTGATAGCCGTTGTCGGTTTAGCGCAGAATTTTGCAGCCGTTCGCTCACTCGTTACAACAGGTATTCAACGTGGACACATGAAGATGCACTTGACGAATATACTCAATCATTTGGCTGCAAATGAAGCTGAAATGATAGCGGCACAAGCGTTTTTTATGGATAAAACTGTGTCTTTTACGGCTGTGAGAGCATTTTTGGAGACTTTAAGAAGGTAATGAAGAAGCCTTGCAAACACAACCGTTGCAAGGCTTCTTTTTTTTTCACAAAATATTGAAAGTCAATTTATTACATCTTGAAATCAATAACCAAACACCTCTTCCAAACTCAACTCTTGCACTTCACCTATTGATTTCAAATACTCAAAATCCATCTTTGTACGGTCGCCTAAAACCAAAAAGGTATAGTGTCGTCCTTTGACATATTTTTGTTGGAAGGTATGTAAATCGGCTGCTGAAGTCGTTTTTATCACATCGTAAATGGCTTGCCGCACATCGGTTTCGATACCTCTGTCCTTATTGTTGCGATACGTCCAATAGACATTGGCGCGCGTAATCCGTTCACTTTCAATGGTTTTCAAAACCGATTGACGGGCTTGCTCGATTTGTGTTTCGCTAATCGGCATATTTTCTGTGATGTCGTGCATCGCCGTAATCGCTTCTTTCAGCTTATCGGGTTGCGTGCCAACATAAGCATTCAAGTAGTGCCCGCGATTTTGTTTTGAAGGTGTTCCATAAAAAGCATTCGCAGAATAAGCCAAAGCGCGAGCTTCACGGATTTCTTGAAATACAATGCTCGATAAGCCTGAACCGAAATAGTTATTATAAAACGTAGACATGATTTGTTCATCAACTGAATACTGAGGGGTGCCTTTCGAGACCATCAAAATCTCTGATTGCACCATTGGGAAATGAACAAACAGTACTTTGTGGCTTGACATTGGCAGTTCAAGGTATTCTTTTGACGCATAAATGGGCTTTAATGCGCTGGATACAGCATGTTCTTCATCTAATATTTTAGCAACTTCTGTTTGTTCCTTAGTTCCATAATAAAAAATGCGATGTTCAAAACTGGACAAACCTTTAATTTTTTCTACTAGCTCCTGGCTTGTCAAGGCGTTAAGTTCTTCCGTAGTCAAAGCATCCGTGAACGGCGAGACTTTGCCATATTTGGCATAACTCGACATGGCATTGCGAAGTATGATGCGTTTGTCTTTTTTGTCATTTTGTCGCTTTGCAAAGATGTCTGCGACCATATTTTTCAAGGCAATATCATCACCTTTTACATTTTTCAGAATATGTTCAAACAATTTGACCCCCTCAGTAAACGACTCCTCCAAACCGCTTAAAGTCACATAACTGCGGTCATCATTTGAAAGGACATCAAACGACAAACCCAACTTGTAAAACTCCTGTTGAAGTTCGGCGGCAGAGTATTTATTGGTTCCCAAAAAAGGCAAATAATTGACCGCAAGGGCAAGTGTTTTATCAGCATTTTTACCCATTTCAAGGATATAATAAAGCGAAAATGTCTCATTTGTCTCGTTTTTGATATAATCGAGCTTCAAATCATTTTCCAATATCGTCGTTGAAATCGCCTTTTTGTAATCAATAAATTCAGGAGAAAGGCTTGGGCTTTCTTGTTTCAAAAACTCGGTTGCAAACGCTGATTTATCCTTCCTATTGAGCGTTACGGGTGTAATGCTGGGTTTTTCGACCTTCAATACTGAGGGGTCTAAACCCGTTCTTTTATAAACAACGACATAATTATCATCAAAATATTTATTGGCAAATGCAACAATTTCCGCCTTTGTCAATACCTTTATACGGTCAAGCCGTCCGATATAATCGGGCCAATCAATGTCTTTTATAAAGGCATCAGCAATCGCATTGACCCTTGGAGCATTATTTTCAAAACTTTTGGTTATTGAATATTTATAATCTTTCACAACCGCTGCCATTAGCCAATCTGGAAAATCGCCTTTTTTTATGCGGTTCACTTGTTCAATCAATAGTTGTTCAACATCTTCCACGCTTTGTCCTTCACGTGGGCGACCATAAAGCATAAAACCCGAGTAGTCCGTCAAATTCATCAGACCCGCAGAGGCTTCCAAAACCTTTTGCTGCTGTACCAAATCAAGGTCAATCAAACCCGCTTGGCGATTGTAAAGCATCGAAAAAATCATACTCGATATGTCTACATCAATGGATTTTGCCCCATTCAGTCGCCAACCCAACTGCACATAAGCCGCTTGAGGACCTATCACTTCCCGTTTTTGGACACCCCTCAGTATCGATTGCTCTTCAAACTTAAAAAGCGGCACTTCCTTGTGTTGATATGTGCCAAAGGTTTTTTCGACCAAAGCTACTGTTTCGTCTGGGTCGAGGTCGCCAGATAAGACAAGCGCCATATTGTTAGGTACATAATAGGTCTCAAAATATTTCAAAATATTGTAGTGCGAAGGGCTTTTCAGATGTTCACCTTTACCAATCGTCGTTTGTGTACCATAAGGATGAGTTGGGAACATCGTCTCCATGAGCGCACGCTGTACTTTACGTCCATCATTGTCTTGGCTGATATTAAACTCTTCAAAAACGGTCTCTAATTCGGTATGAAACAAGCGTAAAGCGACCATTTTGAAGCGTTCTGCCTCCAATTCAAGCCACTTTTCCAACGAATTTGACGGAATGTCATTAACGTAAATGGTGTGTTCATGCCATGTACTCGCATTTGTTCCCTTCGCACCGAGCGATGCGACGAGCTTATCATACTCGTTTGCGGCAACGAATTTTGCTGCCAGATTTGAAATCGAGTCAATTTGTGCATACAAATTTTTACGTACTGAGGGGTCGGTTTCAGCTTTGTGTTGTTCGTATAAATCAGCAATTTTTTTCAACAAAAGACGCTCATTTTCCCAATCCAATGACCCTATTTGGTTCGTTCCCTTGAACATCATGTGTTCCAAGTAATGCGCCAAACCCGTTGTTTCAGCAGGATCTTGTTTTGAGCCCGCACGAACAGCAATATTTGTATAAATACGTGGTTCGTTTTTATTAATAGACATAAACAGCTTCAAGCCATTCTTCAAAGTGTGCATTTTCACTCCGATAGGGTCACCAACTTTGGTTTCAAAATCGTATTTTGGTTTCGTAGGGACGTAGGATGCCGTAACATTCATATTGTTATATAGTATTTTTTGTTCAGAAAGACTTTAAAGTGAAAAGTTGTAAGTGAAAAGTGAACAATAGGGATGTTTGTAATATATTGATTATCAATTACTTGAAAAAAATTATTTTTCATTTTTCACTTGTTACTAATTAACAAAGCCCGAATGAGAATTGTTCGTAAAATGTTGGTTTCGTAAAACTCTGCTTCTGATTTGATAAATTGATGTGTAAATTCTTTTAAAGTTGACAAACTTACAATTTTCAGAACGTTTTTTAAAGGAGTTTAGTTTTTTATGCAAATAAAAATTTCAGTTATCAGTCCATGTCACTTGTTACTTGACAACCTATAACTGTTAACTCACATCAAACCTGGCATCCGCCCTTGAATCCCGTCAAGCAATTTCTGATATTCAACAGGTAAAACGGTTGCAGAATAATTTTGTTTAAAAAATGCCCGCATTGAAGTGTAAAACGCTTGAAGCTTTTCAGCATCCGCTTTTGTAGCGACTCTGTTATTGACATAGGTCAAATATTGAATCGTAAATGGCTCATAAACGCCTGCCCGATTGATGCGCTCAAACTCTTTGAGTAGATTGTCGTAATTATTATCAATTTTGTGGTACTCCCCTGCCACTCCAGCCCACATTTTTAATGCTGCACTGTATTTCGGTAAAATTTGAAGCGACCGCTCAAAATACGGTTTCATCTCATCTAAAATTGCCTTTTTCTGCTCATTTGTGGCGTTAGGTGGCAATTTCAAATATTTGTCTTCCCATAATGAAACACCATAAAAGCAATTCGAACGCGCACTATTTGGCGAATTTATGATAGCCGAAGCGTTAAGAGTTGCGCCACTATACCAATCCGGCACACGTATCAGTGTTTTTATGGAAAACCCAACAACAAGCAAAGCAGCAATGCCCAAACCAAGCACATTTTTATTATTTTCCTTGTTTTTGTCCAAAACAACCATCAATAAATAAGCCGCAGCAATGCAAAAACCCAACGAAGCATGATACACAAATCGCTCATTCATAAACGTACCAACCGACACAACGAGGTTGGAAACAATACTCAATGTTATGATATAAAATGCCGCCGCATAAGCCCAAACAGTCCGTTTTTTCCACCCCCTCAGTATAACAGCCACCAAACCGATGTGTAAAACCAAAGACAACAACGATTGCCAATCCGTCCAAGTCATTTTAGGGATTTGGAAAGGATAATAATCGTGCGTCAAAGGATGTGGAAAGATGTGCAGTTTCAGGTACAATAATAAGGTGTAAAAAACGGTCGCTAAACGGTCACCGAGCGACATACCATAAAACGGGTTGTTCATCAAGTCAGACACTTCTTTGCCATCGAGCAAATAACCGATGGCATTGACCCGCATCATTAAATAAAACAAAGTGCCAATTATGATGGGCAAAGTCACTTTTATCTTTTCACCAAAAGTCGCATTTGTAAAAAAATGAGCTGTCAATGGCACAACTGCTAAAAAGGTAATAGCGCTTTCTTTTGAAAAAATACCGACTAAAAAGGCTGCAAATGAAGCGATTAAATATTTAGATGTTTTATTATTCAAATAACGGAACGTGAAGTAGAGCGTACCCAATTCACCGAGCAACGCCAATATCTCGTCACGCCCTTTGATATTCGCCACTACCTCAACGTGTAGCGGATGAGCGATAAATAAGGCAGTAGCGATAAAAGGAACAGTAAAAAAAGGAGAGTATTTCGATGCGTCTTCTTTTGTGTTTTTATTGGGAAACATAAAAAACAGCACGCGAAACATCAAAACTGCCGTCAAAACATAGAGCAAAATATTGATAAAATGCCCTGCTGCTTTATTTCCCTTGCCAAATATACTAACCTCTGCCGCAAAGGTCGCTATACTGAGGGGTCTATAACGGTCGCCTTCGAGCAAGTTTTTTTGCTCGCCAAAATAGCCCCGAAAACTTTCATACCGAAAAATATCGCCGATGCCATCAAAGCCACGTTGCGTAAATTTATTACCCGTAATGACCATCGTATCGTCCAAAGCATAATCGAAACGGACGGTTGAGGCATAAAGTCCAAATGCCAAAACACTCAAAATAACTAAAACCAAGGCATTTTCCTTGAAAAAAGAAGTTTTAGAGAAAGTCATTACCGTTTTAGACGGTTTAGAAACAGCCGTTTTTTGTTGTGGCTTCGGTGCGGTTGTATTTTTTTTATTCTTAGACATATCGTTCTGTTTTGTAAAATCATACTGATTATCAAGGTGAATGTTTCAAACACGCTCAATAATCGTTGCAACACCCAAGCCGGCCCCGCCACCCAAAGCAATCAAAGCCCGTTTGAGTCCACGTCTTTCCAGTTCATCGAGTACCGTTCCAAGCAACATCGCACCCGTCGCACCCAACGGATGCCCGAGCGCAATCGCACCGCCGTTGACATTTAAAATAGTATCGTCAATCGCCATATCACGTTTAAATTTTAGGACAACTGATGCAAATGCCTCGTTCACTTCCCACAAATCAATGTCTTTTGGGGTTAAACCCGCTTTTTTCAAGACTTTTTTGGCAGCAGCACTATGACCCAACAACATAATTGTTGGCTCACCGCTAACGGTTGAGGTCGCAACCACACGTGCACGCGGCGTCAAACCAACCGCTTGACCTTTCTCCAAACTACCGACTAAAACTGCTGCCGCACCGTCCACAACTCCAGACGAATTACCAGCCGTATGAACATGCCGAATGAACTCTACTGAGGGGTACTTTTTTTGTGCCATCGCATCAAAACCCATTTCGCCCATGCTCGAAAACGAGGGTTTCAAAGCCGCCAAAGCGACTGTAGAACAACCTGGGCGCACATGCTCGTCTTTATCCAAAATGATTAAACCGACCCAATCTCGAATTGGTATGATGGATTTGTCAAAATAACCGTTTTGCATCGCATAAGTCGCTCTTTGATGCGACTGCAAGGCATAAGCATCAAGTTCGTCACGGCTAAAACCTTCTATTGTGGCTATCAAATCAGCCGCAACACCCTGTGGCAAATAGTTGATTTTACCCACAACATCAGGGTCAAAAAGCATCGGACCATCGTCAGAGTGCATCGGTACACGGCTCATGCTTTCGACACCGCCCGCCACGATGAGGTCTTCAAGCCCAGACCGAATTTTCATCGCTGCCAAATTGACCGCCTCCAAACCTGAACAACAAAAACGATTGATTTGCATACCGCCCACCGTCTCGTGCCAATCGGCAAAAAGCAGCGCCGCTTTGCCAATGTTACCACCTTGATCGTCCATCGCCGTCACGCAACCGAAGATGCCGTCATCAACTTGCGACGTATCGAGGTCGTTTCGGCGTTGCAATTCCTTTAAAACATCGCCCAAAAGGTCAATCGCACGAACTTCATGCAGTGACCCCGACGATTTGCCCTCGCCACGTGGTGTTCTGATAGCGTCGTATATATATGCGTCTGTCATTCTTTTTTATTTCTTTTTGAGTAATTTAATAAAATCTTCTTTTGAAGGCAAAACCAAAGCATATTCGCTTGCAAATATCTGTGTATTGTCTTCGGGTAGTGTATATTCAACGACCATTTCGCTTTTGTACCGACAAAGAACAATACCAACCGTTCGATTTTCATCTGGCAATTTAATTTCACGGTCATAGTAATTGACATACATCTGCATCTGGCCTAAATCCTTGTGTTCTAATTCGCCAATTTTTAAGTCAATCAAAACGAACGCTTTTAGCAAACGGTTGTAAAAAACAAGGTCAATATGAAAATGTTTTTCATCAAACGTAATACGCTTTTGCCTCGCCACAAATGTAAACCCTTTGCCTAATTCAAGTAAAAAGGCTTCTAATTGGTCAATTATTGCCGTTTCTAATTCTTCTTCACTATAAGATGAATGTGATTCTAAACCTAAAAAATCTAACATATAAGGTGCTTTGATAGCGTCTGATGGGTTTTCAATTGTCCACCCTTCACGACTAAGAGCCAAAATACCTTCTTTGTCTCGACTTAATGCCAAACGTTGATATAAAGCACTATTAAATTGTCGTTTCAATTCTTTGAGATTCCACATATTGGCTGCGGTTTCTATCTCATAAAACGCTCTTTCATTTGGGTCTTTCAGACGCATTAAAAAGATATAATGTGTCCATGAAATGCGAGGATTGGGGAAAGGATTCAATTCAGCAGTTTCAAACTGCTGAATTGGATAAGTTAAATAGAATTGACGCATTTGGCGCAAATTGGTACTCGAAAAACCTTTTCCAAACTCCTTTGAAAGTTCTGAACTTAAATGCTCTAACATTTCAGTCGCATATTTCGCCCGTTTTTGCCCGTCTTGTTCATCTTCAACAATCCGTTTTCCAATATGCCAATAAGTCAGCACCATTGTACTATTGATATAACCCAATACTTGCTGTCGGGCTTGTGTAATGAGTTGTCTTATGTCATTTAAAATAGATTCCATGATTGTTTACCTTTTTTAACACTTTTCTTTTGATTTTCTAAGGGAAAACGAATACACCCTACTAAAGGCTCAAAATTAGAAAAATATATAAAAAACAGGGTTAATACTGAGGGGTAGTTTTCAGCATAAAAAAACATCCGCAAGATTCGGGTTGTCCTCGTCTCCTTAACTCTCTACATTTGTATCAAAAAAAAGACATGGAGCAAAATATCAATTATCAACGCATCGAGCAAGCGATTCAGTTTTTGTCAAAAAACATCAATCATCAACCTGATTTAGACGATGTGGCGCGGCAAGTGCATTTGAGTCCGTTTCATTTTCAACGCATTTTTACGGAATGGGCGGGCATCAGTCCTAAAAAATTCCTTCAATTTCTGACAACAGAATATTTGAAAACCAAGCTGTCTGAAACGGCAAACGTGCTTGAAGCTGCGAATATCGTCGGTTTGTCAAGCCAATCGAGGGTTTATGACCTATTTGTCACGCTTGAAGCCGTCACACCACAAGAGTTCAAAACCAATGGAGAAGGCATCAAAATTGAGTACGGCATACACCCAACACCTCTTGGCGCATGTCTTTTAGCAACGACACAACGTGGCATTTGCAGTTTGACTTTTATAAACAATGACGATAAACAAGCCGCTTTGGAAGAGTTGAAAAGCAAGTGGAAAAACGCACAATTCATTGAAAATCAAGAAAATACTGAGGGGGTCGTTGCTCAAATTTTTGATGCGCACAAGCCTAATAGAAAATTTAATTTGCTCATAAAAGGCACTAATTTTCAGATAAAAGTATGGCAAGCATTGCTGAAAATTCCGTCAGGCAGTGT
>JAYSQG010000594.1:0-12035 GCA_043721685.1 Saprospiraceae bacterium | reverse complement strand
TGAGGGGGGACTTTTTCTGTTTATAGATAACCCCAAAAACGGCTTGTGCAAGCCCATTCAGATAAGCGCGAACCGAACGGGAGGGGTAGAAAGTGCGGGCATGACTGAGGTCGTCGGTCACTTGTATATATATATCGTGTAGCTTGTCGGGGTTTTTATGTTCGTCGGCAAGTACGTCCTCAAAATCTGCCCATTTTTGCCGATTTTGGTGAATAAATTGAGTTTCTTTCATTATTTCAAATTAAAAAATACTGAGGGGGTTAAAAATAGACTTTTTGGAAATATTTTTACACAAAATTAATAAGTTATGCAACACATTGAAATAACTACGACACAAAATGTCACAATTGAATACGAATTGGCGAGTTTACGTGAGCGATTTTTTGCTTTATTGATTGACCAAATTATCATGGTTTTTTTGTGGGTCGGGATGTTTTTTGTTTTTATAGCGGCTATGGGTTTTAACTCTCGATTTATGCAGCAAATGGTTATGTCTTTTCCATTGTGGTTTACGGTATTGTACAGCCTGAGTTGTGAAGCCTTTTTAGATGGCCAAACGATCGGAAAGCGCAGCCAAAAAATAAGTGTCGTTCGTGTTGATGGAAATCGAGTCAGTCTGAGTGATTTGCTGTTGCGTGCCCTGCTCTTGGTGATGGATTACCTTTTTACATTGGGTGCATTGGGTGCTTTGCTGATCAGCACGACGGATAGGCGGCAGCGGCTGGGTGATATGGCAGCAGGTACGACGGTGATAAAAATTGGCTCATCTCGACGATTTGAATTGAGCGATATTTTGAACATTCAAACCTTAGACAATTACACCCCTCAGTATCCGCAAGTTCGGCAGCTATCGGAAGAGGATATGTTGTTTATAAAATCTGTTATATTAAGGTATCAACAATACCGTAATGCCTCTCATGAAGAATCAGTTAAGTCACTCTTTCATCATTTACAAACTGTTTTGGTTGTGCCGTTGGAATTAAAATCGCCTTCA
Source organism: Saprospiraceae bacterium (assembly GCA_043721685.1). Taxonomy (GTDB): domain Bacteria; phylum Bacteroidota; class Bacteroidia; order Chitinophagales; family Saprospiraceae; genus JAAFJT01. The sequence continues at coordinate 11,041 of JAYSQG010000594.1, read as the reverse complement.
GCGATGGTTGACTTTTTTAAAGTTTTGATAAAGGACTATATCGTATTGACTCGTTGATTTTGAGATGAAAGATCGTGCTTGTAGATTAAGGAATTGATAGTGGAAAGGAGCGTTTTAAGACGATTTCAAAAAAAAAATAAAAAAAAATGAAAGCAACACACCAAAAATAAACATCCTTGCATCTATTAATAAGTGAGCAGAAAAGATGTAATAACAGTATGTTTGTTGTCGAATGAGCTATTTTCGTATGCGTTCTTTGAAATTATAATGACGAAAGATTTGGTTTATTCAACAAAAACTAAGAAGTTGAGGGCGCCCAAATTTTTAGTTTAAAAAAAGTTGCTTTAGCAAAATTTTTTTATTGAATATGTTGTGAAATCAGTTTTTAATAGTATTATTGCACCGTTTAAGTGTAAAAGGGTTATCTGATTTGGTTCACAAAGTCAAGAAAATTTTCAACACAATCATTAAAAATTTATTGTTAAATCAAAACTCAAACTCGTTGAATTATGAGTAAACCAACAGCTACGGCTAAAAAACAAGACTCAGCCTCTAAAGGCTCAGCATCGAGCAGCGCATGGTTCGCGCCTGCAGTCATTATCGGTTCATTGATTGTTGCAGAAGTTGTCTTCGCTACAGTATTCGGCGCACCTGGCAATTTTGAAGGCGGAGACCCCGTTCGTGGGCATCCTATTGGCGGCAACATTCTAGGTACTATCTACAAAGGTGGTGTCATTGTTCCTTTATTGATGACTTTATTTTTGTGCGTTGTTATCTTTTCAATTGAACGCTATTTGACATTGAAAGCTGCAGAAGGTAAAGGTTCATTACCTGATTTCCTAAAACGTGTCAAAGCAGCACTTGAAGGCAACAACGTGGACAGTGCTATTGCAGAATGTGACAAACAACGTGGTTCAGTTGCCAATGTTGTACGCAGTGGATTGGTGAAGTACAAAGAAATGTCAAGTACTGATGGTATGGATCGCGACCAAAAAGTAGCATCTATCCAGCAGGAAATTGAAGAATCAACAGCGCTTGAAATGCCTATTTTAGAGCGTAACATGCCGATTCTTTCAACAATTGGTTCTGTCGGTACTTTGATTGCTCTTTTGGGTACGGTAATCGGTATGATCAAGGCGTTCTCGGCACTCGCAAGTTCAGGTGCACCTGATGCTGTTGCTCTTTCAACAGGTATCTCTGAAGCCTTGATTAACACGGCACTCGGTATCGGTACATCGGCATTAGCTATCATCTTGTACAACTTCTTCACTACGAAGATTGATGGTTTGAGCTATCGTATTGATGAGGCTGCGTTCTCAATGACTCAATCTTTCGTTTCTCACAATAAGTAATTGAGAATGGGTTAGTTGTCTTTCAACTAATCACACGAAAGAAAATTGATTTATTAACAAATAAAAAGGAACGATATGCCTAAGGTAAAAATGAAAAGGCAGAGTATTCATAATGATATGACCGCCATGTGCGACGTAGCATTTCTACTTCTGACCTTTTTTATCTTGACGACTAAGTTTCGACCAAACGAAGCGGTTCAAGTGGATATTCCAGCGTCAACGGCTCAAATTCCGTTGCCTGAAAATAATATCCTCATGATAACAGTCGGCAAAGTTGGCGACTCAAAAGATGATAGAATCTTTTTTGGGATTGATGACCAACTTACGCGAATGACGTTGTTGGACGAATTGGCAGCAAAGTACAATTTTACGGTTGATGGTGAGATGCAAAAACGTTTCAAACTTCTTGACCAATTTGGTGTACCACTGGAACAATTGCCACAACTGTTGAAAATGCCAGCTGACGAATTGGCTAAATTTAAGCAACCTGGTTTGATTTGCAACCCAGAAGCTAAATTGATGGCAGGACAACCTGGTTCGGATACGGCTAAAAATCAGTTGGGTGAATTGATCATTATGGCGCGTACCATCAATCCAGAATTGCGTATTGCAATCAAAGCTGACAAATCCTCTGAATATGGTCGAATTGATGATGTTATTGAGACGTTACGAAAAACAAATTCGAACCGTTTCAACCTCATCACATCTGCTAAAGGGAGCGGTGCTGCTCCAGCAGAGTAATTTTTTAACAATTTAAAAACCCATTCTTCAAATGGCTTCAATACAAACCGGGAAGAAAGGTGCTCCATTTGTGGATATGACACCTATGGTGGATTTAGGTTTCCTTCTTATTACTTTCTTTATGTTGGCAACAACATTCAGCAAGCCGAAAACGATGGAAATCATAAAGCCAGCTAAAGAGGATCCGAAGGATAATGACGCTCCAAAAGTGAATAAAAATCGCGTATTGAGTATTCTGCTTGGCGAAAGAGATAAAGTTTATTTTTATCAAGTCGCTGGCGAAGACATTGCAAGTGGGCAACCACTACAAATTGACTCATCCGATTTTTCAGCAAATGGCGTTCGAGCAGTTATCAAGAGTCGTCAGAACGAAGTTCTTCAGGCTTATGGAACTAAAGACACACTTGTTGTTCTTATTAAAGGTATGCCAAAAGCGACTTATAAGAACTTTGTGGACATCATTGACGAAATGCGGATAACGGGTGTAAGACAATATGCACTCGTTGACCGTGACAAGATTGATACAGTCATCATGGAACAGATGAATTTAATCAAGTAATTCTATTAAAAAAAAAAATTAAAACACGTCGTACATGGATAGCAATAAAGACATCCTTAAGATGAGCCTCGATGAAATCGTTTTCATGGGGCGCAACAAGCAATATGGAAGTTTTCTTTTGCGGCAGCTGTATGGTAAGCACATTTTGCGTGGTGCTATTTATGGTTTGTTGGTTTTTCTTCTCATGATTGCATGGCCAGTCATTTCTGCTAGGTTGAGTGCAATGATGACAGTAGAAGAAAAACTGGACAATAGGGAGGTCGTTCTCGCTGAACCTCCTCCTCTTGATAAGGAAGCACCACCGCCACCACCGCCACCGCCGCCACCGCCGCCGCCACCGCAAAAGCCACAAATTAAATTTGTGCCGCCGAAGGTGACGATTGAAAAGGAGCCTGAAAAACAAGAAATCATTCCGCCTATTATTCCAGAGAATGTGGACATCGGAACGAAGAAAATCGAAGGTGATACGGCAGTGAAAACGTATCAAGCGCCGAAAGCGGCGCCACCGCCGCCGCCGCCACCACCGAAAGAGAAAGAGCCAGAGAAAAAACCTGATCAAATCTTTACTATCGTTGAGCAAAATCCTGAATTCCCTGATGGTCAAGCAGCCTTGTTTAAATGGCTCGGACAAAACATCAAGTATCCAGCGATTGCTCGTGAAAACGGTATCGAAGGAACGGTTTATGTAGGTTTCGTTGTCAATACTGACGGCTCAATCGTTGACGTTACCGTAAAACGCGGTATCGGAGGTGGTTGTAACGAAGAAGCTGTTCGCGTAGTCGGGAACATGCCGAGGTGGAAACCTGGTAAACAACAAGGTCGTGCAGTACGTGTAGCTTACACTTTGCCGATTAAGTTCAGATTAGAGTAATCTTTTTTTCTCTAACTTGGAAAAATAAAAAAGTCTCTTGCCATTCATTTGGCTTGAGACTTTTTTGTTTTTTGATAAGAAAAAAGGAAAAGTTTCGCTACACCTCAACTTCATCTATCGTGTCATTATCGATTGGAAAAATTTTAAAATCTAAAGAGCTCGCTTCAAAAATATCTTTAATCCTACCTTCATGCGTATCTGTGATAAAAACTTGTCCAAAAGATTGATTCAGAATGAGTTGTAATATATTTTTGACACGATGCTCGTCCAATTTATCAAAAATATCATCGAGCAAAAGGATGGGTGGCTCTGTTTTTACCCCCCTCAGTATTTCGTATTGTGCGAGCTTTATAGCAACAACAAAAGATTTTAATTGACCTTGAGAACCGAATTTTTTGACTGATTTTCCACCCATCTCAAATCCTAAATCGTCTCGATGAATGCCTACTGTTGTCCTTTGTAAGATTTTATCTTTTTCACGACTTGCCAACCAAAAATTGTTGTCCAATGTTACATCCAATCCATTTTGTCCTATCATTTTTTCGATTGGACTTTCATATACTATCTTTACAGACTCTCTTGAATCGGAAATATTTTGATAAATGACATTGAAAACTGGCTCAAATTCTAAGATAAATTGTTGTCTTTTCTGAAAAATATATCTTGCTGAAGGCAACATCTGTTTCTCATAAATAGCCAAAAGGTTTTCTAAATCGCTGTTTTCACCATATTCAATAACGGTATCAGCTAAAGTATGAGCGTATTTTTTTAACAACGAATTACGCTGGTCTAAAATGCGATTATAGAAAATAAGATGTGTAAGATAAACATTATCAAGTTGGGAAAGGGTGTTATCCAAAAAACGGCGGCGAGCTTCACTGCCTTCTTTTACTAAATCCGTATCGTCAGGCGTCATCATAACGACAGGTAGAAATCCAATGTGTTCCGATAAAACAGGGTAGGGCACATCGTTACGTTCAAAAACCTTCTTGCGACGGGCTTGTACTTTGACAACAATTTTTTCAGTTTGACTATTTTTTTTGAAGAAACCTTCTAAACGCAAAAAATCTGCCCCCCTCAGTATAACATCACTATCAGAAGGCAAAAAGTAACTTTTACACATACAGAGATAATAAATGGCATCTAAAAGATTGGTTTTACCCATGCCATTGAGTCCTACAAAAGCATTGAGCCGTTCGCCGAACAAAAGTGTTTGCGAGTCATAATTTTTGAAATTCGTTAAAATAATTTTTTCTATGTGCATCGCTGCAAAAATAGGTCATTTATCCATCTTTTTACTCTCTTGGGGTACATCAAAAATTCCTTTTATGTTATCAACCCAACGAATATTGCTAATGATGGCTTCGCCGCGCACTTTTGTAAACCCTTTTGCTTCATTCCACTCCGTAAATTGCCATTTTGTAGGAAATTGTACACCGTCCAAATTCTTCCAACCGCCATAAGTGATGGCATTTGGGGTGGCTTCTTCTGGCATTTTTCCGCCATAAGTGACGATATAAGCCATGCCTTCAAGCAAATTTGATTGTGAATTGCGATATAATATATACCAATCATTGGGTGAGTCGCCCGTGCCATTCGCAAAAGTCATTTTTGCAGTTGGAAAAGCTCGTCCATCGTTCAAACGGTCAATATCAGCCATTACTGTCACACCTTTGTCGCGCAATTTGAATGGGGCAAAAAAGAAATAATGCCAAGTCAAAACATCGAAACGCGCTCGTTTGTAGTCCGCCGAAGCAGGATACATAAATACGTCTTTGCCATCAAAATAGACGCACGTTCCATTTTCAAAAGTCAATTTTACTTTGCCTGAATTGGTTTGAGATGTCAAAGCCGCTTTCAAAGTCGTTTTGCCGCCCCAAATAACTTCAATATCAAAAGCCAGGGCACTATGCTTGAAAAACGCTTTGCTGTTGTGAGCTTTTTCAATCAGCGTAATAAAATCATTCGCTATTTTGGGTTTTGGATTAAAAAGCACTTGACTGAAAGCAAAAGAGATGTTGAAAAGCAAAAAGATGAAGAGTCCATTTTTTTTCATAAACAAACAAGTTTTGAATTTTACAAAGGCAAAGTTCGCTTTTCAACATCACTAAAATATCACGAAGGCCTGATAATTTTAAAAACTATTTTTTATTATAGAATGCAGCTGTTTGTTTGATCCCTTCAGTATAAGGCGTTGGTTTCCATCCAAATTCCTTTTCAAATTTCGTAGAATCGAAATGATAATTCACTTCGTATTGATACAACATCTCCTGCATTTCTCTTAAAACAGGGATAAAAATGCCCAAAATACGGTTCATCGTTTTACCCAAAATCATTGTTTTAGGTTTAACACCATATTCAGCGGCTGCCATTTCGATGAGTTCACGACCGGTTGGTGCTGGGTTTGAAGTTGGCAAATGCCAAATTTGATTCCATGCTTTTGTATCAGATGAAAGGTCGGCAAGTGCTTTGCCTAAGTCAGGCGTATAAGTAAATGAGTGTTTTACATCGTCTCTTATGAGATATTGAGCCGTTTTGCCCTTGGCTAAATTTTCAAAGACCATAGCGGTCAACATACTGAGGGGTGTCGCTGGACCATAAAAATCAGCCGCGCGAGCGATGAGGGCGTTTAGATTGCCCTTTTTTGTTTCGTCCATGAGTTGTGTTGCTATTTTAGCGCGGACTTCACCTTTTTTACTGCATGGATTATATGGTGTGGATTCAGTCATAATGTCCTCTACTTTGCCATAGCCATAGACATTGTCAAAAAATATCAACTTCGCATCGTGGCGTTTACATGCATCAATCGTGTTTTGCATCAAAACAGGCCAATCTTGTTGCCAAACTTTGGTTTTGTAAGTCAATCCAGCCGTCAAATACACAATATCTGAACCTTTAACAGCATCAGAAACAGCTTGTGGATTGAGCAAATCGGCTGCAACAAGGTCTGTTATGCCTTGAAACGGCTTCGCTGAACGACTGACCAAGCGCAGATTTTCACCACGTTTCAAAAGTTCTGTTGTTAAATTATTTGCGGTAACGCCACCTGCACCTAAGATTGTTTGCTTCATTTTTTCTATTTTTAGAATTAAGATAAACGGTTTTTATAGTCCTCATAACCAAATTTTCGAACCAATTTAAAAGTATCATCTTCAGTCCAAATACCAATTGAAGGATGCGGCACGCCGTTAAACATCGAGGTTTTAACCATTGTATAATGAATCATATCTTCAAAAATAAGCGTATCACCGATGTTTATTTCTTTGTCAAAACTGTATTCAGCCATATAATCACCTGACAAACAGCTTGTGCCACCGATGCGATAGGTCGGTTTACCTTCAACGGGATCCGTTGCCCCGACAATGCGCGGACGATAAGGCATTTCAAGTGTATCGGGCATGTGCGCCGTAAAACTCGCATCTATCATCAAGGTTTTAACGCCGTGATTGTTCACAATATCCAAGACTTTTGAGACCAAAACGCCTGTATTCCAACCCACAGCACTGCCAGGTTCTAAAATGACATCGAGATGTGGATACTTTTCTTTAAAACTTTTTAAGACCTTTATCAAATGTTCAACATCATAATCAGGTCGGGTCATCAAATGTCCACCGCCCAGATTCAGCCACTTTAACTGCGGCAACCAATCGCCAATGATTTCCTCAACCCTTTGAATCAACCCCTCAGTATCCTCGGCACTTGACTCGCACAAAGCATGTACGTGTATGCCTTCGATGCCTTCAGGCAATGTGCCTTTGAAATTCTTTAAATCCTCACCCAAACGTCCACCCGCTTTGCTTGGATTGTACAAATCGGTTTCAACAACTGAATATTCAGGATTGATGCGAATGCCACAGCTGATTTTATGATTCTCGCCTTGATTCCATTGTTTTACTGAGGGGGCGTAACGATGGAATTGCGACAGCGAATTAAAGGAAATATGGCTTGAAAACCGCATTATATCGTCGAAATCGTCTGGAAAATAGACCGCAGCGTAGGTATGCGCCAATGACTTCATTTCTTCAAAGCACAAACGCGCTTCGTACAAACTACTCGCCGTTGCGCCGTCGAGGTACTGCCGAACGAGCGGAAACGACGACCACATCGCATAACCTTTGAAGGCACATATAATATGTACGCCCGATTCTGTCTTGACGCGGTTCATCAATTCGAGGTTTTTGCGCAACTCTTTTTCATCTAAAACATAGCAAGGCGCGGGAATTTGAGCTAAATCCATAAATGATTTTTTTTGACCACTGGTCTATTAAATGTTAAAGAAGGGCGAAAATAGGCAATTTACCTACAAAACATTTTTCCTTTTTTTATCCACAAATTAAAATTTAATGAATCTTAATAATAGTTTTTGCGTTTTTAGCTTATAAAAGGTAGAATTTAAACTGTTTTTCATGTTATTACCGTAAAAATAAGTTTTACCTTTGCGGCTCAACAATCAAACAATGAATTAGCGTTCTATAGAGCGAAACTTAAAAATCAACTTTCTCCAATATGAAAAAAGTTCTTATTACCGGCGCGGCTGGTTTCTTAGGTTCACATTTGTGCGACCGTTTTATTGCCGAAGGCTTTCATGTTATCGGCATGGACAATCTGATTACAGGTGATTTGACAAATATCGAACACCTTTTCCCTCTTAAACGTTTTGAGTTTTACAACCACGACGTATCTAAATTTGTCCATGTGCCGGGTGATTTGCACTATATCATGCACTTTGCTTCTCCAGCGAGTCCGATTGATTATTTGCAAATGCCGATTCAGACCCTCAAGGTAGGTTCATTGGGCACGCACAATTTGCTCGGGTTGGCAAAGGCAAAAAACTCTCGTTTTATCATTGCTTCTACATCTGAGGTATATGGCGACCCGCTTGTGCATCCGCAAGTTGAAGAATATTGGGGACACGTCAATCCAATTGGACCACGTGGTGTTTATGACGAAGCCAAGCGTTTTCAAGAAGCGATTACGATGGCTTACCACCGTTACCATGGTTTGGAAACCCGTATGGTGCGTATTTTCAACACTTATGGACCCCGTATGCGTGTCAATGATGGACGTGTTTTACCTGCATTTTTCTCGCAAGCGATTCGTGGCGAAGGTTTGACGATGTTTGGCGATGGCTCACAAACCCGCTCATTCTGCTACGTAGATGACTTGGTAGAAGGCATTTATCGTTTATTGATGAGCGATTATGCTGACCCTGTGAACATCGGCAATCCGTCAGAAATCACGATGATGCAGTTTGCAAAAGAGATTATGGCTTTGGTCAACAATCCAAAAGCCTTTATTGATTACCGTCCATTGCCTGTTGATGATCCGAAACAACGTCGGCCAGACATCACAAAAGCGCGTGAGATATTGGGTTGGGAACCTAAATTCAACCGTGAAGAAGGTTTGAAATTGACGTATGAATACTTTAAAAAGGTTGTGAAAGTAGATTAAATACCTTTCTATACTGATCCGAAGGATTCCTTTGGAAAGGGGTATAAAATACAAACGCCTTTCGATTTCGGTCGGAGGGCGTTTCTTGTTTTAGACCCCCTCAGTATTTTAATGAAAAACCTTATCTTGCGACAAAAAGAGAGGAAATGGAAAAATTACCGAATTTGCCTATTGGTCGTCAATACTTTGCAGATATTCGCCGAGACAATGCTGTTTACATTGACAAAACGCCCTACATTTACAATATATGTAGCCCTGCCAGTAGTGCTTATTTCTTGTCGCGCCCACGTCGGTTTGGTAAGTCTTTAACCTTAGACACAATAGCCGAGTTATTTTCAGGTAACCGACCTTTGTTTGAAGGACTGTGGATTGAAGACAAATGGGATTGGACACAATCCTATCCAATTATTCGTTTTTCTTTAGATGCTATTGGACATGAATCGGGTTTAAAAGAAGCCCTTTTGGCTGCTTTACAAGAGATTGCTACGGATTTTGAAGTAACTTTAGTGGGTAATAATCCAGCAGTTGCATTTAGAGAATTGATAAAAAAAATAGTCAAAAAGACTGGTAAACAAGTCGTCGTGTTAATAGATGAATATGACAAACCCATTATTGATTATATAGACCCCTATAATTTGTCGAAAGCCAATGAGCAGCGCGATATATTGAAACAGTTTTTTAGCATACTCAAAGCCACGTCTAATCACATTCGTCTGCTGTTTCTAACGGGTGTTTCTAAGTTTTCAAAAGTCTCGATATTTTCAGATTTGAATCATCTCAATGATTTGACTTTAAACAAAAAATATGCTGCTTTGTGTGGTTATACCCAATCGGAATTGGAGCATTCTTTTGCCCCTTTTCTTGAACAAATGCCCGCTGATACGCTTGATAAAATGAAAGAATGGTATAATGGTTACAGTTGGGACGCTGAAACGTTTGTTTATAATCCATTTTCAGTACTCAGCTTCTTTGAAAATCAAGCCTATCGCAATTTTTGGTTTAAGACAGGAACGCCGACGTTTTTAATCAAATTGATGCGGAAACGTTTTGAATACAAATTAGAACAAACCGAAGTCAGTAGTTTGATATTAGAATCCTTTGTCCTTGAAAAGTTCGATGAATTAGATGTTAATTCATTGCTGTTGCAAACAGGATATTTAACAATAAAACAAATAACGCCTTATGGTAAGTTCATTCTAAACTATCCGAACAAAGAGGTCAAACAGGCTTTTGGTCAATTTTTATTGAGTGAATTTACGCATACACCTGTTACAGTGCCTTATGGCGCAGATATTTTGGAAGCATTGGACAATAATAACCTCGATAAAGTCATACAAGTGATTAATAACTTGGTTCAAGCCGTTCCCGACCAAAACTATATCAAAAACGAAGAGAAGTTCTTTCACGCCATTATCCATTTGATTTTTACAATGATTGGTACGGATGTCAGAAGCGAAGTGCATACACCGATTGGACGTATGGATACGATTGTTGTTATGCCCAATCGCATTTTTCTCTTCGAGTTTAAAATGAATGAAACAGCTGATGTCGCTCTTCAAACCATAAAAGATAGAAAATATGCTGACAGTTTACGGCATCGAAATAAACCTATTACGGGTGTAGGCGTTGTTTTTTCGACTAAAACGAAAGGTGTTGCGGATTGGAAAAGGGAGGAACTTTAGATACCCCTCAGTATAAAGGCTTAAAATTAACGCACAACAACTGTTTCTCAACGAGAAAGAGCAAAACGAAAAATAAAAATTGGGGCTTTGCCCCAAACCCCTTATGCCGCTCCATTTCGTCACTTGCGTTCAGTCGTCGTCCCTCCTCCTTCACAGCCGCGCTCCTCCATTGCGCTTTTTTTTTTTTTTTTGCTCACAGGATTGTTGGAATCCAAACCCCTAAACTGAAGGGAAAACTAACACCATGGATAAATCAGTGAACTTGTGCCACCCTCGTCAATCCAAATTGTGCCACGTCCGTCAGTCCAAATTGTGCCACGCAACACCCACCTAAAATAGGGGGAAAATGTCTATTCTTTCTTAACCTTGGCGTTGAACCAAGTTG
>JAYSQG010000593.1:0-9640 GCA_043721685.1 Saprospiraceae bacterium | reverse complement strand
GCACGACCAATCAAAGCAATCTCTCCGAGATAGGGACGACCGCAACCATTAGGGCAACCTGTCATACGTATAACAATTTCTTTATTGTCTAAACCATTGACACGCACCAAAGCATCTAATTTATCAATCAACTGTGGCAGATAACGCTCCGCTTCCGCAAACGCCAATGTACATGTATTCAAAGCCACACACGCCATTGAGCTTAGGCGCAAAGCGGTGTGTTTGTAGGTTTCACGCATAACACCGTACTCGCTCAAAATGTCTTGAACTTTCGCTTTTTTGCTCACAGGAATGTTACAAATCATCAAATTTTGATTACCCGTCAAACGGAAATCACCGATACCCAACATAGCGACTTTGTGCAACGCTGTTTTCAATTTATACTGAGGGGTGTCTTTCACCCGTCCGCCTTCTATAAAAAGCGTCAAATTCAAGTTGCTATTGTAGTTTGTTGACCAACCATAAGCATCGCCGTTGCTCTCAAATTTGTATGGTTTTGTAGGTTGCAAGGCATAGCCCAAACGCTTCTCCAATTCTGCTTTGAAAACGTCCAACCCTACCCTATCAATTGTGTATTTCAAGCGGGAAAACTTGCGATTTTCACGGTTACCCCAATCACGTTGCAAAGTCATCACCTTTTCACACACGTCAACAACTTTGTCTTTATCACAAAAACCAATCATATCTGCCAAACGTGGATAGGTATCGAGCATCCCAAAAGTCATCCCGAAACCGCCGCCGATAGCTACATTATAACCCGTAAAAATACCATCTTCGATAATTGCTGCCAAACCCACATCGTTGGCAAAAATATCCACATCATTATATGGTGGAATCGCCAAAGCAATTTTGAATTTACGTGGCAAATAGAGTTTGCCATAAATCGGTTCGCTGTCATCTGCCGTCGTTCGGGTCAAAAGGTCGTTCGCTTTTGCAACGATTTTACCAACTTCAGAATTGGCATCAACCTTTTCAGAGGTGTCTGCTTCCTGATTTTCTAACCAAATTTCGTAGTAAGCCGACGTTTTAGGTGTCAAATGTGCCGAAATTCGCTTCGCGTGTTCATACACTTCTTCATGTGCCGGCGTTTTGTAAGGGTTCGGATTCATCATCACATTGCGGTTCACATCGCCACAACCCGCTATCGAATCCAACAAAACTTCATTGAAGCCTTTGATGGTTTTTTGCAAATCACGCTTCAAAATGCCGTGCAATTGAAACGCCTGACGTGTTGTCAATTTCAAACCTCCGTTGCCGTATTTATCCGCCAAATCTGACATATTAAGCCATTGTTGCGGCGTACAAATACCCCCTGGCACACGTACCCGAATCATAAACGAGTACAAAGCCTCCAATTTTTGCCGTTTACGCTCGCTGTCCAGATCTCTATCGGTCTGTTGATACGAGCCATGAAACTTAATCAATTGTGTATCGTCGGCAGCCACCGCACCCGTTACTTCATTGTGCAAGCTCTCGACCAATGTGCCGCGTAAGTAGCGGCTTTTGTCTTTGATGATTTCTACTTCTGAAACTTTCTTATTTTCCATAAAAATGACCCCTCAGTATTTGGGTGTTTTATTTTGATAAAAATGATTATTTTTGTAAAAAAAAATATTAAAATTCAAAACAGATGCAAAAAGAAAAAACAGAAACGCCATTAGAACATTTAAATCGTTTTGCAGCTGAATCTCCTACTTTAAAACAAATATCAGGTAAGATTCTGATGCTCGAATTAGCTCAAAACGAAACTGTTATAGATATAACAGAAGATGAACTAATGGATTTCATCAATGCTGAAATCAAAGCATATCGAGAAGAAAAAATAGCTGAAATGGAAAAACGGGAACTTATTTGACCCCCTCAGTATTTGAGTGCTTAACAGCAAAATCTTTATACAAAGTCGCCCTCAAATTATCCCTATCATAAAACCCATTATTATTCGCCCGCTTCTGATAGGCTTTCATATAGCCCAATTCCAACGACATATCTTTCCTGAATTTATATTCAAAACTACCATAAAGTCGGTTTTGGTCAAAATCATCGATGTGGTACATCACTTCATCATTTAATTTAACTGTCCATTTTTCAGACAATTTATACTCAAAACGCAACATATAACGTAAGCGAAACTTAAAATTATACCCCTCAGTAAACGTCTCACTTTGATAGTTCCGAAACCAGCGTTCTTCTGTTCTGAAACGATGAATCAAACGGGCTTTTTCATTGAGTTTTTGATAGACATAAAACTCTTGAAACGCTCTCAATTCTGGAACGGCTAAAATACCTTGCCAAACTGTGGAATACGTCAAACCCAATGACCCCTCAGTATTTTTACCAATTTTTCGATGCAAGTGTGTATGCGCTATAAACTGTAATTGCTTATTTTCACCAAAAAATCGGCGGTTATCAACTTCTGTTTGCCATGACCATTTATCGTTTATTTTTACCCTTACATACAGACGTGTCCAATAGGTCTGTTGATGTACCACTTGCGATTTTAAAGATAAAACACTTAAAACAAGGGTAATACAGATAAGTATCTTTTTCATTTTATTATCAATATCTAAGTTTTAGAATTACAACCCCCAAATCATCGGAATCAAAACAAGCATAACTGCTAAGAAAACAAGCGTCAATAAGCCACCTACTTTCATAAAATCTCGGACTTTATACTGCCCCGCACCACTTACGAGAATACAACAAGGCTCAAACGGTGTAATCATCGAAATCGAGGCGGATACAATGACAGCAATGGCAAAAGTGCGTTCATTGACGTGCATCGCTTTTGCGGCTTCAATCGCAACGGGTAAAACGACCATCGCTGCTGCTGCGTTTGACATGGGTTGCGTCAAAATGATAGTCAATACCATAAATCCAGCTAAAACAGTGAGTGTTCCAAAGGGCGATAGATAATTTACGACTGCTTGCGCTAAAAACTTATCCGCTCCTGTATTGCTCATAGCGATACCAAAAGCGGTCATACCTGCGATGAGAATTAATAAACGTCTGTCAATAGCACTATACGCATTTTCAGGCGTAATACAACCCGTCGCTATGCTCAATAACGCTGCACCCAAAAATGAAATACCTAATGGCAAAATAGGCTTACCACCAATTTCGATTGACCCTAATAGTATCGCTCCAAAAAATAAGCATAAAGTAATCAATCCTTTACGCATATTAAAAGGTTTGTTTTTAGCCATTTCTTGTAAGACAATCAAATCATTGCTGTTTTGCAAAAGGGCAATGTCTTCAATGCGACCTTGACCTAACAGCACATCGCCTGTCCGTAAAGGCGTTTGTGCAATATCGTCCGTAATACTTTCATTTTTTCGATGAATTGCTAAAATCGAAATATGGTATTTTTTGCGAAAATCAGCCTCGATTAATGTTCGTTTGATGAGCGAAGAAGTTGGCTCTATCAGCAATTCAACGAGTCGTACAGAATTGTCTTGCAAATCGGCATCACTCACTGTTCCTCTTGCTAATTCGAGTCCTTGCTTACTACGAAGAGCCGATATGTCTTCTTGTAAACCTTCAATGACAAGTAAATCCTCACTTTGAACGGTGGTATTGGCATCAGGAAAAATATCGCGATTATGGCGAATGACTTTAAGAATACGCATCTCATTTTGACCTAAATTGAGGTTGAAAATATGCTGCCCAACTAAAGGAGATTGCATCAACACACGCACACGGCTCAGATATTTACGGATTTCGTATCGCTCTGTAAAGCCTGTTTCAGATGCGATGGCAGCGCGAGCAGGGATTAAGCGATGTCCAAGAGCCATAACAATAATACCAACCACTGTCAATGGCAAACCAATTGGCAGCAACTCGAACATGGTCATACTTTCAAAACCTTTTTTGACAAGGTAAGCATTGCCCGCTATATTCGTTGACGTGCCAATGAGTGTGCAGGTGCCACCCATTAATGCCGCAAATGCCATAGGCATTAAAAGTTTGGACGGACTGACGCGCACTCTTTTAGCAATACTGACGACAGGTGCAAGTAGCACTGCCGAAACAGTCGTATTGTTCATAAAGGCTGAAATCCCTGCTGCACACGCCATAATAACCGCTATTAATGCCCAAATAGGGATATTTTGAATACGTCCAATACGTTGAGCAGCAAGGTCAACCATACCGTTTTGTTGGAGTGCTTCTCCGACAATGAATACAGCGGCTAACATTATGATAAATTCACTTCCAAATCCTTTAAAAGCCTCATCAAAAGTGAGTATTTTCGTTGAAACTAAAACAATTAACAAGCCTAAAGCAATGAAATCGGGCGAGATAGTTTCAATAGATAATAAAATAACAGCGACAACTAATAATACAAGTACAAGTCCTATTTCCATAATAGAGCGTAAATTTTAGTTTGAATAATATTGATAAATTGCCTTACCAGGATCTGAAAATGTAAAAGGCACTACAAATAAATGTCTTTTCCTTTTTATATTTTCTTACAAAGAAAAATTTCTTAAAAATTAGATTTTTCAAACAACTAAATGAAGGGCACCCCCTCAGTATATTGCCCTTTTTCAAGTAAAATTGAGCTATTTCCAAAAATTTTGCAAAAATACACTAATTCTATAAATATAGTAGAAGTAAAAATAGTAACCCGAATTGACACAAGCCAACACTACTTTTAATAGTTTGATTTTAACCTGCTATCATCTTCAAAACGACACGAGAAATTGAAATTAGGCTACATACAATTACCACAATTCCGACAATGACGAACATTTTATTAGTCGGCAAACGTGTCGTCAGCAAAGCCGACAAAGGTGCTGTCGCAACGCCACCAATCAGCAAACCTGCGATGATGCGCCATTGACCAAAGCCGCCACCCACAAAAAACGTAAAAGCACTTGCAAAGGTCAAAACGAACTTAGCTAAACTCGAACTGCCAATCGTAAAACGGGGTGTTTCACCGTTTTTGATGAGTGTACCAGTAATTAAGGGTCCCCAGCCACCGCCGCCAAAAGAATCAATGAAGCCACCAATGAGCGCAATGACAGGGATATTGGTTTCTTTTTTTTCAATAATGCCGCGCTTAAAAGCATTTTGCATGATTTTTACACCTAGATAAAACGTGTAAATCGAAATACCCAATTTTATAAAAACAGGGCTTTTATGGTGCAACGCAATCAGCGCAATTGCTCCTATAATGGCACCTATTGCCCCAGGAATAGACAGTTTTTTTGCCAATTTCAGATTGATATTGCCAGATTTATAGTGACTCAAAGCACCCGCAGCACTCGTGAATGTTTCTGCACTATGAATGCTTGCACTGACAGAAACAGGTGGCACATTGAGCAATAACAATATAGTTGTACAAATAACACCATAACCCATACCCATCGAACCCGCCACAATTTCACCGCCAATACCGACTAAAACCATCCAATAAAAGATGTGATTTTCAGCAGCTAAATCACTTTTAAGCCATTGAAATGTCTCCGCAGACATGAAAAAGAAGAAAAGGGCAATCTAAATTGTCCCAATACCCATCGCTATCCAATATCTTTGGAGCTTTGACTGCCGAAGCGTTTGGCTCAAAGCCACAGAAATACTTTTGTTATTGGGTCTGTCTGAAATTTTCTTATTCATTATGTTATCGAAAAAATTATAAGAAATTTTGAAAAATAAAATACTAAACTTTAATTTGAAATTCCGCTGAAAATCAACGTTTTACAAATTCATCATTCATAATTCATCATTACCTTTGTGATTTGCGTTCTATTTCTGCCCTTTATTTCAAAAAATTATTCTTTACTGAGAGGATAACAGGTGCAAATGTAAATGTATTCTACTAATTCTACAAATTTAGTAGCATTTAATAAAAAAGTTGTAACTTTGTATCACAAAACAAGTTTAATAGTATCCAATTAAAAATAAAAAAATGAGATTTAATAACATTTTAGAATCCGTAGGCAATACGCCACATGTGCGTATCAACAAACTGTTCCCCAGCGATTTCGAAGTTTTTATGAAACTCGAAAGGAATAATCCTGGCGCAAGTATCAAAGACCGCATCGCCCTTGCGATGATTGAAGATGCTGAATCTAAAGGCATTTTAACAAAAAACAGTGTCATTATTGAGCCAACTTCGGGCAATACAGGCATTGGTTTGGCTTTGGTTTGTGCCGTAAAAGGCTATAAATTGGTTCTCGTAATGCCTGAATCAATGTCCATTGAACGCCGTAAAATCATGGCAACCTATGGCGCAAGTTTTGAATTGACTCCAAGAGAAAAAGGCATGAAAGGGGCAATCGAACGTGCCGCAGAATTGGTCAACGAAGACCCCAATGCATGGATGCCGCAACAATTCAGCAACAAAGCAAATGTCGAAATCCATAAAAAAACGACAGCGATTGAGATTTTAAATGACTTTCCCGAAGGCTTTGATGCCCTCATAACAGGCGTTGGCACAGGCGGACATATTACAGGTGTGGCTGAAGTATTGAAAGAAAAATTTCCAAATTTGAAAGTTTTTGCGGTCGAACCCGCTGCGTCGCCTGTTATCAGCGGTGGTGCGCCTGGTCCGCATCCACTTCAAGGCATCGGTGCAGGTTTCATTCCCGACAATTTGCATCGGGATATTTTAGATGGTGTGATTGCCGTTACCAAAGAAGAAGCTTTTGATTATGCCCAACGTTTGGCAAAAGAAGAAGGCATTTTGGGCGGTATTTCGACAGGTGCATCGTTGGCTGCGGTTGCCCAAAAATTGATTGAATTGCCCAAAGGTTCGCGTATTTTGACGTTTAATTATGATACAGGTGAGCGTTATTGGTCGGTCGAGGGGTTGTTTTAGGGTTTAATATGATAAAAAAGTGCCGCGATACTGAGGGGGGTATCGCGGCATTTAAGTCCTTAAAATGGAAGCAAGCAAAACTCCCTTTACTTAGTATTTATCTGCATATTTCATATAAAAATCAATCAAAACATCACAGTCAGGTTTTTTATCGATTAATACTTCAATAGGAGTAAGTCCAAGTCCAGATGCCTTTATCTTATACTTACCGGGGAAAACATGAATTTTCTTCGTAATATCTTGTGTAGGTAAATCAACGCCATTGATAACATAACGGCTAACAGGAAATCTATTTGTAGAATCCTCTGTATCGTGCATTGTCAGTATTAAAAAACCATAACCATCTCCTGTCTTTTGCACCGTTTTTTTCACAACCCAACCATTTGTTAAATTACTGTGTTTTTTAGACGAGGAACACGCTGTAGAAAGCATTATTAAGAAAATGCTCAATAATAGATTGTTTTTATAGCTTAGCATATTATAAATATTTAATTCATTTTTATTGACATGCATTCAAACCACCTCTTGGTGACTGATTACCAATTGGTTGACTCTGAGCTTCTGCACTTATTCTGTTTATAATTCTTGTTCTCTGCTCTTGTGTTAAAGCACTGTAGTCTAAACCACTCCATGCCAAATCACTACAAATTTGTAAATCGCTATCAGAACCTGAACTAAGAACCCTCATTAAGGCATCTCTTATATAAATTCGATAAGTAGCCGCCATTTGAGAATGATCTGCTACATTAGGTGTCGAACCTTGTATATACGCCTTAAATAAATCATAAAATTGAGCGGATTCAAGTGAAACGTTACTGTTCATTATTGCTTGACTAAACCATTCGGGATGAATGACTGTCAAATACATTTGGAAATAGGCATGTATTGATTCGTGTATGATAACTTCCGAAATAAACAAATCCGTTGAGGACGATAATTTGTTATAGTCTAATGTAATTGTTTGACTTCTACCATTTCCAGTCGTTTTTGCAAAAATATTAGGAGGAAGAGTACCTTCTTGAAAATGTAAAGAAATATTAGGTATATTATTATTATTATGAAAAACCTTTAGCGTTTGGAGTAATACATCACCTTGCAAAGAATATAAAATTCCTTTTAAGCAATCATGTTGAAGATTATCCGTGATTTGTTCATTAAGTTTAGATAGCTGAGAACCTTCGTCAGGATAGGCATCGCCCCATTCGCTATTGCTGCTACCGCCCCAACTATTGGTACCTCCAGAATAATAGTCAAAATCAAACCAGCCATTACAGAAACCAACAATCATAGAGTAACTGCAATCTATAACAATAGTCGTTCTAGCATAATTACCTACTTGAACAGTAAATCTTTCTATTTCATAGCATATATTTCCAGATTGGCAAGTTCGAGGATGGATTTCATTGTTGCGACTTCTTTGGACAATCCCATCAATTTTACCTTGATTGAAATGCCACCCATTATGAAAATTCCCTTTTATATCATAGTGCATTTCCACACCTTTAAATTGAGTAGGTACTTCTTTATAAGTAAAATTGCTTAATGAACCTTGGTTATTTGTTAAAAAATCATTATCTGTTGTAACACTCATAAAACTTATAGTTTTGTTACCTTGACTACTTTCGCTAATAACCAAACGTGAAGCACTCTTTTGTTCAGGACTCATCTAGTTATTTTGTGAGGTAGATAAGCTAAGCTGTGAACTATCAGAAAATGAAAAAGGTACTTCTACGAAAGAAATAAAGTTTTTATCTATAATTCTTGCTTTATCCCACTGTGGTCTAACATCTAATCCCTCGAATGTTGCATCTGTGTTAATATTTCCACGCGGTTTTATCCCTCTTTCTCTTTTCAATATCTCTAATTGAGCTTCAAAATAAGTTTTCGCTTTATCAATTGAAATATAAGATGGCACTTTGGAGGATGGTACTAATTTGATTGAATTATCAATAGAATTCGATGTAAGAGGAATCTCTTTCTGACAACCACTCAAAAAAGCAACTAAACTAAGCAAAAAGCATAGTAATAGTGTTGGGACGTTGGGACGTTGGGACGTTGGGACGTTGGGACGTTGGGACGTTGGGAAAAATTGTTTGCTTGCATAAAGATACAGATTTTAAAGTTAAAAATAAAGATTAAAAATTCGGCATGAAAGTATAACAAGATACTGAAATGATATAACTTTTAATGTTAATTTTTTATAAAATCTAAAAATAAAATAACAGCGCACATTCACACTATTAAATCATCCAATTCATCGCCTCCTGCATATACCCTTCTGCCAATTGGGCAATATTTATCGTTTCCAAAATTTTCAAAGTACCATCACGCACTTCAATCAAAGCATGGCGAATACTGCACGATTCCTCGTTTTTGCAATCGTCGCAAGGTTCATAAAAATTTTTGGAAACACAAGGCACTAAGGCAATAGGTCCGTCAATGAGGCGATAAATGTCGGCAAGTGTTACGTCTTTGGGATCTTTGACAAAATAAAAGCCGCCCACATTCCCTTGTTTACTGTTGATGATGCGCCCTTTTTTGAGTTCTAACAATATTTGTTCAAGGAATTTCTTAGGAATTTGTGCTTTTTCAGCTATATCACCTGTTTTCACATAAGCTTCTTCGGCATTTGCAATATGGATTAACGCCTTTAAAGCGTATTTCATTTTTTTAGAAATCATCGTGTTGTGTGTCGTCTTTTCAATGAATAAAATTTCTTTTGGGCAAATTTAACAAAAAAGATAACTATTTTTTTTAGGACACAGATTAGAGTGATTTACACAGATTTCCGCTGATTTTTTTTAAGATAAAAAATCAGCG
>JAYSQG010000592.1:0-16480 GCA_043721685.1 Saprospiraceae bacterium | reverse complement strand
TTGTCATAGCCTATCAACCAAAGGTTTACGATGTTGGTTTTGATATAAGCAGTTTCTAAATAATGCTTAAACGCCAAGAGTGTTTTTTGCAACAAAATGGATTGAAATGTTTGTATTATTCTATCGGAATAATTTTGCAAATTGACAAGGATATAATCAAATGATGGCAAAAAACGCAGTGTTTCAGCTACAACTCCTTCAAAATAGCTTTCAAACGGCTCGACAATCCATTTCTCTTTTCCATGATATAAGATTATCGGAATCATCGTAATAGGTTTTTGTTTTGCGGCTAATTTTTTTTTCCATGAATTGCTTTTATAATCTATGAGTTGAAAATGTGGATGCGATGGTTTGTAACTTTTATGTTCAAAAAGAAAGGCTATTTCTGCCTTTTGCTGATTTCCTTTGAAACGACATGCCCAAACCAAATCAGCATAATACTCTGACAATTCATCTGTTATATATGAAGTTGGTTCGACTTCTAAAGTATCGAGGTCGAGTTTGTCCAATAAATCTTTTGGTAGAAATTGAACTAAAAAGGGTTTCACTATATCAATGATACCAAAAGCACCTTTGAAAAACTTATCGTGCGGGTTGTTGATGCTTTGTTCGTTGTTTTCACTCATAGGTTTGTTTTTAAGTTTTCTGAATCCAGTTTAAATTATTCTAACAAAGGTATCAATTATTTTAACACAAAGCACCCCCTCGTATAAAAGTAAAAACCCACTTTATGTCATTGTAAAGTGGGCTTTTATTTATCAGTTACAGTCTTTGAATTTCTCTAATCCACACTCCAAAAATGCTTTATATTTATCAACTTCGGGTGTGTATGCCGTTGGTGCGTTCAAAACTTTCAAATCTTTACCTTTTGGACAAATAAGCACATAAAACGGTTGTGAGTTTTTATTGAAAAAGGTAGCTTCCAAATCCGTCCACATCTCCCCCTCAGTATCTTTTAGTTTTCCGTCAAATTTTGAAGTATAAGGCGTGTATGGTGCTTTCAATTCATTTTTATCGTCGGTATAAAGTGAAATCAAGACGTATTTATCACGAATGAGTTCCATAACGCCTGGTTTGTTCCAAACGTTTTCCTCCATTTTTCGGCAGTTGGCGCAGTTCCAACCTGTAAAATCAAGCAAAATGGGCTTGTTTTGTCTTTTAGCTTCCGCTAAACCTTCGTTGAGGTCATGGAAACAAGGCAAATTTAAAGGACATTTTTGTGGATAAATATAACTGTAACCTGCGGGAGGCAAAATGCCGCTGCCCATTTCAGGCGTTTTGAATGTTTCAGTGGTGGCGTTGTAGCGGAAACCTAAACCGAGGTAAGCGGCTATTGCTAAGGATGTAACGACGATCGCACCACGTGGGATAGAAAACTTTTTCTTTCCACCATTTTTGAATTTTAAAATACCTGCATGATACAGGGCTAAACCCAAGGCGCACAGTATCCAAATCGCTAAAAAAGCTTCATAAGGTAGGAATTTCCAACCTTTAATGAGGTCAGCATTTGACAAAAACTTGAAAGCCAAGGCGACTTCGATGAAGCCCAAAGTCACTTTCACATCGTCCATCCAACTACCCGATTTGGGTAAAGATTGCAACCATGCTGGAAACAAAGCAAACAAACCAAAGGGCAAAGCCAATGCCGTAGCAAAACCAAACATACCAATTGCGGGCCCCCAAGAAAAACCTGTCGAAGTCGCTGTTTGAACCAATAAAGTGCCGATAATCGGACCTGTACAGCTAAACGAAACAAGGGCAAGCGTGAATGCCATGAAAAAAATGCCGACAAAACCGCCTTTGTTTGAAGCGGCATCTGCTTTATTTGTCCAACTTGAAGGCAATGTAATTTCAAAATAACCAAAGAAAGAGACTGCAAAAATAAGGAAAAGTGCACCAAAACCGATATTTACCCATGGGTTTGTTGACAAACGGTTCAAAGCATCAGAACCAAAAACCGTTGTAATCAGTAAGCCCATTGAGACATACAAAACGATGATGCTGGCTGAATATAATAAGGCGTTGCGGATGCCTGTTGCACGGTCTTTTGAGCCTTTTGTAAAAAAACTAACCGTCAAAGGTATCATAGGAAAGACGCAAGGTGTCAACAAAGCGAGTAAACCACCGCCAAAACCTAAGGCAAAAATCCACCACAAACTCGATTGCGTTTCGTCCGCCATGACGCTTACTGTCGTGCAGTCATTTGTTTCGTTGGTTTTATCGAAAGAGAAAAGACTGGGTTCTGTTAGGATATTGCTATTGGTTGGTGTCGTTGTTTGTGTCATTGGTAACGACTCAACTTGTTCATTTCCAATGCCATTTGCTACATTAAAATTGTATTTTACTTCTGTTGGAGGCAAGCACATTTCGTTGTTACAGGCTTGAAATTCAAGCGACCCGTTGACGGGTTTAGTAATGTCTTTAATTTTTATGCGTTGCGTAAACGTAGCCGTTTCAGAGAAATCAACGACCGTCATATTGTTAAAAACGGCTTCTTTGTGTTGGCGACGTTTCGGACTTTCTTCTTTTACTTTACCTATTAATTCAATATTATCATTTTTATCGAAGGTAAAACTTGTAGGTATTGGACCATCACCTTTCAAAAACTGGGAGTAAATATGCCAATCGGGGTCAAGTTTTGCCTTGAAAATGAGGTCATACTCGGAATCGGTGTTTTTTTTTGATTCAAAAGTCCATGTCACTGGTTTTTGAACACCATTGGTTTGAGGTTGTAAAGAGGCAGTCGTTGTACCTGTTTTCGAAGGTTGTGCGGGTTGTGGAATTGTTGTTGGCGTGACTTGCGTAGGGTTTGATACTGAGGGGGTAGGAGCAGCGGCGCCACCACCACTTGCACTTGATGACGTATTGATTCTATAAGAAAAATCCTGTTGATTGGGTGGTAAGCATTTTTCATCGTCGCAGGTTTGCCATTCGACAGAGCCTTTTATGTCGGTTGAACCATTGATTTTGATGCGTTGGATGAATTTCACTTCGTCCGAAAACTTGGTGATGTTCATTTCAAAGATTTTGTCAAAGCCTGATTTTTTATGGTCACTGACTTCAGCGGCCTTCCCGATGAGTTGATACTGAGGGGTCGGTTTGAAAGTTAAAGCGGTAGGAACAGGCCCGTCGCCAACGAGGAATTGCGAGTAAATGAACCAACCTTTGTCCAATTTGGCAGTAGCAATGAGGTCATATTCTGTATCGCTGATTTTTTTTGATTCAAATGACCATTTTACAGGGTTGAGAATTTGGGCATTATTAACGCCAATAATGAATAAAAGTGCGAAGATTGTACTAAAAATTTTTTTCATCTGTTGAAATTGATATGGTCTGAATAAGTGGATCTGTTAAGATATGTGTATTAGGAAATGCAAAGCTACAATTAGAAAACAGAAAAGGAAAAGGCAGTTAATCGAATATCCGACTAACTGCCTTTTGAACGCCCTGTATAGAGAAATGTTTTATCACTTACTGAGCGGGACCACAAAATTTACCTTTTCAGGCGGCATACACATTTGACCATTACAAGTCATAAATTCTAAATTACCTTTGATAGAGGTCGTATTACCTACAATTTTAACCTTTTGCACAAATTGGGTTTTGCCTTCCAATTTTATAACATTCATGTTAAAGTTAGCGTCAAAGACTTCTTTTTTTGAACCAATTTCCAAAAGTTTACCGTCTAGGATGATATTGGGATTGTGTTCAAAATCAATTTTGGTCGGAACGGGACCTTTTTTAGGCATTTCCTGTGAATAAACGTACCAACCCTCGTCAATACTGGCTGTCAAAGTGATTTGAAATTCTGTATTTGACAGTTTAGTGGCAGTAAAAGACCAATTTACGGGCTCTGCCATTTGAGCTTTAACAGAAAAAGAAAAAAGTAGTGTGATGATGATTGTGGGAATCGCTTTTAGCATATTAATCTTAATTTTTCTTAATGTGTCCTACCGTTAAATTTAATGCCTGTGGTGTTGCAAAAAAAAGTATTTTAAAAAATTTGTTTTACGATTTTTAAAAACGGTTTAATGCAAAATTTTAAAAATGAGCAAAAAAAAGTATTAAAGAAACGCAAACGGTTTCTTTAGAATAAAATAAGGGAATTATATAAATTTTAAAATTAAATTCTGAAAGCTTGGGTGAGATTACAAAGCTATGTAAAATGAGCTTATTTGTACATCGCTTGCTTTGTTGTTGCCACAAATGTCTAAAAATCTTTTTAAAACTCCACTACATGAAGCAAATTTTATTTTTTTTAAATAAAAACGAGAAAAATTGAATTAAATGAAACGTTAAATCATTCTGTTAACGGTCTTTCCATCGTTTTACTTCAAGATAGATTGTTTGTGCGGGCTTAGAAAAAGCAAATTTTGTTTCGTCGAAGGTCGGTCGTCTCCACTTGACATTGAAATTATTCGACATTGCATAAGGCTCTACTGGAACACCCATATAGTTTTTGTCAAGCTCGTGATTGTCATTAATATCGTGATAGCAAGTGACTGCATAGTAAGCATTGGGAATATTAAAGTCAAAACGGAGAGTTTTGTTATTGGCAACGGGTTTGTTTTGTGTAAAAGCATAACTTTTTTTCTCCAAAAACTTATCCTGAGAATTGTAGATAGCCACTCTTATTGAGCCAGAGGGCGTATCTATGCCACTAATAAAGATGGATAAAATACCATTGCTTTTGTTAGGAAGAGTAAAGCCGAGTAAAAAAAAGGAAAGGAAAGCGCAGAATAATTTTTTAATAAAAGTGCTTGTCATGGCTAAATATTGTTTTTGAACGATTCTAAATATCTTTTAAATAGGTTTATAGCTTTGAGTGTAGCAAAACGTTAAAGATGCCCTTATCATTTTATATTTTTGCAAAAACTTTTGTTAAATGACATTTGAAGTACCTTTTACCCTAATAAATAAAAAAGCGAAAGACTTATTTTCATATCGTCATGAAAACAAGTCTTTCGCTTTTTTACTGAGGGGGAGCTGATGTGTTGGGATATTGTAATATATCGGCATTTACATTTCTGCTTCGCCATTAAGCTCACGCTCAATTTCTTCCATCAAAACAAACTCTTTACTTTCTTCAATAGTCGGAATAATGGTTAGAAAACCATCCAATTTTGCTATTTCGATGAGTTTCTTGACATAAGCGTTGTTCAAATTTGTCAGGATGAAGCTGCCTTCAGCATCGTTCCAAAGTTGGTGTCCCAACAGAATAGCACTTAAGCCTGATGAATCTACATATTTAACATCATTCATGTCAAAAATTAGACTGGGGATACCTTCGTCGCAGATAAAACTGAATTGAGCTTTGAGCGATGGTGCAAGGAGTGAGTTTAGATTTTCGTCATGCAACGAAAATATGGCAAATTTTTCTTGTTTATCTACTGAATATTTCATTTCAAAATTATGGTTAGAGGTGAATGGTAATAACGGTAATTGACTTACAAGTAGCAAATTTAGACAAAGGGTTTAGAAAGGGGAATGTTTTTCAACAAAATTTATCTTTATGTTGAATTTGGCATAGATTCCTCTTGTTTTGAAATGGAAAAGTAGTAAATTTGTTTCGTTTGAGAGTGATAATATTCTTTTTTGCTGTTCGGCGTTTTGGCGGCATAAAATTTTTCATTATAGTTAGAAAACCAATTCTGTCAGAAATTATCCTAAAACATGACATTCTTTCCGAAATGTTAAAATTGGAATCAAATGGCATCATTTTTTCAGTTGAATTTTGATTAATTGTTTTTTTTCATACTTTCGCAGAAAAGTAAGCATTGAAGCACAATTTTTATGATATGTTGTCCCCCTTCCGAAGGAATCCTTTGGATCAGTATTTTTAGCCTTGAGAGAACAAAACCTTGAACACCTTGTTTTAATTTGAAATTTACAACACATCACACGAAATAAAGATGAATAATAAAAAATTTTCGCCCCGTGTAAAACAGATACTTGCCAATAGCCGCAATGAAGCGGTTCGGTTAGGTCACGATTATATCGGCGCAGAGCATCTTCTCTTAGGTCTCGTTATGGATAGAGATAGTTTGCCTGTGCGTGTTTTGAGTTCTTTAGAAGTTAATGTAGAAGACCTACGCTCTGCCATCGAACAAAACATTCAACGTTATAGCGGACCCAGTTCCCACCTAAACGTTGGCAATATTAACTTGAACAGTCAAGCAGAAAAAATCCTAAAATTCACTGTTTTGGAAGCACGGGACTCTAAAAACGACGAAGCGCAACCAGAACATTTAATGATGTCTATTTTGAAACAAAAAGAAAATTTAGCATCCCGCATCCTCAATCAGTTTTATGTAGACTACGAAACTTTCCGTCAGGAACAAGAGTATGTCCGTGCAGAACACGATTACGGTGCACCCGAAATCTTTGACCAAGCGGCTGGCAGTGGAGACAGTGACGACCAGTTTGAAGATGAAGACACTCGCTCTTTCCGCAAAGGCAATACAAAAAGCCGTACGCCTGTCCTCGATAATTTTGGGCGTGACGTTACGAAACTTGCCGAAGAAGGTCGCCTCGACCCTATTATCGGTCGTGAAATTGAAATCGAACGCGTTTCTCAAATTTTGAGCCGTCGTAAAAAGAACAATCCTATTCTCATTGGCGAGCCAGGCGTTGGTAAAACAGCCATCGTCGAAGGTTTGGCTTTACGGATTATTCAGAAAAAAGTAAGCCGTACTTTGTTTAACAAACGTGTGGTTATGCTCGATTTAGCTGCTTTGGTGGCGGGTACGAAGTACCGTGGTCAATTCGAGGAGCGCATGAAAGCGATTATGAATGAGTTGGAAAAAAGCCGTGATGTCATTTTGTTTATTGACGAAATTCACACGATGGTTGGTGCAGGCGGTGCAACGGGTTCGCTCGATGCGTCCAATATTTTCAAACCTGCTTTAGCACGTGGCGAACTTCAATGTATTGGAGCTTCTACCTTAGATGAATATCGTCAATATATTGAAAAAGATGGTGCACTTGACCGTCGTTTCCAAAAAGTTCTTATTGAGCCGCCTTCCATTGAAGATACAATTCATATTCTCAACAATATTCGTTCAAAATACGAAGACTTCCACAACGTCACTTATGACCTAGATGCCATAAAAGCCTGTGTGACGCTTTCTGAACGGTATGTGACTGACCGCTTTTTGCCAGACAAAGCGATTGACGTGTTAGATGAAGTAGGTGCAAGGGTTCACTTGAAAAATATCCATGTGCCTAAGCATATTGAAGAACTTGAAAAACGGATTGAAGCACTCAAAGAAGAGAAAAATCAAGCCGTTAAAAATCAACAATACGAACGTGCTGCCGACTTACGGGACTTAGAAACGAAACTAAGCCGTCAGCTCGAACAGGAAAAACAACAGTGGGAAGACGAATCGAAATCCATGCACTATCCAGTGACTGAAGACGATATTGCCGAAGTTGTATCTATGATGACGGGTATTCCAGTCCGCAAAGTGAGTGAAGGTGAAAGTAAGAAATTGGCGAATATGGGCAATGACATGAAAAAAATGGTCATTGGTCAAGACGATGCGATTTCCAAAATTGCCAAAGCCATTCAGCGTAATCGCGTCGGTTTGAAAGACCCTTTGAAACCTGTCGGTACGTTCATTTTCTTAGGGCCTACGGGTGTCGGTAAAACGGAATTGGCAAAAGCCTTAGCGCGTTATATGTTCGATACGCAGGATTCTTTGATACGCATAGATATGTCTGAATACATGGAAAAATTCAGTATTTCAAGGCTTATCGGTGCGCCTCCGGGCTATGTGGGTTATGAAGAAGGTGGTCAATTGACGGAAAAAGTACGTCGCAAACCGTACTCGGTTATATTGTTAGATGAAATTGAAAAAGCACATCCAGATGTTTATAACATTCTTTTGCAAGTTTTAGATGATGGACAATTGACCGATGGTTTGGGTCGCAAAGTGGACTTTAAAAACACTTTGATTATTATGACTTCAAACATTGGTGCACGTCAACTCAAAGATTTCGGTCAAGGTGTTGGTTTTGCGACAAAAGCACGTCAAGAAGCATCAGAAGATAATTCAAAAACAGTTATCCAAAGTGCTTTGAAAAAGACCTTCTCACCAGAGTTTTTGAACCGTATTGATGATGTCATTGTGTTCAATTCATTGGGCAAAGAAGAAATTTTCCAAATCATCAACTTGACATTAGCCAATGTGATGAAACGTTTGGCGAACATGGGTTTTGGCATGATACTAAGCGATGATGCAAAAGATTTCTTAGCTGAAAAAGGTTACGACCCACAGTTTGGTGCAAGACCTTTGAACCGTGCCGTTCAAAAGTATATCGAAGACCCGCTCGCAGAGTTCATCCTCAACGAATCGCCTGCCGAAGGCAGTCAGTTTGAAGCTGTAATGAACGAAGAAAAAGACGGTTTGTTGATTACTTTGAAAGTAGAAGAAACTGTCAAAGAGCAAGAGTAACGTAACGCCAAATTACATTTGGCTCATAAAAGAAAAGAG
Source organism: Saprospiraceae bacterium (assembly GCA_043721685.1). GTDB lineage: Bacteria > Bacteroidota > Bacteroidia > Chitinophagales > Saprospiraceae > JAAFJT01. The sequence goes on along the minus strand of JAYSQG010000592.1, from coordinate 7,985 downwards.
GTTGTCACTTGATTGGGATAGCCTCTTTTCTTTTGCCAAATGTAATTTGGCGGGATAGATTTACCAAATCAAATTGGCGTTACTTTAAGCTTTGATTTTACCTCCGACTTAGTTTACTTTTTAAAATTTCTCTGAAAAGAATTTTATTTTAATAAATGGGTTTTTATAAAAATAAAAATTGTTTGTTAAGCCTCGATTTAAGGTATAATTCTTAAAATGAAAACCATTGCTCTGCTAAATAGGGATTGACAAGCGTATTTATTGAAAATAAATCACTTCATTCTTAAAGAAAATTAAGAACTTTGTAGCCCTTCTTGTAAAATGAGCAAATAGAAGCAAGAAATACTGAGGGGGGCATTTTATTCGACCAATAAATTATCAGTTAAAAATATGACAACACAACATCTTGAAGCGGGCGAATTGCCTCGCGGACTATACACACCACAACTCGAATCCGATGCCTGCGGAACGGGTTTTATCGCCAATTTGAATGGCGTGCAAACGCATGAAATTGTTGAAAATGCACTCAAAATGCTCACCAATATGGAGCATCGTGGGGCTTGTGGCTGCGAACCAAATTCAGGCGACGGTGCGGGTATTATGATTCAAACACCACACACCTTTTTTCAGAAAAAAGCAAGAGAAAATGGCTTCGAATTGCCCGATTTTGGCGAATATGGTGTCGGTTGCGTCTTTTTTCCAGCCGATAAAATTTTGCGTAATCAATGTCGCACGTTGCTCAATGACTATATTGACGAGATGGAATTTGACCTTTTGGGCTATCGTCTCGTTCCAACTGACGATGAACTTTTAGGCGAAACGGCGATAGGTGTGCAGCCTCGTATGGAGCATGTTTTTGTCAAGCCACGTCAGACGCCGCAAGATCGTTATTGGCTCGAACGCCGTTTGTATGTGTTGCGTAAATATTCGACGCACCGCATTCATCAGACTTTCCCACAGACACAAGACCAATTTTATATAGCGTCTTTTTCCTATAAAACGGTTTTATACAAAGGTCAATTGACCACTTGGCAACTCCGTCCGTATTTCCCCGATTTGCACAATGAGGATTTGAAATCGGCTATTGCCCTTGTCCATTCACGTTTTTCGACGAATACAGTGCCTAAGTGGAAACTCGCACAACCTTTCCGTTACATTGCGCACAATGGTGAGATAAATACCATTATGGGTAATGTGAATTGGTGGAAATCTAAAGAGTTTATCATGGAATCTACTCAATTTACGGCTGATGAATTAGAAAAACTGTTTCCCGTTTGCGGTCAAGCCTTGTCGGATTCAGCGAATTTTGATAATGTTTTGGAGTTTTTAGTCCTCAACGGTCGCTCTTTGCCCCATGCTTTGATGATGATGATTCCAGAAGCGTGGCAGCACGATGAGCAAATGGCAGAGTACAAAAAAGCCTTCTACGAATACCATGAAACCATGATGGAGCCTTGGGATGGGCCTGCGGGCATCTGTTTTTCTGATGGTATTTTGGTCGGTGCAACTTTGGACAGAAACGGTTTGCGCCCTTTACGTTGGGTTTTGACAGACGATAATATGTTGATAACTGCTTCAGAAGCAGGTATTTTGGATATTCCACAAGAAAAAGTTGTCCGCAAAGGTCGTTTGCAACCGGGCAAAATGCTTATTGCAGACCTTGACGAACACCGTATTATTGATGATGCGGAACTCAAAGAACGCATTTGCAAAAACCGTGATTATCAAAGTTGGTTGTCAAAACACAAATCAATGCTCAAAAACCTGCCTGATACTGAGGGGGTCGCTGAGGAAGATATTTTGGCACAAGACGGTCGTTTTTTAACTGAAAAACAACAACTTTTTGGCTTTACAAAAGAAGACTTGAAAGTGTTGATTCAGCCGATGTCTAAAACAGGAGAAGAAGCGATTGGTTCGATGGGTGCCGATACGCCTTTGGCGATTTTGTCGCAACGGACGCAACATTTGAGCTCTTATTTCAAGCAATTATTCGCACAAGTCACCAATCCGCCTATTGACCCCATTCGTGAACGTGATGTGATGTCGCTTCATGTCAAATTAGGTGGTGGTGAAAATATATTGATTCCAACTGAAACCTCTGCTCGTTTTATTGGTTTGGATCAACCGGTTCTGAAAAATTCGGAGTTAGCAAAGCTAAAAAACATAAACCTGCCAAATTTCAAAGCGGAATCCATTGATATTACGTTCGATTGTGAAGGCGAAAAAGGGCGGCTTCAAGCAGCCGTTGACCAAATTTGTAGCGCATCAGAACACGCGGTGCGTAACGGGACTAACATCTTGATTTTGAGCGACCGTGAAGCAGATATTTTGAATGCGCCGATTCCTTCGCTTTTAGCGGCAGGTGCGGTGCATCATCACCTCGTCAAAAACGGTTTGCGCTCGATGTGTTCTATCATCGTTGAGGCGGGTGATATTTGGGAAACGCATCATTTTGCAACGTTGATTGGTTACGGTGTTCAGGCCGTTAACCCTTATATGGCGTTTTCGACCATCAAAAACATCGTTAATACTGAGGGGGTCGCTGAACACAACGGACATTCGGTGGAGTATGCTATTGAAAAATACATCAAAGCAATTGGCAAAGGTTTGTTGAAAGTGATGTCAAAAATTGGTATTTCAACGCTTCAAAGTTATGCAGGCGCACAGATTTTTGAGATTCTCGGATTGAACAGAACGGTTGTTGATAAGTGTTTTACAAAATCCGTTTCTCGCATCGAAGGCGTTGGTTTTGACGGTATTGCAGAAGAAGTTTTGACACGTCATCGTGTTGCCTACATAGATACGCCGCTTGGTTTGACAAAATCCCTTGAAGAAGGTGGTGTTTATCAATGGAAACGTCGTGGTGAAGCGCATACTTTGAATCCAAATACGATTCACTTGTTGCAATATTCAACGTCAACAGGTAACTACAATACCTTCAAAAAATACTCAAAACTCATCAACGAACAGGACAAACAGGCGATGACACTGAGGGGGCTGATGGCGTTCCGTAAAGGCACACCGATTCCGATTGAAGATGTTGAACCAGTAGAAAATATTTTAAAACGCTTCGCAACAGGCGCGATGTCGTTTGGCTCGATTTCGCATGAAGCACACTCGACTTTGGCAATCGCTATGAATCGTATGGGCGGACGCTCGAATTCTGGCGAAGGTGGGGAGGACGAAATTCGCTACGACATCAAAGAAAATGGCGATTGGGAACGTTCGGCAATCAAGCAAGTCGCTTCGGGTCGCTTCGGTGTCACGAGTTACTATTTGAGTCAAGCCGATGAGTTACAAATCAAAATGGCACAAGGCGCGAAGCCAGGCGAAGGCGGTCAGTTGCCGGGACATAAAGTAGATGATTGGATTGGGAAAGTACGGCACTCGACACCCGGCGTAGGCTTGATTTCGCCACCGCCACACCATGATATTTACTCCATCGAAGACTTAGCACAATTGATTTTTGACCTTAAAAATGCCAATCGCAAAGCAGATATCAATGTCAAATTGGTATCAAAAGCAGGTGTAGGCATCATTGCGTCAGGCGTTGCGAAAGCAAAAGCGGATAAAATTTTGATTGCAGGTTATGACGGTGGAACGGGCGCATCGCCATTGAGCAGTATCCGCCATGCAGGGCTTCCTTGGGAGTTGGGTTTGGCAGAAACGCATCAAGTTTTGGTTAAAAACAAACTCCGTGACCGTGTGATTGTCCAAACGGACGGTCAGTTGCGGACAGGGCGTGATGTGGCTATCGCTACGATGTTAGGCGCAGAAGAGTGGGGCATTGCCACCGCCGCACTCATCGTCGAAGGCTGTATTATGATGCGTAAATGTCACCTCAATACTTGCCCTGTCGGTATCGCTACACAAGACCCTGAATTGCGTAAACGCTTCACAGGCAATCCAGAACACGTTATCAATTTCTTTACATTCATCGCACAAGAATTGCGTGAGATAATGGCAGAACTCGGCTTCCGCACCATCAACGATATGGTTGGTAAAGTGGAAATGTTGAAATTCAGAAAAGACGTTGGGCATTGGAAATACAAATCTGTTGACTTGTCGCCCATTCTCTACAAAGAGCCTGTTGATGAGTCAGTTGGTCAGTTCAAATCAGTTGCTCAAGACCACGTTATAGAAGACGTTTTGGATAGGAGATTGATTAAAAAAGCGATGAATACGCTTGAAACGGGCAAACAATACGTTTCTACGGTCGCTATCAAAAATACAGACCGTGCCGTTGGTGCGATGTTGAGCTACGAAATTTCAAAAATCTATAAAGGCGCAGGTTTACCTGATGGCACTTTGGTTTATCGTTTCAATGGTTCAGCGGGACAGTCTTTTGGCGTATTTTTAACCAAAGGCATCACTTTTATACTGAGGGGTGAAGGCAATGACTATTTCGGTAAAGGTTTGTCAGGTGGTAAATTGGTTGTTGCACCTGATGAAAAAGCGACATTTGACCCATCAGAAAACAGCATTATCGGCAACGTAGCACTTTATGGTGCAACAGGTGGCGAGGCTTATATCAAAGGCATGGCAGGAGAACGTTTTGCAGTCAGAAATTCAGGTGCAAAAGCCGTTGTTGAAGGTGTCGGTGACCACGGTTGCGAATACATGACAGGTGGTTTGGCAGTCATTTTGGGTTCAACAGGGCGCAATTTTGGGGCAGGTATGTCAGGCGGCATCGCTTATGTTTATGACCCGAACCAAAAACTCGCTGCTAACTTCAACAATGATATGGCAGAGATGGAAGGCATGGAAGACGAAGATTTCGACAATGTCCGCAACCTCGTTCGTGAGCATTTACGTTACACAGAAAGTCATAAAGCCTTAACGATTTTGAACGATTGGGATACTTTGAAAAAGCATTTTGTCAAAGTTATGCCCCGCGATTACAAAGCGGCTTTGGCAGCAAAAAAGGAAAAAGAGTCGCTTGTAGTGGCTTGATTTTCAAATACTTAGTGATATTTAAACAAAAAAGCATCGCCTTACTGAGGGGGTGCTTTTTTGTTTCTATAAAAAGGATTAATTTTGTAGAATCTAAAAAAAGTTTATTTTTGTAAAAATAATTAATAAATGACCACTCTCACGCTTAAATTAGAGTTAGATGAAAGCCTTGTTTTGGCTTATCGGCAAGCGAAACCGAAAGAAAAAGCGGCTTTAAAACAACAAATTCAAAAATTGTTTGACCAGCAATGGCACAAACAAAAGGCTCACGATTTGCATCAACAGAAGGTAGAGGAATTGATTCAACTGATGGATGAAATTGGTAAAGAAGCCGAAGCCAATGGCATGACCGAGGATATTTTGGACGAAATACTCGCTGAATCATGACGAGAAACTTTGTTTTTGATACCAATGTGCTGCTCTCTGCAATGCTCAACCCACGGTCATTAAGTAACAAGGCTTTTCTCAAAGCGATACGAAAAGATTATCTGGTCTATTCCGATGCCACCTTAGAAGAGTTAGAAGAAAAAATTTATTTACCTCGATTTGATAAATACGTTCCTCTTTCACGTCGTTTGGCTTTTTTTTACAAATATAAAGACACTGCTTTTCCGACACGGATTGATTACGAAATCAAGGCTTGCCGCGACCCCAAAGATGACAAGTTTCTTGAACTTGCCAAAAGTGCCCTTGCTGATTGTATCATTTCAAAAGATGAAGACTTGTTAGTCTTGCATCCGTTTGAAGATATTCCTATTTTAAATGTTCCTGCGTTTCTGAATCGTTTTTGAAAAACAAAAAAGCACCGCCTTACTGAGGGGGTGCTTTTTTGTTTATGGATAACTATTTTCTTAAAACTTCACCGTCTCCGTCTTCTCCGCTTGACCTTCTAAATTGTAAGCCCGAATATAAAACGTATAAGTAGTCCCGCTTTTTACGCCAAAACTATAACGGAACTGTCCTGTTAATTCATCAAATTCAAACGTATTGACATCTTCGCCATTCACTTTGAAGACAATGTAAGCCTTAGGCGTTTTTGTAATCGTTGCCGTTACGACGCTCACCAAAGGTTTAGGGTCGAAAGGGTCGGTCACAGGTTGCGTCACATTGAAGTTCGAAATCGTTGGCAAAGGGGAAACGGTGTTGTCTACATCAATAGGAGTTGGAAGCTCTTTCCCTTTCCCTATTATCGGTGGCACGAATATCTTACCATAAGTGACGTGCACCGTTTTTTCATCCTTTCCATCCTTGTTTGTCGCGCGTACAGTTATGGTATTGACACCTTCTACCAAACTAAGGCGTTGACGTATTTGACGCATAACATTCATATTTGCACCCATTTCAGTGCCATTCAGTATGATTTTGATGTCTTTACTCCCTGCGGTCATATTATCTATCTGCGCTTCAAGGGTTACTGAGGGGTCGGTCACTGTCTTGCCGTCCGTTGGATTCAGGATATTGACACGTGGCGGACGGGGCGTTTCAGTGATAACAGGTTTGTTATATGTAACCGTTGCGGTCGCTGCATCTGAACCACTTGGATTTGTGACCGTAATTCTGATGGTATTCGCACCTGCGTCCAAATTCAAACGTGTTTTGATAAGTTGTGTCGAAGGCTCAAAATTGAAGGATTGCCCACGACCATTCAGCGTCAATTGTATTTGACTTTGGTTGCTGATATTACTTGTCGTCGCTTGAACATCAACATCTGGATTTTTAGCAAACGTGCCGTTAATCGGTTGCAAAATCGTCACGCGGGGCGGCGTTGCAACCACACGTGGACGGTACGTAAAGCGCACAATGTCCTCATTCGAGCCATCATTGTTCGATACACGTATGCGGATAGAATTTTCGCCTTCAACCAAGTTGATACGTGCAGAAACCGTTCTGTTGTAAGTACTATATGAGAAATTCGAATTTTGGTAACCGTTCACAATCAGTTGAACTTGATTCTGTGCTGTCACATTCGTTGTCAAGGCACGTACTTCAATTGTTTGTTGTTCAACAACATCATTGTTTCGTGGCTGTGAAATCTGAACTGTTGGCGGATTGCGGCGGCGTTCTGCGCAATTCACATCGGCTCTATCATTTGCTTCGCCAGACTCATTTCGCGCGCGGACAATGATTTGGTTTGAACCCGTAGCAAGGTTAACTGACCCCCTCAGTATTTTTGTTGAATAATTGAAATTAAAATCTGTAAACGCCCGTCCATTAACCGTCATCGTTATATCACGACCGTTTGAGACATTTTCAACCCGTGCTTCAATCGTCGTTTGGCAACCACCAAATGAGTTTTCAACTGGACTACCTGTTGACGTAATGCGTACAATCGGTAAATTGACACGTTGAACGACGACAGGACGATAATTGACCGTCACCGCATCGGAAGACGAACCAGCCGAATTTCTTGCGGAAACCGTTATCGAATTTTGCCCTTCATTCAACGGCGCATCATAAGTCAATTCACCATAGCTGAAACGGAAATCGTTGAAATTCCGTCCATTGACCGTCAGCGTCACATCTTGATTATTGGTCACGTTGTCAATACGCACCCGAATCGCTTGTCTCTCGCGGTCGGTTTCAGAATATGAAGTAGGTGAAGTAAATTTCACTCGTGGCGATTGAGTCGTTGGTGTATTTGGATATGTTGGATTCGAGGGATTCGTAGGATTTGTCGGCGGATATGTCGGTGTTGGCGGTGTGACCACAACGGGCGGGTCAGGCAATCTTTGTTTTTCTAAACGATTGATTATGATTGTTTTATAGTCAGAACCAAATTGATTTTCACCTCTAACAATGACCGCGTTTTCACCTATGCGCAACAGTAAATCGGCATTGACTTCATCTTTTTTGAAAGTGAAATTGGATTGAACACCATTGACCGTCACCTTAATATCTTCTTGATCAGACACACCTAAGACCTCTGCACGGAGCGTTTCGATGGCATCATACGTATTATAAGGGCTGTTTGAAGGGCGCAAAATCGTTACTTTTGGCGGGTCGCCATCGTAAACTTGACGTTTGCTTTTGCC
>JAYSQG010000591.1:0-3702 GCA_043721685.1 Saprospiraceae bacterium | reverse complement strand
TGTGGTCAATCCGTTGACCGTGATAGGGCTTTGCATTACATCTTTGTGGATTCGGGTTGGCGGAACGAGGCTATGCGTTTTTTGCAACACAAAGGCGTGACTCTGCAAAATGCAAAAGATGCGTTTCAAGAAGCCTTCATTACGCTTGACCAACATATCAGAAGTGGTAGTTTTGACAAAAACAAACCTTTGAAACCTTATTTTATGGGCATTTGTGAAGGGCGTGCTTTTTCTAATAAACGGAGTCAACAACGTATTGATAATCAAGCAGAAATGCCCATCGTTGTTGCACCTGAAACGCCTGAAACAGAAACCATGAAAATAGAAAAACAAGAGATTATTCGCAGATTATTGCTTCAATTAGATGATAAATGCCGCATTTTGCTCAATCATTATATGCTGTCATTTTCAATGAAAGAGATTCGTGAATTGATGCACATTTCAAGTGATGCGATGACTCGTAAAATGGCTTTTGAGTGTCGTCAAAAATTGGGCGCATTGATTGATGAAAACCCAACACTTAAACGCTATTTAAAAAACGGAAATTAAGATATGCAAGAAGAAGATAACCTATTGATAAAAATAGATGCTTATTTGAAAGGGCATCTTTCCAATGAGGAAACGGCGGCTTTTGAACAAGACATTGCGGCAGATACCGCTTTGGCGCAACAGGTCGCACGGCAACGTGTGCATTTAGAAGCCCTCGACATATTGTTAGAAGATGATTTGAGGGCTAAAATGAAAAATTGGGAAACGGAGATTGATGACAAACCTTTAAGTTCAAACAAATGGAAAAATGGCGTTTTACTTTTAATCACATTTGCTGTTTTGTTGGGTTTATATTTTTTATTTAAACCTAAAAACGACATGGATTTACCTAACAATCTGAATAAAGAAGACAGTTTAATTATTGATAAAAACAATATAGACACACTTCAAACTAAGCCCAATCCAACTATTCCTACGCAAAATAAATCACCTTTTCTGAATAAATCGGTACTGCCTTCGCCAACAAAATCAGATGCGAAAAAACCCATTGTAAAGGCGCAGACATTGCCAAATGACCTTTTGGAAACCACTAACGAGGACTTAGCATTGGTACTGATTGACCTCGAAAACAATACGGTCAGACGGGATACACAATCGAATCGGTTGATGTCGGAAACTTATCGCCTTTTAAAGCAAAAAGACTATTCAAAAGCCTTGAATGTGCTAAAAAATGTGTCAAATACTGAGGGGGTATTTTTGCGTGGCATTACTTATTTTTTGAATGGACAATATCTCAAAGCCTTACCTATTTTTGAGGATTTAGTCAAAAATGACGGTTTTGGTCGCAAGGAAACTGCAGAATATTATGCTGCTTTATGTCTTTTAGCCAATGGACAAAAACAAGAAGGTGTGCAACATTTGACCAAAATAGCCTCTGACAATGGTCATCAATATACCAATAAAGCGGCATTAACGCTTAAAAGGCTTGGATACTGAGGGGGGTACTTTGTTTTGGTCGTATAGAATTATGTAAAAAAGAGTAGCTTTGTTTTACAAAAAATCTTAACGCATAAAAGCCAAAATAATGAACAAACGCTATTCTAAAAACGCCTTTTTCCTATTCGCTCTTTTTCTTTTATTCAATCTTCAAACAAACGCCACAACTTGCACTTGGAAAGGGGGCAACGGCAATTGGAGCGATGCGACGAAGTGGTCATGTGGCAACGTCCCAAATGCAGAAACGGATGTCGTTATTGACTCAGGCATTATCAAATTAGATATTGATGTCACGATGGCTTCGCTTAAAATAGCGGGTTTGGGTACAATCAACGGTAAAGCAAACATGACCATAAAAAATGATTTGTTTTTGGTCTTTGGCATCATAGAAAACGAAGGCAATATTACAGTCAATGGCAATCTGATTTGGTATTGGGCGAATTTTGGCGGAAATGGGACGGTAACAATTAATGGGACAACTCAGTTAATGACCAAAAACACGCACAATATTACAGGAAAATTAGTTATTTTAAAGGGCGGTGGTACATGGCTTGAAGGGGAAATTGTCGTATATAAAGGCGGAGAATTGCGGATTCCTATTGGTCAAACTTTGAAAGAAGAAGGAAGGACAAAAATGCTCTATAATTATGACCTTCCTGCAAACGGCATTGTTGCGATTGAAGGTACTTTCTTAAAATCAGGTTCAGAAGACATTGATATATCGAGTGTTATGCTCAAAAACTCGGGCAATATAGAAGTAACGAATGGCACTTTGACCATTAACGCCGATTTTAATAATACAGGAAAAATCAAAGTACATGGAAAAGAAGTATCTGCAAACACTAAAACTTTCGGAACGCCGATTGTTGGTGATACAGCTATGGCGCGACGGTTGTTAATAGATGCCAAAGAATTGATACCTAACTATGCACTTATGGGCGCATTGCCAAGGTTAGAGAAAGCCTATCATATCTTAAAACAAACAGGCGATACATTGAACACTTTTTTTGGGGAAGTATTATACTTTAAGGCTTTTTGTCTCGTAGATATACATTTTTCTATGAGACGATATGATGAAGGGATGAACATTGCTGATATTATTATCGAAAAGTATGCCCCTTTATTTGGTTTGAACTCTGATTTAACGGCACGTACTTATGAACTCAGAGCCTTGACTTTCTATAATACGGCGAGGTTGAGCGAAGCAATTAAAGCATTACCAAAGGCAATTGAGCTAAGAACAAAACTTTCGGGCGAACTGCCTACTTTAAAGATGCGGCTCAGATTGGCGCAAGCATACGCACGAAAAGGCGATTTTGAAAAAGCCATTTTCTATTACACAAACCTGTTGAATATTGAAGATAAGTTCAAAACGAATATAAGGCGTTCTGGGGTTTATAACGATTTAGGGATTGTGTATAAAAACTTAGGGGAGTATGAAAAATCGTTATTTTATCAGAATAAAGGCATTGAAATAGACGAATCTTTCGGACCAAATTATTTTAGATTGATACAAGGTTATGAAAACAGAGGTATTGCAACCAAACATTTGGGCAAATACGATGAGGCGATAGCTGATTTTGAACACGCTTACAAAATTGCTTTGTTCTATTGGCCCGAAGGTACATATCCTGATTTTGGCAATTTCTATTTGAATATGGCGGATACTTATAAGTCAAAAGGCGATTATTCAAAAGCACTTGCCTATTATGAAAAAGCGATTGAACTTTATGAAAAGCTCATTAAACCAGTCAAATCTCAGCTATCCGAAGACCTGATTATCGTTCCCGATGGCATTCTCGGCTATATCCCTTTCGAGGCATTGTTGATGCAAAAGCCTGAAAAAGCCATTCGTTTCCACGACCACGCTTATCTGTTGCGTGACCACAATATCAGCTATTCGTTTTCAGCCACTTTGTTGCGTGAGATGATGCAAAAAAAACACCAGACGACACCCGACAAAGCTATCATCGCCTACGCCCCGTTTTTTGATAACGATACGACTGCCTTAGCCAAAACCTTTGCCGATGACATAGCGATGCGCCGCGATTTGACACCCCTCAGTAACAGTGGCGAAGAAGCCTTCCGCATCGCCAAATCTATGGGTGGTGAAGCGATTGTCGGCAAGGCAGCCACAACGCAAATGTTCGTTGAAACGGCACAATCTGCCCGCATCCTCCACCTCGCAACACATGGCAAAGCGGACGATAAATCAGG
>JAYSQG010000590.1:0-2965 GCA_043721685.1 Saprospiraceae bacterium | reverse complement strand
ACAGGTTTACACAGGTTTACACAGGTTTACACAGGTTTACACAGGTTTACACAGGTTTACACAGGTTTACACAGGTTTACACAGGTTTACACAGATTTTATTATCTAAATCAAAAAAAAATCTGTGTAAACCTGTGTAAATCAGTTTAATCCGTGTTCGAACTTGTTAAATCCGACCTGCTTTCCGTTGTTCAACAATATACTCCGATGTCCGCATCGCGAGTGCCAAAATTGACCAAGTCGTATTTTTATGTGGTTGCGAAACAAAAGGGGCACCGTCCACGACAAACAAGTTTTTAACATCATGCGCTTGACAATTGCTGTTCAAAGCCGATGTGTTTTTATTATTGCCCATACGCACTGTACCAACTTCGTGAATGATTCGACCGGGTGCAAGGAGGCCATAATCATTTTCTTTCCCAGGATTTTTATTCAGAGGAATACCACCAAGTTCATTAATCAATCCGTCAAACGTGTCCTGCATGTGCTTGGCTTGATTGATTTCATGGTCTGACCATTTGTAGTTAAACCTCAAAACGGGAATGCCAAATTTGTCCACTACGGAGGGGTCAATTTCGCAATAATTATCGGGCGAAGCGATGGCTTCACCACGTCCAGCCATACCGATTACTGCACCATATTGTCGCCTAACTTCTTCTTTTAGGCGTTTTCCGTAGCCACCTGCAGGCAGCAAATCGCCATTGGTTTGGGCTATTTTGCCGTTCGTACGTTCCATACCGAAGCCAAAACCATAGCCAGGCATAGCCATACCACCACCGTATTCGATGTGATAACCACGTGGAAAGTCCAATTTTTTATTGTCTAACCACCAAGGCGAATAGACGTGCATACCGCCCACACCGTCCTCATTGTAGCGTTTTCTATCCAATAATTGCGGAATAAAAGCCGAGCGACCTAAGCCCGTCGAGTCGTGAAGGTATTTGCCAACGACACCGCTTGAATTTGCCAACCCCTCAGTAAAACGTGCTGATTTGGAGTTCAAAAGCAAACGCGCCGTCTCACAAGCTGATGCGCCTAAGACAACAATCTTTGCACGTATCGTTTTTTCCGAAAGGTCGCGTTTGTCTACATACGAAATGCCTGTTGCCAAACCTGTTGCCGCATCTGTCAATACTTCCCGCGCCATTGCCATCGTGAATAAATCCACATTACCCGTTTTGACGGCAGGTTTGACCAAACAAGAAGACGCTGAAAAATCGGCATAAGCGGAGCAACCCCGACTACATTGTCCACAATAGAAACACTGCCCACGCTCGTCGTTTATCTGCTTTGTGAGCATAGACATACGAGACGGAATGGTTGTGATACCAATATTTGTCGCCGCTTTTTTAATCATCAACTCATGCAAACGGGGCTTGGGTGGCGGCAGAAATTCGCCATCAGGTTCGTTGCGAATACCTTCATTTGTGCCGAAAACGCCTATTAATCTATCCACTTTATCATAAAAAGGCTTCATGTCGTCGTAGCCGATGGGCCAGTCTTCACCTAAACCGTCTATACTTTTTGCTTTAAAATCATCAGGTCCAAACCGCAAAGAGATGCGCCCCCAGTGATTCGTCCGTCCGCCCAACATACGCGAGCGAAACCAGTCGAATTTTGATCCATTTTTATGTGTATAAGGCTCTCCATCCAATTGCCAGCCACCCCATGCGGCATCAAAATCGCCAAAATCGCGCGAAGACGTTGAAGCACCACGCCGCGGCGACTCCCATGACGGTTTGAGTTGTGTGATGTATTTAGGGTCAGCAGGGTCGTAGTATCCGCCTGCTTCGAGCAGGGCAACTTTTGCCCCCGCCTTCGATAAAATGTAGGCTGCCATGCCGCCGCCAGCACCTGAACCGACGATGACGACATCATAAATCTTTGTTTCTTGAATAAATGCCATATTTAATAGTTTGATGTTGAAAAATAAAGTATTGAATCTCAATGCGGAAAGTTACAAACATTTTGGAAAAACGATGTATGCCTGGCGTAAAATATCCCCTCAGTATTTATAAACAAAACTGCCTCGCTTCGGAAACCCAAAGCGAGGCAGTTTTGTTTTATTCACCATTCACTATTCACCATTAAGACACATAAATAGGCGTTGCTCCCGTCCAGCCACTGGAAATACCGTCAGGACCCAAGGTACAAATCTCAAACTCATAGACATTGTCTGGTTCGAGATTGGTAAAAGTAAATTCACCTTTATCATTGTAGTTACCGTTTTGCCAAACTGTTTCTGATTTCTTTCTGTGTCGAATGGCGTAAGTGAGTGCATGAAGCACTTTTCCCCATGTAAGGCTTGCCCAACCTGGTTTCTTATCGACATCCTTGACAATCAAAACAGGCATATCCAATTTTGTTACGGGTTCTTTTTCTTTTTTAGTTGTGTTGCGCACTTCAAAACCCGCATCCGTTATAACACGAGAATTATTCCCTCTCTCCTCTACTAAATCCTCAATTTTATGAGCAATTTTATCTAAAAGATTGATGAGTGCTTCTTTAAAAGCATTTTTCTCATCTCTGCGGTCTTGGTCTTTCCGTACAGCAAGAGCACTGTTACCAAAGCATCCTTCTTAATTTTGATGTTATCAACAAACGGTTTTAAAGTTATGTATTGATTGTCTGAAGACATCCGTTCATAGACGGTGTTAGCGAATGATACTGATTTAGCATCTGTATAGGATTTGAAACCCCGAGAAACTTTAAGTCCCATATTGAATTTATTTTAAAAAATGATAAAAATAAAATATACGCGTAAAAAATTTTTATCAAAAACCAAACCAAACCAAATTTAATATTCATAATTAATTGGCTTTTAGCTGTGAATTAATGGTGTTCACAAATAAATTTGCGAACAAGACTCCAGCAATTCTCTAAGTATTGATAATCAATTATTTACAAATAGTGAATAAAAATATTTAACAATTTAGCGATAAAACATCTATAATTGGGTTAAAAAA
>JAYSQG010000589.1:0-9225 GCA_043721685.1 Saprospiraceae bacterium | reverse complement strand
GAATCTGTGTAAAATAATATTTAGATTCTTTCACTGCGTTCAGAATGACAAAAAAACACATACACATTTTACAAACACCATTAAAATATGATTAACAATATTTTATAACATTTTAAATTTTAACTGTCATGAATAAATTTATTAAACTTTCTATCCTTGCTGCTATTATTGCGTTTTCTTTTACCCTACCAAATGTTGGGGGTTACCAAATCGGAGACACCGCCGAAGACTTCAATTTGAAAAACATAGACGGCAAAATGGTCTCTTTGAAAGACTATAAAAACGTCAAAGGATATATCGTCGTTTTTACTTGCAACGGCTGCCCTTACGCACAGGCTTATGAGCAACGGATCATAAATTTGCATAATAAATATGCGCCACAAGGCTTTCCTGTCATTGCCATCAATCCAAACGATCCCAATTTGACATCGGCAGATAGTTATGAAAAAATGCAGGCACGCGCAAAGCAAAAAAAATACCCTTATGTGTATCTAATGGATGAAAAACAAGATGTTTTTCCAAAGTTTGGGGCAACTCGTACACCGCATGTCTTCCTTTTAGACAACAATAAAGTCGTCAAATACATTGGCGGCATTGACGACAATGCGGATGATGAATCAGCCGTAAAAATAAAATATGTCGAAAACGCCATTGAAGCACTCAAAGCGGGTAAAAATCCAGAACCCAGTTTAACAAAGGCTGTGGGTTGTTCAATAAAAAAGAAACGCGTGTAATTGATTGACTAACAATATTTTACGAAATAAAAAATGCCACTGTTCATTCAGATGGCATTTTTCTTTCTCTGAGCACCCCCTCAGTATAAATCTTGTTTTTTAATAAAAAGACAAACTAAAAGCTAATTTTGCCGTAATAAACGTGAAACGATTCGTATGAAAATAATTTTTGTCTCATCTTGGTATTCAGAGGGCATGGGCTATCTCGAAAATTGCCTGCCAAAAGCGTTGGCTAAATTGGGACATGAGGTGCACCTCATTACTTCGACGGCTCAAGTTTATTACAATCAACCCTATTGGCGCGATGCTTACGGTTCATATCTCGGCGAACCCATTGTAGAAGAAAAAACATATATTTTAAATGGCGTTACAATATATCGTTTGCCTTTCAAAACCATTCGCAAACGCATTCACATTATAGGTTTGACGACTTTAATTAAAAAGTTAAAACCAGAAATCGTTCATACTTTTAGTCATGCCGATTGGGATACTTTGCGCATCGTTTTGACTAAATTGTTAATTTCCAAACCTTTTAAGCTTTTTACGTCCAATCATACGTCTTATTTAGCTCTTTTTCCAACTCCACAAGCACACATTGACTTTAATTGGAAAAAACGGTTGCTTTTTTATCTAACTTTCACCTTATCGGGTCATTTTATTTCGTTATTTACTAAAAAATGTTTTTGCGTCACAACCGATGCAGCAGAAGTTGCTGAAAAGTATTTTGGCGTACCAAAGGAGCAATTAAAAGTAACAACTTTGGGCGTTGACACTGACATATTCGCACCGAATCAAGACAACAGATTGCGCGTTCGCAAACAATTTGGCGTTGAAGATGATGAGGTTTTGTGCATATATACTGGAAAGTTTCTCAAGTTACGACGTACCGATTTATTAGCAGATGCGATAACAAACTTGCGCTATAAAGGCTTGAAAATCAAAGCTTTATTCATAGGTGAAGGCGAAGACGGTGCTTTGTTACATAATACTGAGGGGGCTATTGTTTTACCAATGCAACCACATTTAACCTTGCCACAATACTATCAAGCGGCTGATATTGCAGTCTGGCCTTTTGGTGAGTCATCAAGTCAATTAGATGCTGTGGCAACTGGTTTATGTCTTGTTATGGCAGATGCTACGACGACTTATGACCTTGTTGATTCTACGGTTGTGAACGACGGTACAACCGCATACCGCCCAAAAATCGTAAGTCGTTTTTGTGCAACCTATCAACTAAATAGTTTAACTAAAAAGTTAAATGAGTTGATTGACCCCTCAGTACGAGAAGTACTAAGTCGTCAAGGGAGAGATGAAATCATTGAAAAATTTAGTTGGGATACCATTGCTAAAAATCGTTTAGAAGATTATAAAAACTAAAATACTGTGTACCAATATTTTGTAAATCTATACTATCGTTATATTAAAGGCTGGGGCTTTTTTGGCGATTATAAAACTTGGCAGTCAGCAGTAGCAGATTGTGAGGGCTACGATGCCGAACCCATTTTAGAAAGCGTTTTAACAGCTGCCAGAGCCGTTAAAAATGGTAATGCAATCTTTGAAAGAGATGGTTTTTTGTTCCACGAAAAAGTAGAAATCGAACAATTAATTTTTGGGTTAAATCATATTGTTGATAAATATGCACGATTAAGTATCCTTGATTTTGGGGGTTCGTTAGCCAGTTTATATCATCAGCACAGCGATTTTTTAAGTCAATTTCCTAATGTAAAATGGTGTGTGGTCGAACAACCCCATTTTGTAGATATTGGAAAAAAAGAGTTTGAGACAGAGACCTTAAAATTTGAATATACAATAGCTGAAGCAGTAAAAAAATATCAACCTAATGTCGTTGTAATGTCAAGTGTTTTACAATATTTGGAAGATCCATATACTTGGATCGACGAAATCGTAAAACAAGAAATTCCCTATTTATGGATAGACAGAACGCCTTTTTCACATCGAAAAAAAGACTGGATTTTGAAGCAAATTGTTGACCCGCGCGTTTACAAAGCCACGTACCCTGTATCCATATTAAGTTTACCAAAATTTTTAAATTATATCAATCAACATTATCATCTTGTTGCCGAATTTACTTCTCTTGATAAATTCAATCAATTAGAATGTACTTTTTTAGGCTTTTTCTGTGAATTGAAAAAAATAGATAACTCAAAATAACAATGCTTCATTTTTGTACACTTTTTGATTCTAATTATTTAGCTCGTGGTTTGGTGACTTACGAGTCATTGATGTCCGTTACTGAGGGGGAGGCACACCTCTATGTTTTTGCCTTTGACGATAAATGTTTCGAAGTTTTAACTGCGATGCAACTGCCTAATTTGACCATCATTTCGCTTTCAGAGTTTGAAGATGAACAACTTTTATCCATCAAACCGACCCGTTCTCGTGGCGAATATTGTTGGACTTGTACGAGTTCGACCATCTTATATTGTATTGAAAAGTTTAATTTACCGCATTGTACTTATATTGATGCCGATATGTATTTCTATCAAAATCCCCAAATTTTGATAGCCGAAAAACCGTCAAACTGTTCCGTTATCATCACTGAACACCGCTATACGCCAGCTTACGATAAGTCAAAATTGTCGGGAAAATATTGTGTTCAGTTTATGTATTTCGATAATACTGGGGGGGGGCTAAAAGTCTTGAAATGGTGGCGAGACCGTTGTTTGGAATGGTGTTACAACCGTTTTGAAGATGGTAAATTTGGTGACCAAAAATATCTTGATGATTGGACAACGCGCTTTGAAGAGGTTCATGTTTTGCAGCATCTTGGCGGAGGTTTAGCTCCCTGGAATGTGCAACAATTTAGCTTTTTGAAACAAAATGAAGCTGTCATTCAAGATGGAGAGGCATCTTCGATCAAAAATAAAAACGATTTATTTTCATCAGATGGTGAAATTATTGGTACTATAAATAATTCATTTTCATACATTGTAGCCAATAGTCTTTGGATTGTAAACAAACAAACGAATCATTTCCCCGTTGTCTTTTTCCATTTTCACGGTGTTAAACTTTATGAAAACGGTGGTGCAGTGTATGCCCCTAAAATGTATATTTTGAACCGTCCTGTACGTTCCATTTTTTATGAACCTTATATCCAAAAAGTAAAAGCTGCGCAACAAAAATTACTTAGCTTTGACCCTGACTTTGACAAAATTGGTTATTTATCATCTAAACAATTTCACGAAGACCGTCGTAAAGGTTGGTGGGGTTTTGTGAAAACAAATGTGCTGAATCGCTTTTTAAAAACTGGACTAAATTAGTTGTTGGTTATTCGTTATTGGGGATTGGTTACTCGACAATCCACAACTAATTTATTTCTGTTAATTATCATCTAAAAACTAAAAATCCTTGGCTCATATCATAGAATTGCGTAATTTCTCTGACCCGCGTGGCATACTCAATGTTGCCCAAAATCAGATTCCATTTGACATAAAAAGGGTGTATTGGATTCATGGGGTGCCTTCTGATGTACGTCGAGGCGGTCATCGGCATCATCGGTCTTTTCAAGCTTTGATTTGTTTGGGCGGTAGCTGTTCCATTTTCAATAATAATGGTGAAAAAGAAGAAACTTTTGTCTTAGATTCTGCTAACAAAATCCTCATTATTGAACCGTCTGACTGGCATATTATGCACTCATTTTCTGAAAATGCAACGCTTTTGGTTTTAGCTTCTACACCTTATGATGTGACCGATTATATTGATACACCTTATCCAAATACCAGTTTTTTAGTCGAATGACATACCCCTCAGTATAAAATTTATTTTTAACTAAAAAGTTAAAACACAATGCGTCTAGTTGAATACGAAAATTTACATTTTCTAAACCGTCCATTTTTTGAAGATTATCGAGCTTCGTTCAATGATGCTTTGGAACGTGGTTGGTTTATATTGGGCAAAAATGTTGAAAATTTTGAAAAACAGTTTGCTGAATTTCTTGGAGTCAAATACGTCATTGGTGTCGCTTCGGGTTTAGATGCTTTGGAAATCCCTTTGAAATGTTGGGATTTTGAGCCGCGTTCAGAAATCATAGTGCCTTCAAATACGTACATTGCTACAGTCAATGCCATTATCAATTGTGGGCATATTCCTATTTTTGTCGAACCCGACATGAATACGTATAATATTGATTGTCAAAGAATTGAAGAAAAAATAACTTCAAAAACAAAGGCGATTATGCTCGTCCATCTGTACGGGCGTTCATGCGACATGGTAGCAATTATGTCTCTTTGTGAGAAATATAATTTGGAACTTGTTGAAGACTGCGCTCAATCACATGGCGCAACATTTGATGGTAAAATGACAGGTACATTTGGCGTAGGTGCATTCAGTTTTTATCCAACAAAAAACTTGGGTGCATTGGGTGACGCAGGTGCTATCGCTACAAATAATGAAAATTTGTATCGTAAAATCAAAGCTTGGCGCAACTATGGCTCTAATATAAAATACAAAAATGAGTACATTGGAGACAATTCAAGGCTGGATGAAATACAAGCTGGATTTTTAACTAAAAAGTTAAACCATTTAGATAACATCAATGCACGTAAAAATGAAATCGCTCATTTTTATCTTAACAACTTGAATGAAAATTTCATTTTGCCGACATTGGATGAGCGCATTTATAACGTCTATCATATTTTCCCAATTCGACATCCGAACCGAGATACTTTAAAAGCCTATCTTTTAGAAAAAGGGATAAAAACAGAAATTCACTACCCGACAGCACCTTGCGACCAAAACAGTATTCGCGATTGGGCAAAACGGTCAGACGTAATACTTAAAGATGCAGATTTTGAATTAGCTCGTCAAATCCATGCCACAGAATTGAGTTTACCTATTTCTACTATTCACTCAGATGAAGATATTACTTATGTTGTAGAAGTGATGAATAAGTTTTAATGGTGAATGGTGAATGGTGAATGGTGAATGGTGAATGGTGAATGGTGAACACTAAGACATTATTAGTAAATGTTTTAAAAATTATTATTTTATTATATTTTTTAAAAGTAAAAATACAAAAGCGACTTTCTCATGCGTTTTATTAGTTTAATACTCTTTATATTTTTGGTTGAATCATCTATTTTTGGACAAATGGCTGATTCCTGTTTACTTGTGGGAACTTACGCATTAGAAAAGGTGGAAATGAGTCAGTCTCTCGATTCAAATAGCCGTTCAATACCTTCACTTAGATGGTCGCTATATGAGCAATCGGGTTTGGCTGATACTTTGAGGATAGGAGAAAGTTTTGAGTTCAGTCGGTCAGTTAATTTTTTACATCATTTCGATCAAGTCTTGACGGGTCATTTTAGCGTCAAACAAGACAGCCAATTCACTGTACTTGTTTCGTCAGGAACACTTTATACATTACCTCTTTTAAACATAGAAGCTCTCACTCAATCAGAATTAGTGATTATAGAGAAGTTCAAAACACGATGGATGAGGCGTACTTTTAGGAAAGATGTCGCCGTCAAGCCTTGAAAAGATTCCACCGAGTATTTTTGTCATTCTGAACGAAGTGAAAGAATCTGTGGGGGATATTCAGATTCTTTCACTTCGTTCAGAATGACAAAAAATCATCAAATAGCTGCTAAAATATTGCGCTCAATGCGCCCTAAAATATCGTCTGAATTTGCTTTTTCAAATGCCTTTCCAGTTATATTTTCATACAATTCAATATAACGTTCTGAAATTTCTTCCACAAAACTATCAGGCATAATGGGCATCAATTGACCGTCCAAACCTTGAAAACCGTGCGCAATCAACCATTCTCTGACAAATTCTTTTGACAATTGACGTTGTTTTTCGCCGTTGTTTTGACGTTCAGCATACCCCTCAGTATAGAAGTATCGCGACGAATCGGGCGTGTGTATTTCGTCAATCACAACGATACGGCCATCTTCTGTTTTGCCGAATTCGTATTTGGTATCTACCAAAATCAAACCTTGTGCGGCAGCCATTTCAGTACCTCGTTGAAAAAGCGCATGTGTTAAGCGTTCTAACTCAATGTAATCGGCTTCATTGACGATACCTTTTGCAAGAATGTCTTCACGGCTGATGTCTTCGTCGTGACCAACTGATTCTTTTGTTGTGGGCGTAATGATGGGCGAAGGCAAACGGTCATTTTCTTTCAAACCATCTGGCAACGACACACCACACAAAACGCGTCCGCCTTTCGCATATACCCTTGCCGCATGACCTGCGAGATAACCACGTATGACCATTTCAACTTTAAAAGGTGTACACGCATAGCCAATCGCTACATTTGGGTCAGGTGTTGCTGTCAACCAGTTGGGGCAAATATCCTCAGTGGCGTGTAGAAAATGCGCTGCAATTTGGTTCAATACTTGCCCTTTGAAGGGAATCGGCTTCGCTAACACATGGTCAAAAGCAGAAATACGGTCGCTGGCAACCATAATGAGTTTGTTGCCGACGGTATAGACATCACGGACTTTGCCCCGATAAAAAGCCGTTTGATTGGGCAGTTGAAAATTCGTTTGCGCGAGAGCGTTCATATTTTTTAATGGTATATGGTGAATGGTGGATGGCGAATGTTGTACAGTGAACTTTTGTGAAAAATTATCATTCACCATTCACCATTCGTCATTCACCATTATTATATTGAGCCGCAAAAGTAATAGACGAAACACGTACTTTAAACAAGAAATTTATGTTAAAGAAATTTTTATTTGTAATTCTTTGTTTTTCAATCATTTCATGCCAAGAAAAGTCTGAAAAAGATTTTCAATCCTTCGCTACAAACTTTGTGAAAGAGTATGCACAACTTTTTCCCGATGAGACACCCCTCAGTAAAAACAATGAAAAACTGGCTTTTTTGGCTTTGCCAACGGCAACTTATTTCGATTCGGTTAAACAATTTCATCAACGTTTCTCTTCTGAATTGAAGCGTTTTAATACGAATAGCTCCGATTTTCCACACGGTCGTGATGTTCAAAAGGTTGAGAATATTTTAAAAAATGTAGGCGGCTACTTGTCAGAACATGACCATAATCCTATGTTTTTCAATGTATTACCAGGATTCAAACGCATTTTAGAATCGAATTATGCCGCAGATGTTTTTCGTTTGCAAACTCTTTTCAATAAATTAGACCAAGTTCCCGCATTTTATGAAGCCGCCAAAAATCAATTGGCAAATGCAGACCGTCCGCTTGCTGATGCTGCAGTTGAGCAACAAATTCAAACGTACCTTTTTTTTGATGAAACTTTGACCGATTTTCTGAACAATAAACAACTGATGACCCCTCAGTATTTGGCACGTATTGATGAAGCAAAATTGGCTGTAAAAGATTATGTGGCGTTTGTGGAGAGTTTTAGGGTCAAAACGGATACGGATAGTGAAAAAGAGTTTGAATTTGAAAATGAGAGAGAGTAAAAAAAAGATAAGGTGAATGAGTGACTATAAAATCACTCATTTACTAACCTCTTCTTCTTTTTCATCAAAATTCACACGTTGATAGATTTTATTCAATGGCAATTGAAAAGGTAGGTTTTTAAGCGTCAATACGGCATCAAGGCTGTTTAATTTATGACCAACAACCCATTCACCTGCATTGTTTTTATAAAATTGCTCAACATAAGGTTGGTTTTGAGACACCAAAATATATTCTTTCAAACTGTCCAATTCACGATAAGATTCAAATTTATCTGTTCTATCAAACAACTCTGTACTTTTGGATAAGACTTCAACAATGAGTGTTGGATTTGTCAAAATATCAAGATAATGGTCTGCAAATTGAGGTTTCCCTTGAACAACAGCCCCATCTGAATAGAAATATTCCTTAAATTTTGATACACTTAACAACCTCATTTCAGAAGTGAAAAGTCCGTAATTTTCGTCATCAGAGATAGCAATAAAAAGTGTACCGTGAATATTGCTCACGATTCTATCATGTTTTTTAGTTCCCCCTGCCATTAGTATGCGTTTGTTTTTGAAATATTGATGTTTACCTCCGTCCTCACGAAGTGTATTGCGTTCTCTTTCGAGATATTCTTCGGCAGTCATTGCTGCTTTTGCTTCAAGAATTTCGACCATGTGTTTTTATTTTTTGTAAAAATAAATCCTAAATATTGAAACAGCAACTTTTTTTCTGGAATTGTTCCACTACTCTCATTCCTTTACAATGATTTACTTGCATATTGTTAAAACAGATTAAAGTAAAAAAAGAAGCCCGATAGTTGATTTGACTATATGAGTACATTTTATGCGAGACTCTGTTTTTTCGATACATATTGAAATGTGTTTTATGCGAAGGATATATTTTGCAACTCGCCCCCCTCAGTAAAAATAGGTTTTGGTATGGCAAAGTATTTTATCAGAAATGCTAAAAAATTAATAATCAGTTTTTTACAACAATGTTTTTTTATTTATTTGAAAAATGTATTTTTGTGGATAGATTGGATATGATATGTATACAACTCGTTGTGTGAGTCTCGTACATGACGTAGATTGCAGCAA
>JAYSQG010000588.1:0-4384 GCA_043721685.1 Saprospiraceae bacterium | reverse complement strand
CACCTGTCCACATATCGAGCGTTTGATGCACGTCTTTAATGTCAGCTAATTTGGCGATTGAGAAGTCTTTTTTCCTTAAATCAAACCCCAAATTACCCAACTGCAAACGATGTGGATTTTGGCGTATGTAATTGGCTGCCAATTTATTACGTTCCACTTTCGCCGTTTGAACGGCATAAGGTACTTTGCGCCCATGCACATCGTAATCCATAAAACTTTCTTCGATTTTATACCCCTCAGTATTTGGGAAGCTGTGCCAACCCCACTCCGATTGCGTACCAAGCGGAACACCTTTCGCATATTCATTCGGGAAAGTTTGTAAACCCGTCACGTCAGCTGTAAAGCAGAAAGTACCGTTGCCAACTGAAAGCGAGGACAGCGAATCGGCTTTGGTCAAAACGACTGTATGTCGTTTTACGACGGATTGACGGTCAATTTTATTGTTTTGACCAAAAACAAGGTTTGCACACGCAAGTGCAACGAGAAAGAGGAAGTATCTTTTCACAAGTATTTTTTTAAATATTTAAAGAAAAAGCTTTAATCAACAGAAGTTGGCGCATTTTTGCACCTTTTTTGGAGGTTGCAGCCAAAAGTAAGAAAAATAATGCATCTAAACTTTCTGCAATTTTTAAAAGAACGGAAAGGTTTCCGTAAGAAATATCAACTAATCTTAATTATGAAATCACCCAAACAACAAAAGGAGCGCATTTTCACGCGTTACCAAACCTTTATGATTGCTGTTTTGTCCTTCATACAATTCACCGTCATACTCGATTTTATGGTTTTATCACCTTTGGGTGCTATTTTGATGCCTACTTTGAGTATCTCAACAACACAATTCGGTGCAGTTGTGTCAGGTTATGCGTTTAGTGCGGGCATTTCAGGCTTACTCGCCGCAGGTTTTGCCGATAAATTTGACCGTAAAAAACTACTGATGTTTTTCTATGTAGGCTTCCTTTTGGGCACCTCGCTTTGTGCAATGGCGACAAATTACCAATTTTTGCTCATTGCCCGCATCATTACAGGCATTTTTGGCGGTGTGATTGGCTCGGTCAGTTTTGCCATTATTTCAGATATTTTCAAGGTAGAAGTACGTGGTCGGGTCATGGGTTTTGTGCAAATGTCCGTTTCTGCGAGCCAAATCTTAGGCTTGCCGATAGGTCTTTGGCTTGCCACACATTACGGTTGGCATGCGTCATTTTGGATGATTGTCATCATTGGCATCTTAGCAGGTATCGTGATTATCGTGAAAATGAAGCCAATAACAGAACATTTTGCACTACAAAGCAACCACAATGCCATTCAACATTTCAAAAATACCCTGTCAAATACCTTTTACTTACGTGCATACATCGCTACAATTTTGTTAGCAACAGGTGGCTTTATGCTCATGCCTTTTGGCAGTGCATTCAGCACCAATAATTTGGGATTGACCTTAGAACAACTGCCTATTTTGTATGGCATAACAGGTCTTTTTTCAATTCTTTCAGGTCCATTTTTAGGTAAAATGAGTGATAGGATTGGTAAATTCAAGCTGTTTGCTATCGGTTCGTTGTTGGCAATGCTCATTATTGGCATCTATACACACATGGGCATCACACCGCTTTGGTTGGTGACTGTTATGAGTGTTTTGATGTTTACAGGTATTTCGTCGCGCATGATTGCGTCATCTGCTTTACTTATGGCTGTGCCTTCGGCAAAGGATAGAGGCGCATTTATGAGCGTCAATAGTTCGATTCAGCAGATTTCGGGCGGTGTGGCTTCGTTTGTGGCGGGTCTTATTGTTGTCCAAAAATCCAATGGCATGTTGGCTCGATATGATATTTTGGGCTATACCGTTATTGGCTCGATGGTGATTGCCATTGGCTTGATATATTGGTTGGACAGCTTGATAAAAGCACGACATACTGAGGGGGTATTTAGTTGATTTTGAAATCTTGATACAAGTTATTGTATTGACAATCAATATTTTATAACGAAACTAAGTCGTCCAATTATCATGTACCACTCCAACCAAATAATACTTATCAAAGTGTTTTTTAAAAACCAATCGCAAAGAACACCAATCCATACCATCAAATTTTTTATCAAAACCCGAAAAATAGCTTTCTGTAAAAGGGCAATCGGGATAAATCTCTTTTAGGTTGTTAATCGTCGTGCCTCGCCCAATGATTTCATTCAACAGATATTTTTCAGCATTCAAAAAGTCGGCATTATAAACAAAAGCCGCGAAATATTCTGGGACGGTCATCAAAATTTCTTCTTCTCCTGCGGAATGAGGTCCCCAATTGATTTTCTTATTTTGCGCTATTTTTTGTTCAAATACGGCTGCTTTAAAGGTCAAATCCCTCGCCGTATCCACATACGCATAAGGCGAAAATCGAATGCCCAATATTGGATGAAAGAAACCCGCAAAAGTTTTGTAATCCTTGTTTTTTAGGCTTGCCAAAACCTGTTTCGACAAAGCCATGACGACGGAATCATCGTTTTGTGCAGTCGGTGTTTTGGGTGTTGGGCGTGCAGAATATTCAGACACGAGGTTTTCGCTACCTTGTTTCGGTGTTTCTGTGCATGAAATTAGAAAACTGATGCAGATTGTTGTAAAAATGAAAAAAGATTGTTTCATCTTATTTTTAGTTTATTTTGGTGAAAAATTTTGATTTTCTTTGAGGTTACTTGTATAAATATGAATATCGCAATTATAATTGGTATATCATCGATGCCAAATAAAGCTCTTATATTCATACAACCCACATCTTGGGTCATAAAATTGGCGATGTAAACCAGTGACATTGAGAAAAATATCGTAAGAATTGAGCGCATTATTTAATGAGTTTATCTAATGTA
The DNA here is from genome assembly GCA_043721685.1 of Saprospiraceae bacterium. Lineage (GTDB taxonomy): Bacteria > Bacteroidota > Bacteroidia > Chitinophagales > Saprospiraceae > JAAFJT01. The sequence continues at coordinate 1,537 of JAYSQG010000588.1, read as the reverse complement.
ATTTGAATTAAGCGTTTCAAGGCAACCCATAAAACTTCTTCAAATCCTCATAATCCCTCACCGTCGCTTGCACCAACATCGGACGTTTTGTTTTGTCCAATAAATGCAATAAATTATTCATTTTATCTTCGGGCATTGCCGTACAACCTGCTGTGCCGTGCTGATTGTCTTGCCAAATATGAACAAAAATACACGAACCACGTCCTGCTTCTGGATTCGGATAGTTGTAGTCAACGACTGCACCGTATTTATAATAAATTTTGTCGAGCAACATATTTTCAGCCGATTGCCAATCTTTCTTTAAAGTGTCAATGTCAACAATTTGATTGTAATACTTTGAACGACCATCGTCCACGCAAAAAATGCTTGAATCGGCTTGAAAATAAGGCATTTTCAAGCTGCCAACTGCTTTTTCGGGTTGATAACCAAACAACGAAGACAAATAGAAAAGTCCTGCGGGCGATTTCATATCCCCTTCTTTTTTCAATGGCGGTTGATTGAACAATTCATCTTGCAAACCGACACCCCATGCCAAACCTTTGCCACCGACGACAATGGAAATATAATCGGTCAAAGGCAGCCATACACCCGCTTTGTCGTCCCATTCAAAAGCCCTCAAATTGCCTTGAATTGTAGCGGCATTAGCCGTTTTGACCACTAAAATCTGTTTAGAACCGAATTTGTCAACGATTGGGTTGTTGCTTTTTGTCGTAACAACAGGCGTATAAGTTGATTCGTTTTTTTGAATCGGTTGGCTGTTGTTTTGGCAAGCTGTTGTTGCTAATATTGCTAAAAAAAAGAGGATTGGGCGCATATTTAAAGATGGTTTATAGATGTCATTCACGATTTAGAATACTCGTTTGACAAATTTATAATAACAATTGACAAAACAAGAATAATAGTTTGAATTAAACTTACAAAAAATCTACACAATGTACCCCTCAGTATTTTAGCATTAAAATCTTAAAACCTTTCCTATAAAAACAACAATTTATTTGTAAAATAAAAACATTTAGTTTATTTTTGTGCAGAATTAAAACAATCATTTTCTCACATTTTAAATCAAAAAACAATGCAATTATACCCTTATTTGACCTTTAATGGTAATTGCGAAGACGCAATGAATTTTTACAAAGACGCACTTAATGGCGAAATCATCGGTATATCTCGATTTGGCGATTCACCTATGGAAGTAAGTGAGAATGACAAAAATCGAATAATGAATGTCGAGTTTAAAGCTGGCGATATTGCTTTTATGGCTTCTGACACTATGCCAGGACAAAATGGACCAACTTCCAGCAATATCACAATGGCACTCGTCACCACTAATCGTGAAGAAACTGACCGAACTTTTGCAGCTTTATCAGCAGGCGGACAAGTGACTATGCCTTTAGAGGTTACTTTTTGGAATGCTTATTTTGGTATGTTCACCGACAAATTTGGTATCAGTTGGATGATTAATTGCGATTTGCCTACGCCCGCTTAATGATTTTTTAGAACACTGATTTGAGGGATTTACACAGATTGACACAGATTT
>JAYSQG010000587.1:0-4672 GCA_043721685.1 Saprospiraceae bacterium | reverse complement strand
GCTGGAACAGTTGGGCTTTGGACAAGGCGCAAAATACGATTGAGGACTTGGCGCAAGAGGTCAAAACGTTGCGGCAGGAAAAGCAAACACCTCTAACACCCCCCTCAGTATATAACGCGAATAATGGGCAACAGACTCCAACAAAGAGCGATACAGTGTATCACCACATTATTATAAAGCGATACGATACGATTTTTCAAACCGTTGTGCGCCGTGAAGTGCTTGATGCTGTGCCGTCTTCTCAAAAAGATATTTTGATGTCGCCTCAAAAAGGAAAAACAGAAACGACAATTTCTAAAACGGTGACAGAAAGCATTGTTAACCATCAAACAACACTAAACAGCAAGCCGAAGCAAGAGAAAATAGCTGTGGGGAAACCAACGGTTGGGAAGGAAGAAAACGATGCGATTCCTCAAAATAAAGAGGTTAAACGATTAGACGAGCCGATAGGGGTAGAAAAAGACGCAATAAAAGAGCCTTCAAAAAGCACAATAGCTCAACCTGTAGAGAACTCAAATCAGGCAATTGTTGAGAAAAAAACAGATACAACGGTAGCAAAGCAACCGCTTCCCGATACTTTTGGTATTTTTTCTCAAAAAAAGATAGAGACCCAAAAAGTAACTGAAATACCTCAAATTGTAGAAAAATCGCTTGAAAAACAGGCAGAAACGCAGATAGCAAGGCGTTTACCCATCATAAAACCTATAAAAATTGCAGGTTATGACATCGGCGTTTCAAGTGGTTTGGCAATTATTGACGGTAAAAATATTTTGCGACAAGACGGTTTCAGTATTGGTGGACGAGGCGGTATTTTGTTGGGCGAACGATGGAAAATTTTGGGCGAAGCGGAATATGTGGCTTTGAGTTATGAAGTTGATAAAATCAGTGGGTTAGACATTCCAACTATTGCCCCGCCTACTATAAATGATGAACTAAAAGAAGTGCATGTGGCACAACCCTATTGGCACTATTCTCTTGGTTTACAATACGCTTTGACACGAACCCGATTGAAACCTTATATCGGTGTGAGTGCTTTGGCACAATCGAAATTAGAAGAAAAATTTGAATATAAATTTGAAAATAAGCTAACGAAAGAAGATGTTTTTATTCAAACGAAACGAAACGAAAACAGCTTTCAAATGCCGTTTTTGCGATTACAAGCGGGTGCAGAATATCCTATTTTTGGAAAAATAAAAGCACAATTTGAAGGCAGTTATGATATAAATATAGGCAATGTGCCACAGTATAAACCACTTTGGCAATTGAAAGGGGCTGTTTTGTATCGTTTTTAGGTCGAAAATATTAAGAGGTAATTAAAGTGAAAATAGAAAGTCGGCGTGTGTGTCGGCTTTCTATTTTTGTTTAATATCAACCGTTTTGATGTTCGTTTTAAGTTTTTGCTTGCCCTATTTTGTTAGAAATGAATCAAAATCAATGTTTATTTATTTCCGACCCTACGTTTCGGACCGTCATCATTGTATATCCATGCAAAAGCTAATAAGCCATCGAACTTTCGTGACATTTATTTTTAAATCAATACAATTATGAAATGTGGAAAAATCATTTTCTCAAAAACTTTAACTTGTTTAACAATGATTGTTAAAAGTGCTGTACAAGAAATCAACTTTAAACAACCCTTCAAAACGATGTCAAATATTAAGTTACCTTTTGTTATATGTATTCTCGTTTCTTTCCAATTCGTAGGCACTACGGCGGCACAAAACGTGTCGCCGTCGCTTACGGTTGTCGAAGGCTATGTTTTAGATGCACTCAAAGGCGATACCATTCCGTTTGCCAATATCGGCGTTGTCGGTACGTCCATTGGTAAGACTGCCGATGAAAATGGTTATTTCAAATTTGCTTACACAGAGGCTAAAAATGAATTACAAATTTCAGCTGTAGGTTTTAAAACGATTTTTAAAACCATAAAAATAGGAGAGTCTCAAACGTTCAATATCTTACTTAATGATGCAACAACCGAACTTCAAACCGTTGTCATTCAGAAACAGCGTTACCGTAATCGGAATAATCCTGCGGTTGAATTGATAACTAATGTCATTGCACATAAATCGCAAAATCGCCTTGAAAACCACGATTTTTACCAATATAAGCAGTATGAAAAGCTCGAATTGGACTTGGCGAATGTCGGAGAAGATTTTAAAAACAGTAAATACCTCACCAATGTTAAGTTCTTTTTTGCCGATGTGGACACCACAAAAGCCAAAGGAAAAGCCTTGATTCCGACTTACCTTCGTGAAAAATCGTCCAATATTTATTATCGTAAAAACCCTTCTTCACACAAGGAATATGTGGAAGGTTTAAAAACCGCAAACCTCGGCACCCTGTTCGACGACGAAGGTGTAGCAGAATATTTGCATCATCTTTATGTTAAAGCGGATATTTATGACAATGAGATTTTATTGTTCAAAAAACCTTTTTTAAGCCCTTTGTCACCCCTTTCGCCTACTTTTTATCGCTTTTATATCATGGACACTGTCGTTGTAAATGGCAAAAAGTGTATCAATTTAGCCTTTTTCCCACGCTCAAAAGCGGATTTGACTTTTGAAGGGCACCTTTATATCGCCGATGATTCGACTTATGCTATTTGCAAAGTGGATATGACTGTACCAAAATACATCAATATCAATTTTTTAAATCAATTGCAAATTACGCAGCAGTTTATCCAATTGCCTGACAGCACTTGGACGTTGGCACACGATGAAGTAGCGATTGATTTTGGTTTTGGTGATAGAGAAAAAGGTTTCGGTTTATGGGGCAAAAAAACAACTTTAATGAGTGATTTTGTTTTCGACAATCCACAAAAAGCGAGTGTCTATGCAGGCGACCAAATTGTTATTGAAGCCCAAAATGCCACAGAACAAACCACGAATTTTTGGCAAACGAAGCGATTAGAACCCCTCAGTACAACCGAGCAACACATCTACAAAAAAGCCGATAAACTGATGGAAACGGCTGATTATCAAAACTTTCTGGGTTTCAAATACCTCTGGGCAACAGGTTATTGGAAACAAGGCAATGTCGAGTTTGGTTCATTGGGGTCGATATTCAGTCGTAATGCGCTTGAAGGCAAACGGTTGGCTTTGGGTGGACGAACAACCTACGATTTCAGTCATCATTGGCGTATAGAAGGTTACGGTGCCTATGGTTTTAAAGATAAAAAATGGAAATACAATGCCGCTTTGACGTATCAATTCAACGATGAGCGTTTCAACAGCCGCCCACAAAGCGCACTGAAATTATGGTACTACAATGATGTCGAGGTGCCAGGTCAGAACTTTGAAAACAGGTCTGCCGACAATATTTTAACCTCAATTCGTCGGGGTGTTTTTGATAAAATGTACTATAAACGCACTTTGGGTATTCGTTATACCAACGAAAATGAAAGCGGTGTGACCTATCAAGTGGGCTTTCAGACACGGCAGTTGACACCTGCGGGTAGTCTTAGTTTTCAGCGTGAAAACAGTATAGACAGCCGCCTTGTCACCGTCGCAAATCTAAGGACGCACGAGGCATTTATCAACTTTCGGTATGCCCCAAATGAGGAGTTTTTTCAAGGGCAAACGTATCGGAAACGCATCGTTAACAAATACCCTGTTTTTCGGCTCAACTATGCTTACGGCAATAACCGCGATGCTTTGGGCGGTTTATCGGATTATCATAACCTCAGTGCCAGCGTTTTTAAACGGTTTTTTGCTGCCCCGATTGGGCATACAGATATTATGTTGGAAGGCGGAAGGACATTTGCGAAGGGTGTATCGTATCCTTCATTGCACGTATTTAATGCCAATCAAACCTTGAGTTACGAGCAGTTTGACTACAATCAGATGAATTATCTTGAATTTATCAGCGATAAATACGTTTCCTTAAATGTCGAACACGCCTTCGATGGTTTTGTTTTGAATAAAATTCCTTTGATTAAAAAACTGAAATGGCGTGAGTACGTAACTTTCAAAGCTGTTTATGGTGGTCTTGACGCAGTGAATAATCCGACAACGAACCCCTCAGTATTTCGTTTCCCAACCGATAAACTGGGGCGAAGTTTGACGTATGATTTTGCACCTAACAAACCTTATATGGAAATGGGATTTGGAATTGGTAATATTTTTAAAATGGTTAGAATAGATGTGACTCGGCGACTCAACTACTTGGAAAATCCACATACAACAAAATGGCGGATACAGGGTCAACTTTTGTTTGATTTTTAACTTTTAAAATTCATCATTATGAAACTGTTATTAAACCTAATTTTTATGACTTTATTAAATTTTGGTCATACACCCAAAGTCAACAATCAGCAACTCGTTGGTAAATGGCAATGTAGTTCTTATGATATTAGAGTGGACGTTTTTTCTGAAAACAATGAAATAAATGCTCGGCTTTTGTCTTTTCCTTGTTGGCACAAAATAAAAATGTCTTTAAGTGAGCATAAAGATATTCATAATCCAGATAAAGCCCTTCGCGACCGTTCTCTTTTGAATATTCTTATTCTTTATGGATTAAAATATGAAACGGAGGGTAAATGGTCAAATGGAAGTGTGTATCTCCCTTCAACTGGTCAAACGCTTAGAGCTTCTATTATTAGAATTAGTGACAATCAAGTAGAAATAAGGGGTTTTTTAGGTTTTGAATTTATAGGAAAATCACTCACGTT
>JAYSQG010000586.1:0-1458 GCA_043721685.1 Saprospiraceae bacterium | reverse complement strand
GTTCATAGTTATCCTGATGCATGACTTTTTTATCAAAATTAAAACTATTATTTCAAAGAACTTCTTAACACAATGTTTTCTGTTCATTCTATAGGATTTTAGAATCTTCCTAAGATTATAAAGAACTAAAAACCGTAGTTTTGCGCTTCTTATTTTCAAAAAAACATTCAATTAAGGGTGGTGAAAAATAGAGCAACAAGCTTTATTTTACAAAACAGATGAAAATCAACGTTTTGCAAATTCATCATTCACCATTTATCATTCATCATTTCCTTAGACAGTTATTGATTATGTCAGTTGAAATTTTTGCAAAAGTACAACAACTCATCGAAGAAATAGAAGCCATAAAACCTGCAACGAAAGAAGATATTGAACAATTTCGTTTGCGGTATATCGGCACTAAAAACATCATCAAACCGCTTTTTGGCGAGATTGTGAATGTCGAAAATACACGTAAGAAAGAGTACGGTCAACTGTGCAACGCTGTAAAAACGGCTGCGGAAACGAAATTTGCTGCTTTGCAAGAATGGCTTGAAACACAAGCAGATTCTGCTGACGCCACTGCGATTGACTTAACGGCTCCTGGCGACCCATTCCCTGTGGGCAGCCGTCACCCTGTTTCGATTGTGATGAATCGGATTATTGATATTTTTGGACGCATCGGTTTTACCGTCGTTGAAGGTCCTGAAATTGAGACAGATTGGTACAATTTTACAGCCATGAATACGCCCGAAGACCATCCTGCACGTGATATGCAAGACACTTTTTACATTCAAGACTCAAAAACATGGCTTTTGCGGACGCATACCTCGCCTGTACAAGCGCGGGTGATGGAAAAAACGAAGCCACCGATTCGCATCATTGCACCTGGTCGGGTGTATCGGAATGAGACGATTTCGGCACGCAGTCATGCGCAATTTCATCAAGTTGAGGGTTTGTATATTGATGAAAATGTGTCGTTTGCAGACTTGAAACAGACTTTGATGTTTTTTGCACAAGAGATGTTTGGTGCGGCAAAAATCCGTTTGCGCCCTTCATTTTTCCCTTTCACAGAGCCTTCTGCGGAAATGGACGTCTGGTTAGGCACAGATACGCCTGAAAATACACGCTTGACAAAGGGTACGGGCTGGCTCGAAATTTTGGGTTGCGGTATGGTTGACCCACAAGTTTTGGAGAATTGCGGCATTGACTCTAAGAAATACACAGGTTTTGCCTTTGGTATGGGCATCGAACGTCAAGCATTGCGATTGTTTTCAATTCCTGATATTCGCTTATTGTTTGAAAGTGATGTGCGGTTTTTGAAGCAGTTTGCGGCGGCGATTTGATTTTTTAAGATATAAAGAAAAAAGACGTTAAGACTTCCGAAAGGTATCTTAACGTCTTTTTTCTTTATATCTAACAGTCTTAAAAGATAGCTACATCAAAAAACCATCAGTCGCCAAAATCGGTTTCGGAATA
>JAYSQG010000585.1:0-18781 GCA_043721685.1 Saprospiraceae bacterium | reverse complement strand
CAAACCTACTGCTGCTAAAACAACACCTGAAACGGCTTGTAATTCAATACGGGTCACGTCGTCTTCCAATCTTCTACCATTCGGGAAACCGTCCATGTTTGGAATGAATTGTAGGTTTTTATTGGTGTTGTATGCCGCATCTGTCAAGCCCAAAACAGCTGCTTGCACGAGACCTAATGTACTGAATTTCGGGTCATTGCGCGGTGTAACAGGCACAGCCATATTCAAGCGCAACATATCACCAAAAATCGGTAAGAAGTTGTTAATGAATGGTTTACCGGCGGTCAATGGATTGCCCGGTGTCTTGCCTGTTGCCAATTGATAAGGTGCTAAGTTAGGTACACCTGTTAAGAATATCGGCAACAAATCCGCTGAACGAGGTTGTTTTGAACGTAAAAGGTATTTACCAAACAAGCCATTGGCAGTATCTAAGGCTGTACCATTCGTAGCTGGATGACCGTAAATGGCATACAAACCATCTTTACCATTACCAAAGTCAACTGCACCCAAGACTGTTTTAGACGCTCTTTGAATCCGTAAATTAGCCATAGCAGGAACAGCAGAACCAAACAAGTCATTGTCCATATACAAACCCAATTCAGGATTCGTAAAGTACTTATCCATGTTCGGGTCTTCGTTGTAAGGTGTCAACAAGTTCCACTTGTCTTTTGAACCGATTGGAATAACCGCTTCATTCGTCAAAGGCATACCGATGCGTGATACTTGCACCCAGTTACCACTCGTCGCTTCTTTACCTGTTTGTGGATTAAACACACGGGTTTGTTGGCGGCTTGCAGAAGCCCAAACGCCGATGATGTAATCGCCATCTAAGATATTAGCGGCTTGTGTAACGGCTTTACCTGTTTTTTGAAGGCTTGCAATCGGTATCTTAATCGCAATAGAGTGAATGTTTTTACAAGCGACCCCGTCAGTAGGTGCATTGTCACCTGTGCCACCTGCACGGGTTTGACCTAAATCAAATATACCACCTAAGTCCACAAAGAAAGGGTCGTCGGAAGGGCCGCAATAGATTTTCTCTCCACCTGTACCTGTTGCTGTTGTGATGGCATCTAACATCAATTGTGTATAGGTTTTGCCTAAACCCAAAGTGGCATTGTCAATAGAACGGGGTCCGATATTTGGCGGCGGCACAATACCTGCGGCAATAATCGTTGTGAAAGCACCACCTTTGATGCTTTTTTCGCACTTATATGTGGTTTTCAAGTTCTGTTTGCCCAAACGAATGTTAAAAAACGTTGTTGAGTCTTCATTCACTTTTGAAAACGTAAAGCGATACGTAATGTCGTCGCCAATGGTTGACGCATCGTTTTTGATATGCACTTCGTAGCGAATATTTTCGCCAAAAGAAGCATAGTTGGGTCCACCTTGTGGCAATTGCAGCGGCACATAATTGGCGATGATTGTCACCGTCGTCGTGTCGTCAGGACTACGGAAGGCATACAAATCTGTATTGTCTGCCAAAGGGTCATTCGCAATCATCGGTGCTTCCCTGTGGCTTGATGCCTCTAAATAAGTGTCTTTTATGTTGTAAAATACAACGGCTGAAATGGTGGCAAGAGCCAACACTGATTTCAGTATGAATGGCGATATATTTTTCATATTATTTTATTAATGGTGAATGGTGAATGGTGAATGGTGAATGGTGAATGGTGAATGGTGAATGGTGAATAATTTAATGGTAATGACGAATGGTTAGTGGTGAATGGTGAATAATTTAATGATTCATTTACCCCCTCAGTATTTTGAGCGTTTGGGCTAAATATTCACCATTCGTCATTCACCATTCACCATTAAATTATTCACCATTATTTAGCGTGATATTTATAGCCATTCCACGGCGATTGCACGTAAGGGAAAGTGGCTTTGAAAGCAGCGTCGTTCTTTTCAACGGCTGTGGTATAACCCAAAACATTGAGTAATTTAGGTGTTAAAGGGCTTTGACCGATGGTCCAATCGTCGTACCATAAGCCAACGGCTGCTAATGCGACGCCTGAAACGGCTTGCAATTCGATGCGTGTTACGTCATCTTCTAAGCGACGACCATTCGGGAAACCGTCCATGTTTGGAATCCACTGCATACTGTTGTTTGCGTTATAAGCTGGGTCAGTTAAGCCCAAAACTGCTGCTTGCACGATGCCGAGAGAGCTGAATTTAGGGTGATTACGAGGCGTGATAGACACTGCCATGTTCAAGCGCAACATATCTCCAAAGGTCGGAAGAAAATTGTTGATGAAAGGTTTGCCCGCTGTAAATGGATTGCCAGGAGTCTTTCCTGTTGCCAATTGATAAGGTGCTAAGTTCGGCACACCTGTATAGAATATCGGCAACAAATCGGCTGAACGGGGTTGACCTGCACGTAAAAGATATTTACCAAAAATAGCTGTATCCAAAGCCGAGTTCTTAGTCGCAGCATGACCGTAAATAGCATACAAACCATCTTTGCCATTGCCGAAATCAACATTGCCTAAAACCGTTGGCGCAGCCCGTTGAATCCGTAGTTTTGCGAACGCAGGAACAGCCGCACCAAACAAAGCATCGTCCATGTACAAACCCAATTCAGGATTTGTGAAATACTTATCCATATTCGGGTCTTCCGCATAAGGCGACAAAGCATTCCAACGGTCTTTTGCACCAATCGGAATAACGGCTTCGTTTGTCAAAGGCATACCAATACGTGATACTTGAACCCAGTTGCCACTGCCCGTTTCTAAACCTGTTGTTGCACTAATCGTCCGTGTTTGTGGGCGACTTGCTGATGCCCAAACACCAATGACAAAATCGCCATCTAAGATATTCACGGCTTGCGTCACCGCTTTACCTGTCTTTTGAAGGCTTGAAATAGGGATTTTTATAGCAATTGCATGAACATTACTTCCTGCCACACCATCTTTTGCAGCCGTTCCTGTTCTTGTTTGACCCAAATCGAAAACACCACCTAAGTCCACAAAGAAAGGATCATCGGCAGGTCCGCAATAAATTTTTTCAGCAGCAGCACCCGATGCTGTTGTAATGGCATCCGTAATGAGTTGCTCATAAGATTTGCCTAAACCCAAAGTGGCATTGTCAATTGAGCGCGGTCCGATGTTCGGCGGCGGCACAACACCTGCGGAAACGATGGTTGTGAAAGCACCACCTTTGATGCTTTTTTCGCATTTATAAGTGGTTTTCAAATTCTGTTTGCCGAGGCGAATATTGAAGAACGTCGTAGTGTCTTCATTGACCTTCGTGAAAGTGAAGCGATACGTGATGTCGTCGCCAACCGTTGCTGCATCGTTTTTGATATGCACTTCGTAGCGAATGTTTTCGCCAAAAGACGCATAATTGGGTCCACCTTGTGGCAATTGCAACGGAATGTAATTGGCGATAATGGTCACAGTGGTTGTGTCATCGGGACTGCGGAAGGCGTACAAGTCGGTGTTGTCCGCCAAAGGGTCGTTAGAAATCATGGGTGCTTCGCGGTGACTTGAAGCCTCCAGATAATGGGGGTTCATCTCAAAAAGACAAACAGAGGAGATGACTACCAAGGCGACACACGCCTTGATAATAGATAGTGAATTTTTTTTCATTATACTATTTTTGATTAGTTAATAAGAAACACGCTTGGGGAATGATGAATGATAAATTATGAATGATGAATTTACGAGACGTTGAATTTAAACGGCTTTGTAAAACATAGTTGCCATTTCATTTTTACATTATTCCATTAGCTGAAGTAAGTGATTTTAAGTTGTTTAAAAAGAGTCTGTGTTTAATAAGCTTATTCATGAATTGCGCTGTATGATTCTACTTACGAAGAATAATCACGGGCGGTTTTTAGGTTAGTAAATATAATGTATTTTAATTGTATCGTTCTTTAATCAAAATACTGAGGGGTCTCTTTCGCTGGAAAGAGACCCCTCAGTATTTTTGGTATTTTCGCCTTTTCTTGTTTGTTTTAAAAACGATTTTTAACCCATGACTCAACATTAAACGTTATTCCTTTGTCCAAATCCGCGTATTCAAATCCAAATCATGCACCACACTGACCAAATCAGCTATGATTTGCCAATCTTTTAGCCATTTGCCTTGAATATCTAACTTTGACCAAATGGATATTTCAAAAAAATCAACGTGCATAGGAATCGCAATCTTTACTTGTGACTGAATAAAACTAAAGCCCAATGACTCGCCCCAGTTTTTATTGAGTTGCAACATCTTTTCCATCAAAGCGGGAGAAAGGATATACCGTGCTTCGATTGGGTCATTGGCATATACGGCAAATTCCTCTCTGAACGCAGGGTTTTCCAACTCAATATTGCCGTGAGATAAGAAGTTCCAAAAGCTTTTTTGCTTGATAATGGTGCGACCATTGAAATGTTTATTGAAATCGGCTGTGAACAAAAAGCCTTTGAACAGTGTGTGCCAGTTCGTTTTGCCTTTAGACCCTGTTGTTTTATATTCAGCATGAACTTCTGAAAAACAGATAAGCGTTTTATCCACTTTACCTTTTATCAAATCCTCGGAGTGAAAGCGGTCAGGCGAGCGGTCAAAGAGATTTGTGTCTATAAATTCTGATTCACTGTGTCCACTATGGGGTTCATACTGACCTGTTTCGCCAAAAAAACTCTTGACAATGGCTTCAATCACTTGCTTTTTGTATTTATCACGCCACCCACTTGCTCCTTTATTGGCAAAAACAAAATAAACGATGAGTCCTAAGATGAGTGTGCCGATAAGAATCCCAAGCTCTTCTAAGTCAAAAGCAAACAATGCGCCCAACAATATAATAGCCATTGAAATGAAGATGATATTGTAATTTCTATTCACTATCAAGCGGCGTTCTGCTTCTAAGGATGTTAAAACGGGCGCAAAAAGGGCTTGTAGTGCAGGTTCTACACCAAGGTTTTCCATGTTTTTATTTGAAAAGTTGATTGACATCAATATTTTCTCTTTGCGCTTCAGCCGTAATGAGCAACGGACGACTTACGAAAGTAAAAGCACTGGCAATGATATTGGAAGGGAATTTTTGAACGGCATCATTGAAGTTCGTTACCACTGCATTGTAGTTGCGACGAGCCGCCGATATTTGTTCTTCGGTTTCATTCAAAGCGCGTTGCAATTGCATGTAGTTTTCAGAAGCCCGCAATTCGGGATAACTTTCGGACAGGACAACCAAACCTCTCGCCGCTTGTGAGAAAGCGTTGTCCAATTCGATGGATTCATTTTTTGATAATTCGCCGTTAATGGCTTTTGAGCGCAAAGCAACAAGGTTATTGAGCGTGGATTGCTCGTATTGCGCATAGTTTTTTGCCGTAGCGACAAGGTTAGGGATAAGGTCAAAACGCTTTTTGAGCATCGCATCGAGTGCCGAAAAAGCATTATCCACTTGGTTGCGTTTGCCGATAAGGACATTGTAACCAAAGATAAAAGTGAGTAAAAGGCCTAAACCGCCAATGAGTAAAAGAGTCATTTTTAAATGTTTTTCTTGTTTTTTGAAATGAATAAGATTAAAAGTAATGATGAATGATGAACTATGAATGATGAATATCTTGCGCTATTCATCATTTATAGTTCATCATTACTTAGGATACGTCCGTCTTATGTCAACAGTACGCATTTTCTTTTAGTTCACAAAATTTGAGACCCCTCTCAGTAATTTCACCCATTTTTCACAAAAAAAACAAGCCGATACTGAGGGGTCTCAATATCGGCTTATTTTTTTTAATGATGAATGATGAATGATGAATTTATAAAATTAACGTTTTGCAAATTCATCATTCATAACTCATCATTCATCATTTCCTAAGGCTATACTTTCTCTTTCAAAGTCTTCTTCTTATCGCCCGATGTCGTTTCAGGTTTGTATTCTGAAAGGTCAAGGTTTTTAGATAAGTCCATCATCACTGGCGCAGCGATGAAAATTGAAGAATATGTACCTGCCAACATACCAACGAACAAGGCAAAGGCGAAACCTTTGATACCTGCACCACCAACGAGGAAGAGGATGAACGTTACAATCAATACCGTCAAAGACGTAATGATGGTACGGCTCATCGTCGAGTTGATACCGTCGTTGATGACTTGCGCCATCGGTTTGTTTGTGTATTTACGCATATACTCACGAATACGGTCATAAACGATAACAGTGTCATTGACGGAATAACCGATGATGGTCAGCAAGGCCGCAATAAAGTCTTGATTGATTTCCATGCTCCAAGGCACAAAACCATGTAGTAATGTAAACAAAGACACTGTAATCAAAACGTCGTGTAAAGCCGCGATGACAAGACCGACAGAGTATTGCCAACGGTTGAAACGAATAAAGATGTAAGCACCAATGATGAGTACACCAAACAACGTTGTCAACAAAGAGCTGCGTTTGATGTCATCGGCAACTGTAGGACCGACTTTTACAGAAGACTTAATATGTGTTGTGCTGGCATCGTGCGCTTTGAATTTTTCTATTTCAAGGTCGCCACCTACAAGCGAATTAACACCTTCATGTAGTTTTGATAATACCTTTTCTTGTGCTTCAGCTGTTGTTTCTTTGCTCAAATAAGCTGTAGTAATATCAAATGTATTGTCTGTATTAACCGCTTTTACAATCGTTGATTGACCTTCAAATGATTTAGTCAATACCTCACGTACTTGTTCAGCTGTTACTGCACGGTCAAAAGCGACCTCGTATTTGTAACCACCTGTAAAGTCAACACCCAATTCAAAACCACGTGTAAAGAAACTGACGATACCTGCAATAACAATAAGCGAAGAAAAAGCATACGCTTTAAGGCGTAACTTCATCCAGTCCCAATGGATATTTTTGAAAGCGCCTTCGCTGAATTTTGCGAAGAAACGAATTTCATTGCCTCTACCAGTCCACCAATCAACGATTAAGCGGCTCACTAAGATGGCAGTGAAAAGTGTAAAGATAACGCCAATCGCCAAGACAACACCGAAACCTTTGATGGCTCCGATACCTTGCCAAATCAACACCAACGATGTCAACAAAGCCGTGACGTGACCGTCAATAACGGCAGACATGGAATGTTTGAAACCTTCGGTTATGGCGAGCCTGGTTGGTTTGCCTTCTGCCAATTCTTCACGAATACGTTCATAAATGATAACGTTTGCGTCAACCGCCATCGCCATCGTCAAAACGATACCCGCGATGCCAGGAAGAGTCAAAACAGTACCATAGGATGTTAATGAACCAACGATAAAGAATAAGTTAGCAAACAAGGCAATAATTGAAATAAGACCACCTGTACTATAATAGATGACCATGAAAAGCAAAATAGACAAGAATGACAAGCCCAAAGCCATCACCGAGTTGCGGATATTTTCAGCACCCAAAGATGGTCCAACTGTATTCTCTTGAATAATTTCTGCCTTAGCTGGCAATTTACCGACTTGAAGAATAGACGCTAAGTCTTGTGCTTCTTGAACGGTATAGTTACCAGTGATAGAAGAACGACCTTCCAAAATAGGGCTGATAACGCGCGGTGCAGAAACCACCTCATCGTCCAAAACAATCGCAACTTCACGGTTGTTGTCCCGCGCACATTGGCTGGTCAATTGACCCCAAGCAGCTGCACCTTGTGCATCCATTTGAAGCGAAACTTCCATGCCACTACCACCTTTTTCAGTGCTGTTGGCACGAGCATCAGTCACACGTCCACCATCGAGAGCTGGACCTTCTTTGCCAACTGATTTTTTAAGCGCATATAATTCATATTGACCTGTTCCTTTACCCGTTTGGTCAACAACAGCATCTTTTGACCAAGCAAATTTCAGATCGTTTGGAAATTTAGAAAGCACTTCTGGTGTTGCCAAATACTTTGAAATTTGATCTCTTTTGTTTTTATCGGCTGAACCAATCACCGCAGGCGACATTGTACCAGGGTTTGGTTGCAAAAGAGCCAATAAAGGACCACCCAAGTTTGACAGTGTCGAAGTCGTATCTTTTGACAACGTATCAGTTTTGATACCTTGTTGTAATGCCTTCAAAGTATTGTCCGCTTCTTGCAAAGCAGCCATAATACCATTATCAGATACCCTATAGACTTCCCAGAACTCCAAATTAGCGGCACTTGTTAACAAGCCACGCGCACGTTCAGGGTTTTCAATGCCTGGCAATTCAACGATAATGATGTCACGTGATTTATCGAGTGATATGTTCGGTTGAACCACACCCAATCTATCAATACGTTGTTTCAAACGCTTATACGTTTCGCCAACGGTTTCGTCAGCTTTTTGGCGAATGACATTTTGAACAGCATTGTCGCCAGATTCGATATTGATGAGTTGTTTCAAAGACTCATTACGTGCAAAAATAGAAGCCAAGCGGTTGTCACCTGCCAACTTTTTGTATTCTTGAACAAACAATGAGATGAAATCACCCGATGAATTTGCTTTTAAAGCCGTTGCATTGTCAATAGCCTTCGTGAAATTCGGGTCAGTTGAATGGCCACTCAAAGATTTGAGGAAATCCTTCAAATCCACTTGCAACAAGACGCTCATACCCCCTTTCAAGTCGAGACCCAAAGCCAATTGCTTAGATTTCAAGTCCTGATAAGTGTAGCTACCCACCAATGGCACCGTCCATATTTTTTCACTTGACATAGAGTCAAGGTACGAAAGACGGGCAATTTTCGCTGCTGCGACCTTATTTTCAGGTGCTGCCGCTTCTGCCGCCATCTTTCCTTTGTTTTCCGCCTCACGTTCTACACGGCTAGTGGGAATGTAATAAATAAATTGCCCTGCACAAATAAGAGTCAGTAGCACTAAGAAAAACTTAACAATTCCTTTCGATTGCATCACTTATAACATTTATTTTTAAAAAAATCCGACCCCTCAGTATTCAGTCTACTTTTCCGTTTCCGAGGGACTTTTGGTTGTCAATTATTTTATAAAGAACTCCTAAACGATTGATTATTATCGTTTTATAAAAATTATTTTTAAACAAATATAGCCTTTTGAGTAGGTTTTCAAAAAGGCGTGCAAATATAACTCTTTTACTTTAAAAATGAATCATTTGTTGCGAAATCAATCGTGATGCATTTTTTTGCTGCTTTACTTAGGGGACATGTACAAATACAATTCCAAATACTGCCTAAAAACAAAAAAAGGCAGTACGCTCTGTACCGCCTCCAACTAAAAACCAATTAATTATCAAACATTAATATCTTTATTGTAATGATGAATGATGAAATATAAATGATGAATATTGATAGTATTCATCATTTATATTTCATCATTCATCATTATTCTTTCAGTCTATTTTTAAACTCTTTTCTAAATTTTGCCATCTTTGGCGAAATCACATAAGAGCAATACGGTTCGTGACCATTGAGTTTGTAATATTCTTGATGAATATCCTCAGCCACAAAGAAACGTGCAAACATAGTGACTTCTGTTACAATTGTGTTACTCCATAAACCACTTTTTTCTATTTCTTCTATAATTTTTTTTGCCGACTCTTTTTGTGCTTCGCTGTGATAAAAGATAGCAGAGCGATATTGCGGACCCGCATCATTGCCTTGACGGTTCAATGTCGTTGGGTCGTGCACATGAAAAAAGATGCGTAAAACATCTTCAAAAGAGATGATTTTAGGGTCAAAATACACATTTATGACCTCAGCATGTCCAGTATTGCCATAACATACTTCCCGATATGTCGGGTTTACTTTAGTGCCGCCTGTGTAGCCACTGACGGCTTTTTCGACACCTTTTAGCTCATCAAAGACCGCTTCGATGCACCAAAAACAACCGCCGCCTAATGTAGCGATTTCTAAACCTTCTGTTTTAACTGAATCTTGCATTGTTACCATTACTTTTTTTACTTCTGAAACTTTGGATACTGAGGGGGTCGAATTGCATGACAAAAACGAAACCACACCATATATACCCACCCAAATTAGTTTTATCATTGTTAGACCATTTTCGTATTTATAACATCTTTTTTTTGCAAAAAGTTTTTGAACAATGCAAAGGTATAGACTTAATGCTCACAAAATTGTAACAGATTTTATGAAAAGCTATGTTTTTCTCTTGAAATATTCCTTTTTTGACACACCTCTGAATTTTTTCATCCAATATAGCTGTATAACAAAAATGGAGATGCCCAAGGACAGCCCCACTTAAATAATACTGAGTAATATCTCTTTTAGACATAAATAAAACATGAAAACCCATGTATGAACATTGAAAAAAAGCCTCCTAAAACGTATGATAGAATAACAAGTATCACTTACCCCTTTTTTTCTTTCGTTGTCGAACAAAGAAATGTATCAGTAAAAGCGCACCAATAATAAAACCTACAGCACCCAATACAATAAAAAATTTGCCAAAAGTCATAGTAACGAGAAGATTGGTTCGGAATAATTTATTACCTAACATAGAAATCGCTGTGCCGCCCGCAACCGATGTAACACCTTGTACTAATTCAAACATATCTAATACCTCTTGATTTGTTATTTTTCTTTTTTGCTTGATTGAATCTTGTTGCGATTTAGGTAGCACGAGGCAGTAGCCTGTTGGCAAAGCAAAGTGTATAAAGACAAATACTAAAACCGTTTTAATAAATTTCATTGTTTTTGTTTTAAGCAATTATTTTTATGAAAATACTGACTGGTCACCTTTCTGCTTCATAGCAATAAGCATTTAATCCTGTAGTAACTATTATTTTGCCTTTTTGCCCGTTTATACTTTTTAAAACTACACATATACCCGTAAAATAGGCAAACTTGTCTTTACTTAAATCTGGTGATTCAAGTTTCCACACATAATTGCCTGTCGAAGCTTCCAAAGCATGTAATTTCCCATCACCGCCACCAACGAAATAAATTACGCCATTAGTATAGTCTAATTTAGAGCTTGAACCTGATGTTCGTAATTTCCAAATTATGTTTCCATTCTCTAAATTAATACAATGTAAGTAACCGTCATCGCTATTTGCATACAAACGATTTTCTGCCACAAGAAGCGGTGAAAAAATAAAACCTTTACCAGCACCTACATCAGTTTGCCATGCTTTTTCTCCAGTCAAAATATCGTGGCAAATGATTTGATGATTAGCCGTGTGATAAATCTTATTATTTACAATTACTGGTACATTAGATGCGCCCCATTGAGTAGGTTCAGTTAATAATACTTTCGTATAAACCCATTCTTTTTTTGTATAATTATAGAGTCCAATGTAATCCCTAAATAACCAATTTTTGAGTGGAGGGTCTCCATAAGTTACTAAAATCATTAAATTTCCTTGATAATTCCACGCATTGATAAAGGATATACCTCCTAAACGATTGCTTTCCGAGAACGGCAAAATACCTAACGTATCATACGAAAGTATAATTTTTGACGAAACCAATCCATCTGATTTCGATATAATAGAAATAACCCCACCGCTATCAACAGGAATACTACCATCTTTGTTATAGTTATTTATACACGCATAATTATCTTGTAAATCGAGTGCATAAGTTCCATTGTGTTGCTGGAAAGCATTTTTCCATTTTGTTTTTCCGTTTGATAAATCAATTCTGTAATTCCAATAATCAGCTTGCCAAATCAAATCTTTATTTTGATAACAAGGATTTCTTATTTCAAGATAATCCCTTTGCTCAATGAAATCGTTCCATTCCCATTTTGTAGCACCATTTGACAAATTAAGCATTCTCGCTATTTTTTGATTGTTTTTTCTGGCACTTATCAGAATATCATTATCAAAACTGGCTTCAGTAGTAACGAAATGTGTGGCACATTTCTGTCCGTCATCGCTTGTTGAAGTAGCCCAAATATGGGGCCGTCCTGTGACGACCCCATTTGCATCTTTCGTAATAAGAACTTCTTCTTTACCACACGAAAAAGAATAAAACATACAAATCAATAGAGCTAATCCAAAAATGTATGTTCTTTTCATCGTCTGTTAGTGAAAAAATAAGTCGAAGGGTTATTAAATATTTCTGCAAACTTAGTTTGCATAACAGTATTACCCGCATCATACTCCTCCAAATGATTCACCCCTAAAGCCTCAACAGTAGGCACACCCAACCAACTTGTACTATTCACCCCAGTTTGAGAATTTGCTGGAATAAACCCATCGCTTCGCCCATTCAGTTGCGAAGTGAAACAAGACGTTCTGGTTTGCCAACAGGAGGAACTATTAGACGGATAATAACAAATATACGCTTGATACGTATAGCATTGACCAGTTACAGAATCCCCAATCCTAACAAGTCCAACCAGAAAAGTGTCTTTTTCTAATTGAATTTTTGGTTTTGCTAAACTATTTGATTTACTTTGACAACTTGCCAAAATAAAAATGGTGATTATGATTAAAAATAATTTATTCATTGAGCAAATTTTTTATTTTGTTTGTCGTAATTGTAAAATATTCATTGTCGTCATCAAAACTGTAACCATGATACGTATGCCTAATAACCCCTTTTTTATCAAGAATAATCTCAAGTGGAAAGCCTTGTATTTTTAAATTTTGAATGAGTATATTCTTCTCATCATAAAAGTTTTCTGCATAGGCTTTCTTCCTTGCCCCCTCAGTAAAAGATTGAAAATCATCTATTTCTGCATTATCCACGTAAATAATTTTGAAAGGCTGGTTTTTAAATGCCTCTGATACTTTGGGCAATATCTTCTCTTTCATTCTGCATGGTGCGCAGTTCTTAAAAAAGAACTCTATCAGATAGATAGTATCTTTTTGGAAGTAGTTTGCAACCAGATTATTAGAAGTATCTTTCAGTGTTGTATTAGGCATAAATTCAACAAAAGGCTTGCTATTTAGGTTTGAGTAAACTGCCATTCTTTTCTGTGCTGTATCCTTGGGCATATAAATAAAAGACAGATAATAAACTAAACCTATCATGGCGATAAAGGATAAGTATTTACCGATTTTTGGCAGAGAACTAAAGAAATAGCCTAAACTCAAATTCGCAATAATCAATAAATTTGTAATGAGTATAAATTGAATATTTGGAATTTTAGGTAAGAGCAACATACTTGATGACCAAAGCACTGTTATGCCAAAAAACAATATCACAATTTGCTGTTGCTTATAATATGTACGAAGAGCTAATCCGACCAAAAAATATAACCAAGAAGGTCCAATTAGTGCTATCGAATTTATTTGAAAAGCCCTAAATGCTGAAGCTGCAACAAATACGGATGAACATATTATAGAAATAATCATGACATCTAATGCCTTTTTCATAATTTTTATTGTATTTAATTTGGGCTTGATTTTAACACCAAGCCCAAATGTTCTATATTCATTTATATTTAATTACATATATTAACATTTTGAGTCGCACAAGAACCATTGCAAGTATAACCCCAAAGCCAACCACATCCTCCCGTTATAGCACAACCAGAACCACCACTACAAACATTGTATCGAGCAATACATCCATTTGTTCCTTGATAACCTCCACAATAATCACTATCACCACTACAGCCACAATCTGCGGCAACCCTTCTTGACCCAACTTGTTGTAACTGGTTTGAATATGATATTTTAGATAAAAGCTTCTCCTTAATATCGTCTGGAATCGGCTTATAAACAAGCTTGTTCATCGTAATATCATTCAGAAGCCATGCTATTTCGTGCACTTGAAAAAGCTGATTGGCTTGACTTTGCCAGTCCTCTAATTGGCTATCCTTATCCCCTTTTTTCAAAGATTTGGCAAACCGTTGTACATTTAAAGCGGGAATAATACTGTTAATGAATACCCTTTGCTCGTTTGAAAGTGAGGCATCTTTCGCACATTCTGATAGATGTCTTTTCCAGACTTCCGCTTTCTCGGCAGCATTGAGTAAACGATAGGCTATCTTCCTTTCATCTTTGGTATTCATAGCCACAGTGGAGGAAATTTTAGCTTCATTAATTGGTATTTGCTCATTGTTTTTAGCACAAGAAGAAATGAGAAATAGCGCAGCCATAGCAACTATTGAAATTTTGAACAACTTTTTCATTTTAAATTTTAATTTTGTAGTTGAATAATACGGTTTAAAGCTTTCTTTTTCGTTTCGACGGAAGAATGCAGACACTCTCGCAAAGTGTCAAAACCGCCGTTCCCGTTCATGCCTGGCATGTGCGGGAATTTTTTTTAAACAGGTGGTATTCTTTCCTCCTTATGTTTGAAAAGTGAAAAAATAGGCATATCGTCGTAGATACCCCTCAGTATAAAGTCGTAATTTATTGAAAAACAAATCTTTGAGTTGCTGCGTAGGGTTGCTGCGTAGGGTTGCTGCGTAGGGTTACTGCGTAGGGTTACTGCGTTTTAAGGTTTTTTATTTTCATAATAAATTGGGTTGTTGATTGATTGTAAATATAATGTAAAATTATAAAATTAATTTACAATATAAAATTTTCAACAATTATTTAACATAAAAATTTTATTCGTATTAGAAAACAATTCTTTATTAAATACCCCCTCAGTATAAACCGCCATTTTCTCCCTAAAAAACCATTCACCAACCAATACATGTCTAAACATCTTTCTTTTAACTGCCTTTATCTAAAAAAAATGGTGGTTCATGGATACGTTTATACATTTGTACCATGCCAAACAGCCATTTTATTTAAATTTCATTACCACACAAATTCAAAAATCATATTATGCAGCAATTTTTCAAATTCGTGTTTGCCTCATGCTTAGGCGTTTTTCTCGCCGTCATCGCATTGACCTTGTTCGGTATCATTTCAGCAGCCGGTTTTGCAAGTGCTGCCGATGACAGTGTCAAAACTGTCGAGTCGAACAGCGTTTTAGAAATCAAATTGGAAGAAATGATTCCTGAACTCACAGGAAACACCCAAAATGATAATATTTTCGACAATAAAAAAGTGGTCGGGCTAACATCATTGCTCGCTGCAATTGACCATGCGGCAACCGACGATAAAATCAAAGGTATCTTCATCAATACCCGTTTTATTACGACTGAATTTCCAAAAGTCGTCGCCATCCGTGAAGCCATTGAAAAATTCAAGCAAAGTGGCAAATTCGTTTATGCCTATGCCGATTTCTATTCGCAAGGCGGCTATTATTTAGCTTCTATTGCCGATTCTATCTGTCTCAATCCAACGGGTGATATTGATTTCAAGGGTTTTGCTGCCGAAATTCCGTTTATGAAAGATATGTTTGACCGCCTCGACATCAAATGGCAAATTTATTATGCAGGTCAATTCAAAAGCGCCACCGAGCCTTTCCGTTTGGATAAAATGAGCGACCAAAACCGTTTGCAAATGCGTGAGTATTTGACAGGTTTGTATGATTTTTACTTGAATGACATCTCAAAATCACGTAAAATTGATAAAAAAGACCTTTTTGCTTATGCCAATGATTTAAAAATTTCAAGCGCTCGTGAAGCCGTTCGCCTAAAAATGGTGGATACTGAGGGGTATTATGACGAAGCCTTAAACACACTTCGAGCAAAGTTAGGACTTAAAGGAAAGGATAAAATTCACTCCATCACGCTTTCAGATTATGCCCAAACGGTCAAAAAAGAAACAGGTAAGGGTAAAAATAAAATTGCCATCGTCTATGCCGAAGGCGATATTAATTATTCAACCAATAGTAAAGAAGTTAATGGCTCTATTGACGGACACCGCTACGCAAAAATCATCCGCAAACTGCGTGAAGATGATAATGTCAAAGCCATCGTTTTGCGCATCAATTCAGGCGGCGGGTCTGCCGTTTCGTCCGATATGATTTGGCGAGAATTGGATTTGGCACGTAAACAAGGTAAGGTCGTTGTGTCGTCGTTTAGCGATTATGCGGCTTCGGGTGGTTATTATATTGCCTGTGCTTCGGATTCAATTTATGCTGAACCGATGAGTTTGACAGGTTCTATTGGTGTTTTCAGCATGATTCCAAGCTTTCAAAAAACTTTTAAAACCAAAATGGGCATCAGTTTCGATACTGTCAAAACTGCCGCACATGCCGATGGTGTGAATGTCTTTTTTGACAATGACAATTACGAAGGGAAGATACTCCAAATGCAAACTGACAGCATTTACGAAACCTTCCTCAATCGTGTAGGCACATGTCGCAAAATGAGCCGCGACCAAGTTCATGCTATCGCACAAGGACGGATTTGGCTCGGTACGAAGGCAAAAGACATTGGTTTGGTTGACCGCATCGGTGGCTTGAATGAAGCGATTGCATCAGCCGCAGCCAAGGCAGGTATCACTGAATATAAAACGAGCGAATACCCAAAATTGAAATCACCCATCCAGCAACTTATAGAAAGCATTACAGGTGAAAAATCATCACCCGAAACCTTAAAAGCGGCTGCTATCAAGTCTGAACTCGGCGAATACGCTGAATTTTATACCTATTTCAAGAAAATGCAAACGTGGAAAACACCACAAATGCGGATTCCGTATCAGATTCGGTTCAAGTGAATATATAAAAACACTAATTACGCATAAAAAAAAAGTCGCTCGATGATTTGAACATTGGGCGACTTTGTTATGAATATTTAACAAAAGTCAGAGTTAAGAGAGAAACAAAAAAGCCTGTTCCCTCCCAAATCAACTTGTTTTTAGTTTTATTTTTTATCTTTGTATGTTTTAATTTTAAACCATATCAAGCCACTCTTTTCATAAGGTAAACCCATATAGATATAGGAAATAATGAAAATAGAAAAAATCAGTATTAAAAATTATAAAGTATTCAAAGATGTGGAAGTCCGCGACTTACCCAATATGTGTGTCTTTTTGGGTGCCAATGGTGTAGGGAAAACAACACTTTTTGATGTTTTCGGGTTTTTAAGTAGTGCGTTAAAGAATAATGTTAAAATTGCACTTAATCAGCGAGGCGGTTTTAAAGAAGTTATTTCTCGTGATAGTAGTGGCGATATTCAATTTGAAATTAAATTTAGAAATACACCAGATAGATATGTTTCACCACTTATTACGTATGAATTATCAATCGGTTTAAACCAACAAAACCAACCCATCGTAACAAAAGAAATATTAAGTTATAGGCGCGGGAAAACAGGTAAACCTTATCGGTTTTTAAATTTTTCGAATGGGAAAGGATATGCCATTACAAATGAAGATGAATTTGAAGAAAGTAAACAAGCGTTCAACGAAAAAAGAGAAGAACAAACGCTTGATTCAGCTGATATTTTGGCAATAAAAGGTTTAGGTCAATTCCAAAAATTTAAAGCCATCAGTTCTTTTCGCAGATTGCTTGAGAATTGGTTTGTTTCAAATTTTCAAATACAAGCGGCTCAAAGTATCGAAGAAACAGGAATAAGTGAACATCTTTCAACGAGTGGCAATAATTTAGCTCAAGTAACAAAATATATTTACGAAACTTATCCTGATGTCTTTCAGTCTATTTTAGACAAAATGAAAAAGCGAATACCTGGTGTTTCACAAGTTGAAGCAGAAGAAACTAAAGATGGTCGTATTATTTTACAATTTAAAGATGGTAGTTTCAAAGACCCTTTTATAGCCCGTTATGTGTCTGATGGAACAATTAAAATGTTTGCTTATCTTATTTTATTAAATGACCCAACTCCTCACCCTTTGTTATGTGTTGAAGAACCAGAAAACTACCTTCATCCTGAACTTCTAACAGAATTGGCTGAAGAGTTTAGAGAATATGCACAAAAAGGCGGACAAGTTTTTATTTCAACACATTCACCCGATTTTGTCAATGTTTTGAATATTGAAGAATTATTTTGGTTGAATAAACCAAATGGTTACACGTCAATTCAACGTGCAAAAGATGATGAAGTCGTTAAAAACCTTGTAAAAGAAGGAGATTTATTAGGCTCACTATGGAAACAAGGTTATTTTAAAGGTAGTGGACCCAAAAGCTAAAACAAGATGCCCAGAATAGAAATACTAACAGAAGAACCTTCAATGCAGGCAGTTTTAGAAAACATTCTGCCTAAAATTGTATCGAGTAATTGGGCATTAGGTCACAATTACTTTATAAGGGCGCATGAAGGAAAAAGCGATTTACAAAAATCAATTCCAAGAAAAATAAAAGTCTTTTCGCACTATCATGAACCTGCTGGCATTATCATTATTCATGACCAAGATGCTAATGATTGTAAGGTTTTAAAAAGAAAATTGTCCGATATGTGTGTGCAAAATGGCGATTGTCCTGTTTTAGTTCGTATTGCTTGTCGCGAATTAGAAGCATGGTTTTTAGGAGATATGCAAGCTATTCAAACGGCTTACCCTCGTTTTAAAATGGAAAAATTTGTCCGTAAAGATAAATTTAGAAACCCCGATAACTTGAATGCTGCCGAAGAGTTAAAAAACATACTTCCTGAATTTCAAAAAATTGCCTCTGCAAAGGCTATTTCAAAATACCTTTCTTTACAAACTGATGATAATAAATCTGAAAGCTTTAGGCAGTTTATTATGGGCGTTTCTTCTTTCTTTCAAAAATTTGAGAAATTCTCTAATTTAAGCCCACACCTTACACCCCTCAGTACAATTCGTACAAATATCAATTTCCTCACGTCCTTTCAGAATCGCTTTGCGAAAACGGCTGTATGAGCCGTTGTGCCATACCTCTTTAAAAGTGGCTTCTTTCAAATCGCCGAGTTGATGCGTGGCATCTTTATCGAAACAACAAGGCACAACCAAACCGTCCCAAGTGATGACACATGAATGCCACAATTTCCAACAATGATTGACGAGCGCATTTTTGAACGCCCATTTGCCATCTTCTTTTTGGGCATAACGGGCGTATTTATCAATCGTTGGAATCAATTCGTTACCATTTTCATAGTCATA
>JAYSQG010000584.1:0-9961 GCA_043721685.1 Saprospiraceae bacterium | reverse complement strand
ACATTGGGACCCAGTGACAATGCGTTACAAACCGCTAACGTCAAAACAGTTATGAATACAATAAATGCTGATATCTACCAATTTGAAGAGGTCTCGGATTCAATTGGTTTCAAGTCAATGGTCGCTTCTATTCCTGGATATTCCTGCAAATGCTCATTTGAGTACAGTTACAGCAATACGCCGTCTGCCGATGCTTATGGTCAACGTTTGTGTTTTGTGTATAAAGATACCGTTTTCAGCAACGTGACGGCTTTACCTCTTTTGAGAGAGTTTAAAAACGATACAACTTTATTGCCTGATTATCCGAACACCCGCACCCGTTTTTGGGCTTCTGGTCGCTTGCCTTATTTGATGACTGCAAATGTAAACATCAATGGCACGACACGATATATGGGTTTTGTAGGTATTCATGGTAGAGCAAATACAAGCGCAAACGTAGCCCAAGAGGTCTATGATATGCGAAAATATGATGTTGAAAAACTGAAAACGGTCTTAGATGCGAGTTATCCGAATCTGCCTTTCATCATGTCTGGCGATTTTAATGATGATTTAGATGAAACGGTTTCATTTGTGCCGACAAATACGAGTACTTTTATTGCCTACATCAATGACCCTGCTCGTTACAGTTTGTTTACGCTCCCCCTCAGTAATGCAGGTGCAAAAAGCACAACTGGCTTTATGGATATGATTGACCACATCATCGGTTCTAATGAAATGAGCAGTGCGTTTCTGACTGCCCGAGTCGGTTCGCCGCAGACTTATATTACAAGTTATGGCTCAAAAACAACTGACCATTATCCAGTTATGGCTAAATTTAATTTGCCAAATGTGCCTATTATTCCTGTCGAATTATTGTCATTCAATGCACATCTACTTGATAATAAAATTGTTAGATTGGATTGGACAACAGCTACAGAACTTAATTCTGATTATTTTTCGATTGAAAAAAGTAAAGACGGCTCTAAGTTTTCACCCATAGGACAAGTAAAAGCGGCAGGACATTCAAGTCAAAAATTGGATTATACTTACGATGACGCAACGTTTTCAACAGATAAAATCGTTTATTATCGCTTGAAACAGGTGGACAATGATGGGCAATTCAAGTATTCTAAAACAGTAGCTGTTTTCAAAAAAGATCAAAATCTCAAGTTGATTGTTTATCCTAATCCAGCAAAAGATGTTTTGATAGTTGATGGAATAAATGACTTGAAAACGGTTAAAATTTATAATTTCCAAGGCGTTTTAGTTCAAAAAGACTATCAAAAAAGAATACCTTTAAATGACTTATCATCAGGAATTTATATCTTAGAGGTGGAAAATACTGAGGGGGGTATTTCAAGAATCAAATTTGTAAAAGAATAATAAAAATGGCAGAAATAGAATCCAATGACCCACTACACGGCAAAACCTTAGAAGCGATTTTAACAGAATTGGTTGAAAAAGTAGGATGGGAAAAGATGGCGAAACGCATCAAAATCAGATGCTTTATAGACGAACCGAGCATTAAATCAAGTCTCGTCTTTCTTCGAAAAACGCCCTGGGCAAGGGCAAAAGTGGAGTATATGTACAAAAAGGTAATGATGAAATATGAATGATAAATGATGTGACCCCTCAGTATTTTATGTCGCTTAATTCATCATTTATCATTCATATTTCATCATTGAGTATTTACATTGCTTCTATTTTCTTCAAAAGGGCTTCCGTTTCAGTGGCGTCTTGTCCCGTTTCTTTGGCCTGTTTGATGGCTTTTTCAGCATAGGTTTTAGCATTTTGCTTTTCTCCTAATTTGAAATAAAGAGCTGCAGCGGTATCATTAAATGCAAATTGGTCATCAATTTCGACAGATTTTAAAGACCAAGACAAGGCTTTTTGCAATTGTGCTTTGTCGGTTGAATTTTCATAAAAAGTCCAAGCAACTTGATTCAACTCCTGCGCACTTAGAGATGGGTATTTTTCAAAATGCGTAATCGCTTGATTTATATAATTGGGCATATCATTTTTCATCTGAAACTGCGCCAAAGTCATATTACTCAAAGACTTATCCAGCATGTCTTGAGATAGGTATTTCGCACCCAATTCTTTCGCTTTTTCAAAATCAAATTCACCTTTCATACGGTTATATGTTGCATTCGCAACACCCATAAACGCCATTTGGTCAATTTGTGCTTTAAAGTCT
This sequence comes from Saprospiraceae bacterium, assembly GCA_043721685.1. Taxonomy (GTDB): domain Bacteria; phylum Bacteroidota; class Bacteroidia; order Chitinophagales; family Saprospiraceae; genus JAAFJT01. The sequence continues at coordinate 7,785 of JAYSQG010000584.1, read as the reverse complement.
TTCTGATCTAATTCCTTTGCAAAAGCGTCTTGATTTTTGACCATAAAAGCAAACATTGGGCTTTGGATACTTGTACCGAACTTTAAAATAAAATTCATATTATCCTTCGTCAACCAATCCTTTTGCGTTGCTAAATAAGCATCAACAACAGTGGGTAACATAGTTGTTTCTTGAGCACTTTCGCAAGCATAAGCAAAGTTTTTCAAGAAATCCGCACCACGTTCTCCGCCTTCATATTTCTTTTTGAGCGAATAAAACTGGCGTTCAGGGTCAGAAGCCGCTTCACCAACATCGATGAATTTTTCTGCGGGCATACTGCCTAAGCTGCGGTGCACCAATTCGCCATCGCCATTGACAAAAATATAGGTCGGATAAGCTCTAACACCATATTTTTTAGCAATTTCAGGCCCTTCACCTTTTTCCATGTCAATTTTTGCATTGACAAAACGAGCATTGAACACATCACCCACTTCTTTTTGTGGAAAAATGGTTTTTGACATCACTTTACAAGGGCCGCACCAAGTTGTGTAAGCATCTACGAAGACGATTTTGTTTTCGGCTTTGGCTTTTTTCAAAATATCAGCCCATGCTGTTTCTTCTTTTTCAAAGGCAATGCCTTGAGCGGATAGGGTTGTCAGGGTTGACAAAATAGCTATGAATACAATAAACCTTTTCATTAAATTTGTTTTTATAAGGTGAAGTAATGCGCAAAGTTAATAGAAAAACCCTAAGACTTTGGGCTGTTTTGCAGTCCCTTAACGTTTATTTATTACTTTTGTTTAACGCGTTTCGCTTTTTCATTTTTCGATAAAAATGCTAAACAACATGAAAAACATCGTCCTCATACTCTCATATATTTTTCTACATAGTTCACTTGTAGCACAACGTATTGTTGATACGAATTTGGTAGCAGCCATCAGATGGCAGTGTCCAACTTGTATTGATACTGCCAATAATTTGACAGCAATCGCTCAAACGCAAAGAAGCATAACTCTGACGAACCATATTACAGATTTGACGGGTATTCATGGCTTTAGTAATCTGACTTCGCTCAATGTTGCGGACAATGATTTGACATTTTTGCCACTTTTACCCATTAATTTGAAGACTTTTCGGTGTTCTAACAATCGTTTAGTTCAATTGCCCGTTTTGCCAAGCGGTTTAACCGTTTTTCATTGTTATGGCAATCTTTTGACCTCATTACCCGAATTGCCCAAAAATCTTGAAGTGTTCAATTGTTCTCAAAATAGGCTGTCGACTTTGCCCGTTTTGCCGAATACGTTACAAAGTTTTTATTGCTCTTACAACAATTTAAGCAGTTTGCTGGTATTGCCTAATTCAATTACAGATTTGGGATGTGCGTCCAATAATTTGTCAAAACTGCCCGATTTACCGCCAAATATCATCCTTTTAAGCTGTTTTTCTAACCCTTTGTTGAAGTGTTTACCACAATTACCAAAGTCTTTGAAGTATCTGGAAGTATCGGGTACGGTTTCATGTTTGCCAAATGCAGTTACTGAATTGATCACTTATCGTTACGATGGCAATGTGTTCAATAATATTGTTATGCCTGTGTGCAGCTCGATAAATCCCAATCCTTGTGGTCAAACTACAGCAGTTTCATCTGATTTATCTGAAAAAATCCGCGTTTTTCCTTCAATTACTGAGGGGGGGCTTTTTATCGAAACAGGCAATATTTCAATTGAAAACATTGCTGTTTTGAATGGAGTAGGGCAGGAGGTAATGAGAACACAGGCTAAGCAATTTGATATTTCAGCATTGCCTGTGGGCATATATTTTGTTCAAATCCAAGTTGGAAAAGAAAGGTTGACAAAGAAAATTATTAAGAATTGACAAATTTTCTTTTAGAAAACCGTTGAAAATCAACGGTTTGTAAATTCATCATTTCCTATGAAACGCCATATAAAATATCCTTTATCATCCGCCAAGTAATCAATTGAATATCATTTTTCTCCAAGATTGAACGACATTCAACGCTGGTAAAATAGTCATAGTCAATTTGTCGCCATTTCGCACCAAAATTGGGATGTTCAATCGAGATGCCCCGCATTTCTCTACTGTCAAATGCAGGATGAATTAGAATCTCGTTTAAGCCAGTGGGTAAATTTTCCAAAACGTTTGAATAATAAGCTGCCAATTCGCCTTTTTCATAATCTCTAAAATCGCCAAAAAACAGATTATCCACGCATAAATCATCTTCTAACAGACATTCATCAGCATTGACACCAAACGATTCTATGATTTGTTTATTCAACAATAGGGGTAACTTGTATGTCTGTCCTAATTCTCTATACAAGGCGATAAATTCAGGTTTTAAACCCAAAGTGTACATATGAACATCTAAATGACTGGGTCTTAACCCATATTTGAATGCTTTTTCTATTTGTGCAATGAGCTCTTTTTTGACATCTTCGAGTTTTGCAACCTCTTTAAATGCCTGTCTGGTTCGGTGCATAAAACCATTGTCATCCACCAAACTTGGTACTTCTGAAATGGGCAAAATGGGCTGCCATTTATAATATTTCCATTCACACGTCAATGTCAAATGTATGCCATAATCATACGCCATATTGTGTTTTGAAAATTCCAACATTTCGTAAAACCACGGACAAGGCATCATAATACTGGTTGAATTGACCACTCCTTTTGCCAATGCCTGCATCGTTGCTTGATTTTCAGCATGTGCCAAACCCGCATCATCGGCATGAATAATCAATAGTTTAGTATTGTCTGGAAATCCTAATTTCTGTAAAGCCTTCATTGACGAATTGTTTTAGTTGTGTCAAAGTAACTGTTGTTTGGCAAATAAAACTGTCTTGTCTCAAACAACCAAACTATTGGATGTATCTTTGTTTTCTTTTTTAAAATATGGAATACAAACTATTCGTATTCAAGTAGTTATACGTGAAAAAGCACACAAAACATATCGCTTTCAAAGCAAAAGGATTACTTCTTGCTTTGTTAATATTCATTGCCTTTGGTGCAAAGGAATGGCATATTGTGGTCGAACACAGTCATGCTGCCGTTGAAATTTGTGATGCCAAAGCAGGCGATTTGCATTTACATGACTACGAACACTTGCAACACGCTTGTCAGCTTTGCGATTTTACTTTCTCCTTTTTTGAACTCCAATTGTCTTCTTTTCAATTAGATAGACCTTCCGACATATTTGTTAAAAGCCATTTTGCTTTTATCTCTTTTGTACTTTCCCGTACATACATCTTCCAATCTCTTCGTGCGCCGCCTTGTTTGGTTGTTGGTTAATTGTTATTGGTTATTAGTTTGGGCGTTTGTCCATGCTTTTATCCTTATTTTATCACCAAAACTGAACGATAATTACTTTTATACTGAGGGGGTATAACAGCATTTATCTCCATTCCTTTTTGTCATTCTGAACGCAGTGAAAGAATCTGTTTATATTTTTAAATAGATTCTTTCACTGCGTTCAGAATGACAAAAAGGGACTAATTTCATTAAAAAAATGGACAAATAGCCTTATTTGTCATTAAAACAATATAAAATGAAACAGACATTCCTATCAATCATAGCTATCTTTTTTATTATTAATCAAGGCGCAATTGCTCAAAACAAAATAACGGGTTCGGTAAAAGATGAAGATTCAAAAGAAGGTTTGATAGAAGCCATCATTTATATCACGGACTTAAAAACAGGCACAACGACAGACGAAAATGGTCATTTTTCTTTTGACAATGTACCAAATGGCAATTATTTATTTGAAGTCAAATACATTGGTTATAAAAATCATATTGAGCGCGTAAAAATTGATAAAAATACGACGCTTGCGTTTCTTTTAAGTTCTGCGGTTTCAGAGTTGAATGCGGTTGTTGTCACAGCGGTTACGCACTCTACGGAGTTAAAATTAAGTCCTTTGGTCATAAAAGCTGTAGATAAAAACGCACTGAATCAAAATTCTTCTACGAATCTGATTGATGGTTTGAAGAACGTGCCAGGTGTCAATCAAATAACAACGGGTGCAGCGATTTCTAAGCCGATGATTCGTGGTTTAGGCTACAATCGGGTCATTACTTTGTACGATGGCATACGTCAAGAAGGGCAACAATGGGGCGACGAACACGGCATTGAGATTGATGAATATGCGATTGATAAAATCGAAATCGTCAAAGGTCCAGGCAGTTTGATGTATGGCTCTGATGGCATTGCAGGTGTTTTGAATTTTATTTCACCTAAATCGCCGCAGCCTGAATCCATAAAAACGCAGTTTGTGTCCAATTATCAAACAAATAACAACCTTTTTGGCTATTCATTGTCCAATGCGGGTAATAAAAAAGATATACAATGGTTGGCGCGAATAAGTCAAAAAGGGGCAGGGAATTATCAAAATGCATACGATGGCACCGTTTATAATTCAGGATTTAAGGAAATTGATGGTGCTTTGTTTGTAGGCGTTTCCAAAAATTGGGGTTATACGCATTTGACGCTCAATACTTTTAATTCAAAACTCGGAGTTACTGAGGGGGGGAGAGACAGCCTTGGTCACTTTACTTTTGAGAAACCCAATGGCTTAGGTTCGACAGAAAAGGTGTATGCAACGTCCAATGATTTGAATAGTCGCAGCATCGGTTTTCCGCATCAAGTCATTAACCATCAAAGGATTATATCTAATAATCATTTTCTACTCAACAAAGGCATACTGGATATTGATTTGGGTTTTCAAAACAACAAACGCCGTGAATATGGCGATGTTTTAAACCCCGATAATACGGCATTGTATTTCGATTTATCTACATTCAATTACAGTGCACGATACAATATTGAAGACATACATGGTTGGGAATTGGCATTTGGCGCAAGCGGTATGCAGCAAAAAAATGTGAATAAAGGTTTAGAATTTTTAATACCCAATTATAGTCTTTTTGATGTCGGTGGATTTGCTTTTGCTGAAAAACATTTTGATAAAAAACTAACCCTCGCTGCGGGTTTGCGCCTTGACAATAGGCATATCAAAGGGCAAGAACTCATTTTAGACAGTTTAGAAAGACCGACAACCGTTAAAAATAGTACGACTGAATTGAAGTTTCCTGCCTTTCAAAAAGATTACAGCAGTTATACAGGTAGCTTAGGTTTGTCGTATCAAATCAGTAAAAATCAAACTTTAAAATTCAATCTCTCACAAGGCTTTCGTGCGCCCAATATTGCAGAAATCGGTTCAAATGGCGTGCATGAAGGTACTTACAGGTATGAATACGGCAATCCAGATTTAAAATCTGAAATCAGTCGTCAAATAGATGTGGCGTATTTTTTAAACAGCGACCACGTGACATTTGAATTAACGCCTTTTGCCAATTTCATTTCTAACTATATTTTTTCTGAAAAACTGACAAGCGTTGCAGGCGGTGATTCAATACCAAATCCTTCCGATAATATACCCGCTTACAAGTTCACACAAGGCAATGCGCGGCTTTTGGGCAGCGAAATTTATGTGGACATTCACCCGCATCCTTTGGATTGGCTGCATATCGAAAATGCGTTTTCCTTCGTTCAAGCCATTCAACAAAATCAGCCCGACAGCACCAAATATTTGCCTTTTATTCCTGCCGCAAAATATCGAGGTGAATTGAAAGCACAATTTAAAAGTGTAGGCAATTTGTTGAACGATGTTTATATCAAATTTGCCATTGACCATTATTTTGCACAAAACCGTTTTTATGCCGCTTTTGGTACTGAAACCGCTACGCCTGCTTATACTTTATTGAGTGCGGGCATCGGTGGCAACATAAAAGCTTTTAAACGTAAAGATTTTATAAGCCTTTTCATTAGTGCCGAAAATTTAGGTGATGTGGCGTATCAAAGTCATTTGAGTCGCCTGAAATACGCACCTGAAAATTTGGCGACAGGTAGAGTAGGGGTTTTCAATCAAGGAAGGAATGTGAGTGTGAAAGCGGTTTTCAATTTTTGATGGGGAATAACAATAAAGCCTACTTTCCTTGTTGGAAAGTAGGCTTTTAAAACGGCATTTTCGTAAGTGCGGTGTCCGGCGGTTTTTTTATTTGATTTTACCCCCTCAGTATTTAGCTTTGTTTTTTATGATTTTCTATGATTTGTGCTACTCTTTCTATGGATATATTGAGTGCTTCTGCAATTTTTTCTTTTGGTAAGCCAATTTTATCAAGACCTATTGTGGCTTCAACTTCTTTTTGCTCTACTCCTTTTTGCAATGCTTTTTGTTCAGCTTTTGCAATTCTACCTCTATCATCTTGCTCTCGCATAGCTGAATAATTGTAAGCATCTAATTCTGCTTGCGACCATGTATTTTGGTTAGCATCTTTATACGCTTCTTTTAAACCGTCATCATTCAGATTACTTGGAATAACATCAAGATTTTCGGCTTCTTTTATGAAATAAATCCATTTATCCGTTATATCAGTCAAGTCTTTTTCAAGTTTGTTAAACTTTGTTAACTCAATGAAATAAAAATCCATGTCTTTAATGACACGTTCTTTCGTCTCAACATTACAGATAGCATGATGCGATAGGTATTCTGTACCTGTGGTAAAGTCAAAATCAAAAATACCGATGAAAATAACAGGATTGAGTTCTGTATATTTCTCACCGCTTACAATTTGTTGACTGTATTCTTTACTCGTGTAATACAGCAATCGCTTATCCATGCCTAACACATCAGCAACTTGCATTTCGATAATGTAAGTATTCCCTTTGAAGTCTCTTGCTTTAACATCAATAATGGACGTTTTCATATTGGGCAATATAGGTAGCTGAAACGGATTAGCAATCGTGATAGCTTTAATACGTTTATCCCCTTCTAAGTGCATCACCGCATTTAGAAAGGAAATCAAGATTTCGGTTTTCTTATCATTGGCAAAAATCTTTCGAAAGGCAATATCATTTTTTATATCTACAAATTTCATTGTCCATAAATTTTGTGCAAAGATAAACGGAACTATGTACTTTATGGTACACATAATTAATTGATAATCAATAAGCTATCTTTTTAACACAAAGATAGCTTATTCTGTTTATTACTTAGTTTTGGGCGTTTTTGGCTTCTTACTGCCTAAATGCCCTTTCTTCAAAGGCTTTGCCGTAGTTTTAGGTTTGTTCGGGTCGTGAATAATCGCAGATGGTATTTTGACCATCATTGAAGCCTTGACTAATGTTTCAAACATATCAGTCGAGGGCTAATAGAAGTTGACAAACAGTGTGGACAAGTGACACCTTTTGACCAACGGTGTTTTTAAAAAAACTCTATGGTATGTAATGGTGTTGGAAATTTGTCAGCAATTTCTATAAGGTTCATGTACTCAAATAATTTATTTATTAATAATTTAGTGACAAATATATCAATAATATGGTTGATTATATTGTAAATTTGCAAATAAATTACACTTATACTACTTTCAAAGTATTAGATAATATTTACTACGAATATTTATCAGATACTATGTTTTCGACTAATTTTACATTTCTTTAATGTCAAAATTGGTTATTTATGGATGATTTTTAAAAAGGCTTTTTTCTGTTTCTTTTTGGAGAGCATAAGTATAAGCAAAAAATAACATTTTTCATGCAAATAGTAAAGTTTGTTACAAGCCTATATTCATCACAGTTGCTTTATATAAAATGGTTCGGAAACTATACAATGAGTTTGGAGTTATCCGATATTATTAGGTCTTTGTGTTCCTATCAATTCGTCATGTGGTTGATAATTTTCGGCTTCTATTTTTTCGTTTTCTTCGATTTCGTCGTGTTAATATGCGAGACAAT
>JAYSQG010000583.1:0-5104 GCA_043721685.1 Saprospiraceae bacterium | reverse complement strand
AAGCATAGTCGTACAGGTGTATGTTGGTCCGAAACAGTAATTGAGTAAGGCAGTCACCCGCTTCGCTGAATGGGGCGGGTGATTTCCTAAACTGCTTGTCTAAAAATGGTCTTCCCCCCATTTATACTGAGGGGGTATTTTCAAACTCATTTCTTCATTTCAAAAAACAATTCACTTATGAAAAACAGAATTTTACTCTTCGTGCTTTCTTTTGTAGTTTTTCAGTTAAACGCTCAAGTCTGCACGACATCACCAACAAATGTATATGTTAGTCAAAGCCAAATTAATAGCTTTAACAGTTCTACTCAAGATTTTCACGGTGATATTTGGATTACAGGTCCAGGTTCTGAGGTCTGCAATAATATCACCACACTCAATCCTTTAATAAATCTTAGAACTATCAGTGGCGACCTTATCATTGAACAAAGTTGCTATTTAACAAGTTTAGAAGGTTTATCCAATCTGACGTCTGTTGGCGGCTGTGTGCGTTTGCGAGGAGACGGCTGCAATACTATAAATGGTTTAAGAAATTTAAGAACCATAGGCGGAAACTTTACTATAAGCAATTGTGCGATGAGTACATTGCAAGGATTAGAAAACCTAATTTCTATCGGCGGCAGCCTTGAGATTTCTCGTCATTTTCTACTTGGCAATTTGACCGCTTTAGACCACACTATTACCATCGGCGGTACTGTCAGTATCGTCGATAATCAAAATATAACAGACTGTGCCGTAGCTGCAATTTGCAATAAACTTACAGGTGCTTATTTTTCTAGGAATGCAAACAATGGCAACTGTATTGGCGTGGCAGAAGTCACGGCTGCTTGTACTAAATGCCCCCCTACTGGCAATTTTAATTTTACAACTCAGGCTCAGATAAATACTTTCGGGGCAAGCTACCCAAATTGTGATATAATTAAAGGGAATCTGACTATTTCTGGCGCCAACATTGTAAATCTGAATGGACTCAGTGGTGTTACGACTATAAAAGGCACATTGACGATTCAGAACACAGCACTCCCCAACTTGACGGGCTTAGGTGCGCTTCAAACGGTTGAGTCTGATGTAACTATTACAGGAAACCCTGTTCTCACCAGTCTTTCAGGCATAGGGGATTACAATTGGTTCAACAGTAGCGCAAATTTGACAATTACAAATAATTCAAGTTTAAGCAATTGTTCAGCTTATGCTATTTGTAGTGAACTTTGTGGAAGCGGTACAAATATCACGATTTCGGGAAATGCCGCAGGATGTATGACTAAATCAGCAGCTAAAGCAACTTGTGCCACTGACAATTACAAATGCTCTTGCCAATGGATTGGTGGTGCGTCTGGAGATTGGAATGTTGCAGGAAATTGGTCGTGTGGTCAGATTCCAGATGCGACTGTCCGTCCAGTTATTTATGGTGATGCTACTATCAGCTTTAGCGTAAATACGTCTATTTACGACTTAATAACCCAAGTTGGCACTATCGTATTTCAAATAAATAATGCAATAGTTACGCTCAATAATGAAACTTCTTTCCAATCTGATTTTACAGCTAATTTGACCAATGCTTCTTTAAAAAATAATACCGCATCAACCCTAAGGGCTTATGGGAGCTTGAACATCAGCCCTGTTAGTGGAACGAACAGTATCGTCAATTGTGGAACGATACAATTTGGGACAATGGCAAATATTACAGTGCCTTTTGATAACTGTACCGCGCCAAATGTTATGCCGATATTAAGAGGCTGCGGTGTGCTAAATTATAGTAGCCCTTATGTCGTTACTGGCACACTTGCCCCTGGCAGTTCGCCCGGCACTTTGACGATTAACCCATCAGTATCTTCAACGCCCACCTCCATTTATGAAATGGAAATCACAGGCGGTTATGGCAATGCAGGAATTGCCGACGATGCCGACAAACTCGAATCAGAGGGAAATATCGAGCTTGATGGCACTTTGAAATTAATTTTAACAAGCCCCGAAGCTGGCAGCTACACCATTTTTAACTCGACAGGCGGTAGTGTAAGCGGCTTTAATAATTTAACTGTTCTGTATTCAACGGATGGTGGTGCAACATTTTCTCCAACAACGCCGCCGAACACAACAATTCAAACCAACTCGAACAATATCATCGTCAACATCAACGGCTCTGTCTTACCTGTTGAGTTATTGGATTTCAAAGGCAAAAATACTGAGGGGGGTAATCTCCTCACTTGGCAAACGGCTAACGAAGTGAATAACAAAGGTTTCCAAATTGAGCGCGGCAGCGATGGAAAGGCATTTGACAACATCGGTTTTGTTAAAGCAAAAGGCAGTCATTCAACCTATAACTTTACAGATAACACCCCCCTCAGTACAAGCTACTATCGCTTGCGGCAAATAGACAATAATGGTAAAGAAACGCTGTCAAAAGTCATTTCGGTAGCAAACAAAGGCAACAGCAAACTGAAAGTGAGCCCAAATCCTGTCTCTAATATGTTGATAATCGAAACAGATGTTGACCTTGTGCGGAACGAAACAAATACGTTCCACATCTTCAACCTTTTAGGGCAACAAGTTCTAATGGGTAAAATGGCGCAACGTATTGACGTATCGGCATTGCCACAAGGCACTTATTTTCTTAAAGTGGGTGGAGAACAGGTTAAGTTTATCAAGCAGTAAAACTCTTTTCAATAATGGGATAAGCCCAATGGTGTGTACATCATTGGGCTTTTTACTGCCATGAAATTTTGTCAATTAGGTAAGGCAAGTCTTAAGTACGTCAGAGCCGTTTTGGGGTATTTTATCCTGTTATCAATTATTTAAAAAATCATCAATCGAGTTATGTCCTTTATATTTTTCTTGGATTGCCAAAACGTCTTCAACATGTAAACCGACAACTTTAGCAATCACATGCACATCAAGCCCTTGATTCAGCATCAATCGGACACTGACAATGCTTAAACGTTCTTTTTCTTGACGTTCATGCTCCTTTTCTTGACGTTCACGCTCACATTCTTGTTCAGCTCTTTCTAATTGTCTGCGTGTATCAAGAACAAATAAAATGTCTTCTTCTGTTTCAAATTGTCTCATATCATCTATTTTTTTTCCAAAGATACTGTAAAAATTTTGATTGTCAAACTTCACATAATTTTCGATGAATTTCAATAAGTGTGCTACATCAGATTTATCATATCCAGCTGCGAACAACTTGCGAATTATCTGTAAATTAACATTTATTTTGTCGTCATCTTTTAGCGTTTTCGTTTGTGTTGCTTGATACGCTACCTCCATAATGATAGCGACAGCACTATTTGGGTCAGCATAAGTAGATGGCGGGTTTTCCATCACTTTATAGGTATTGAAGGTCGTCAGTGTCTTAGAACCCAATACCGTTTTTTGAAATTGTTTTGGATGAAAATTAGGATTATCATCTGTAAAAATAGCCAACATGGCTGGAAATTCATCGAAATATTCCTCAATACGATAACGCATTTGGTGAAAGCGATAACTAAAAGCGGCATCTGTATAGCCTTGTATCTCAATATGCAATAGTATGCAAATGGCTTCCCCAGTTTTTAGATATAATCGGACTAATATATCCGCAACCCGATTTTGCTGTTCAGATTGAGCATAGAGTTTTTCAAGTTCTTTGTCCAAGAACGTCACGCCTTTCGACCAGTCTATACGACGGTCGTATTTTCGGAAAAAGAAGCCAAAAAATGCTTTAAAATAGCCGCGAAAAGCGGCTTTCCATAGTTTGTCTCTTTCTGTTCTCATTTTTGTTATGTTTAACCCACATTCTCAACAGTATATAATAGATGTTGTTTTCTGAATAGTAAAGCCCAAATATCGAATAACTTTTTATTGAAAACAACGTTTTTTCATGCTTTTTTGGCATTTTTTTCTTTAAAATATGCTTTTCGGGAATGTATCATCGGGCATGTGATGTCTGAACAGACCCCTCAGTATCAACACGTTTTCAGAACGATTTTTAACTACCAAACAAACAACGCCTTACCAATAAGACTGGATTCAGGTATCAAACCACAATCAGCCATTTCAGTTTGATTATCACAAGTGGTATAAAAATAGTTTTGTGTGAATGTATAGTCTTGTGTTATTTGATTGTTGATATAGAAGTCCTTGCCTACTCTACTCGCTTGTTTGTTTTCATAGGCTTGAATAATAGGTTGATAAAAAGTAAAATTTTGTTCAGTTAATGCTATCCTTTGTCCTTTTCGAGGAATGATGAGGGCTTGTGAAGGGCTATATTGTCCTTTGATGTCCTGAATCGTATCGCCAGCCAAACATACGCAGCGTTTGACATATCTCTCCTTTTTATGAGTTGGCAAGCGAAAGGCAACGATGTCGTTTTTCTGAATTTGGGTGAAAGGGAGTTTGTTTATCCAAATCCAATCGCCTATTTTTAAGGTCGGTTGCATGGATGTTGACGCAATTGCAAAGCCTTCTAACGCCCAAACCCGCAATAAGAAGAACCCACAAAAGCCGAAGTAAAAGAGTTTTTTTCTTTTCATGATGTTAGGATTTAGTTTGAATTAAAAAAAAATGAACGATGTAGGACAAACAGACCCCTCAGTATTTGACTACTTAAAGGCATTCATCCTACATCATTCATCATTATTCACTCTCACATTTTATTTAACTACATTAACTTTTATCGTCTGTACCAAACGTCCATTGGCACGGATGGCAGCGAGATAAAAACCTGTGGGCAGGTCTCTTGGTCGCCAAGTCGCTTGATAGTCGTTTGCCTGTTGGTTTTGGTTGACGACATTGTCAATATATTTACCGTTTAGGTCATAAATGCTTAAGTTGATTTGAGCATTGGCAGAAACATGGTATTTGAACGTCGTTGACTCTGATACTGGGTTCGGGTAATTTTGATTCAAAACAGCTAACGGTGCTTGTAAACCAAGGCTGCTTTGCCCTACATCTTTTGTTGCTGTTGAAATCTGACCACCACCACAGCGACCGAAGCCACTCCAAGGCGTTTGCACATAAGGGAAAGATGTTCTGAATGTCGTATCATTGGCTTCAACACCTGTAGTATAGGTCAAAACATTGAGCAATTTAGCCGTTACAGGGCTTGCACCAATCGTCCAATCGTCGTACC
>JAYSQG010000582.1:0-13957 GCA_043721685.1 Saprospiraceae bacterium | reverse complement strand
ATGCGGCTCCTTGGTCGCCAGAAAAGTTGCGAAAGAAAGCATTGAAACACACCCTATTCTTTCTCATTGCAGTCGTCGTTGCAAATTACTTTTTGGCTTATAGTATTGGCATGAAAGCCGTTTTACAAATTATGAATGAACCCCTCAGTAAAAACCTAATGGGTTTTGGGTCAATGATAGGTTTTTCATTCATTTTCTATTGGGTTTTTGCCAGCTTGCGCGAACAGGTATGCACCACTATTTGCCCCTACGGAAGGCTTCAAAGCGTTCTGCTTGTACCTGATAGCATCGTTGTTGCTTACGATTTCATTCGTGGCGAACCACGTGGAAAAATTAAAAAACAAAAAGAATCCGTTAAAAAAGAGCCTTGTAAAAACGACTGTCCCGACTGCGCAGATTGTGCCGCTACGAGCAATATTCTAAAAAATATTCAAGACAGTGTAACCCAAATTGAACCACCGAAACCTAAGCCTTTGGGTGACTGTATTGATTGCAATCTTTGCGTTCAGGTGTGTCCCACAGGCATTGATATTCGCAACGGAACGCAGTTAGAATGTACCAATTGCACCGCTTGTATTGATGCGTGCGACGAAGTAATGGTTAAAGTTAATCGCCCAAAAGGGCTTATTCGCTACGACTCTTTGACAGGTATAAAAGCAGGGAAACGACAGATTTGGACACCGCGTGTGGCAGCTTACTCAGTCGTTTTGAGCCTTCTTTTAATCTTAGATGTTTTTCTGATAACAGGTCGTACCGATATTGAAATGCTTATATTACGCAGTCCAGGGCAGATGTATCAAGAAGTTGATAATCAGCATATTAGCAACCTTTACACCTTCCAAATCATTAATAAAACGCACGTTGATTTACCGCTTGACATAAAAATGAAAGACAACGAAGGCATAATAAAATACGTCGGCAACGTCACGACCCCCTCAGTATCGGCAGGCAAAATGACTGATGGTGTTTTCTTCATCGAAATGGAAAAATCGAAATTAACGGGTATGAAAACAACACTTTATATCGAAGTATATGCTAATGGCAAACTCATGGATAAGGTCAAAACAAGTTTTGTCGGACCGATGAATTAAAGTGTGTGATATGAAGATTTACTAAATTTTTAAAATTTAGTAAATCTGAGTAAACAACAGTTTTATAACCATAAAACAATGCAACAATGAAACTCAATTGGGGAAAGGGCATCGCCCTCGTATATACACTCTTTGCGCTATCCATGCTTGGATTAGCCTATCAATCCACCCAACACGATGTGGGTTTAGTCAAAAAAGACTATTATGATGACGACATCAATTACCAAACGCATTATGACAAAATGCAAAATGCACGACGATTGACAACTGATTTAAAAATAGCCCTCGACTCGACAGGCAGTGACATTATGCTCAATTTTCCTACGGATTTGTCAAAACCATCAGGTAAAGTGTTGTTATTTCGCCCCTCTCAAACAGGTGTAGATGCAACATTGGATATTGAAACCGATGCCCAAAACAACATGGCTTTACCCACAAAGTCGCTACAATCAGGGCTTTGGAAAATAAAAGTGGATTGGACAGCCGCAGGAAAAGACTATTATAAAGAACAACCCATAGTAATTAATTAATGATGAATAATAAATTATGAATGATAAATGGTAAGGCATTGGAAATCAATTTTTTACCATTCATAATTTATCATTCTTAATTCATAATTAAGAAAAAATGCTTTACACCGCTCTCATACTTGGACTCGTCAGCAGCTTACATTGTGTAGGCATGTGCGGTCCGTTGGTCATGATGATGCCTTATACTGAGGGGGTGCGTTGGCGTGTGTTTTTTGAAACATTGACCTACAATATTGGGCGTATTTTGACTTATGCTTTTCTCGGATTGTTGTTTGGCTTTTTAGGAAAAGGGATAGCCATCGTCGGATTCAGTCAAGCACTTTCTGTTCTTTTTGGTTTGATTTTCATCGTTTTAGCCGTAAAAAAACGAGGCTTAGAGCAATTAGATGGTTTTCTAAATCGACACTTTGCACAACGGATGCGGCGTGTTTTTTCTCGTTTTTTGAAAAACAAAAGCGGCTTTTTTGCGCTCGGTATGCTCAACGGATTGCTCCCTTGCGGCATCGTTTACTGGGCAATCGCTGCGTCTTTAATGACTTTTAACCCCATAGAAGGGGCGGCTTATATGTTTATTTTTGGCATCGGCACCATGCCTTTGATACTTGCGACCGTTTTAGCGAGTCGTGGTCTCCACCGTTCCGCCGTTCGGCGATTCTACAAATTCATTCCTGTTTATCAATTCGCCCTCGGCGTTTTTCTCATCTATCGGGCGTACATGGTTGACCCCTCAGTATTTTGGATGCTGACCCCTGCACCGTTGTGTCATTAGTTGATTGGTTGGTTATTGGTTATTAGGGATTGATCCGTCCCAAACCAATCCCCAATAACCAACCAATTGACCCAAATCACCTTTCACACTGACCATCCTCATCGCCTCCCCCTCAGTATCCGCTTAACTTTGTAGCATCAAAATTAAATTATTCAACAATATTAAAACATAAGAAAAATGAAATTCGAGACCAATCTCAGCATGTTGGAAAACATATTTCGCTTTTTTGCGGGTATGATTATCGCTATTCTTGGCGGTTTTTTAGGCTTTTATGTGGCTTCTGTTTTCTACATACTCGTTCCTGTTGTGCCTGTTTTATTCATCACAGCGATACTCGGCTGGTGTCCGATTTATGAGTTAATGGGCATCAATCATGCAGATTCAAAAGCCCACTAATTGGCTCATTTTGGATAGACAAAAAAATATTTTTTACATTTAAAACGACTGATTATGAACATTTTAGCACCCGTTTCTACGATTATGACTAAAAAAGTCATAGCGATTGGTCCTGAGGAGGAATTGAGTGTGGTGAGAGATATTTTCGCCAAAAACAATATTCATCACTTGCCGGTTGTGCGCCACGACACGCTCATCGGCATCATCAGCAAAACAGATTTTGACGTTTATTACAAAGCATTGAGCCGTCATTTTGAAGACCGTTTTGTCAATGAAACGCTTTTGCACGTACATCGAGCAAAGGAAATTATGACCGAAAAACTCGCCAAATTGGAACCCACAGACCGGATCAATGTCGCTTTAGAAGTCTTCAAAATCAATCGTTTTCATGCTTTACCTGTTGTTGAAAATGGCGAATTAGTAGGTATTTTGACAACGTATGACATCATCAAAGCACTGTCAACCGAGGTAATGCACGACTCTGATTATGGGGTGGTATGATTTTTTTAAGGCTTTATTTATGTTGAGATAAAACACCCCTCAGTATAAAAAGTCTTTTTCCATCTTTTAAATCTAAAGTTATGAAAACATTTAAAAATATCGTCGTTGCGATCGATTTCTCTGATGCGTCTATTGCTGCCTTTCATTATGCGCAACGACTTGCAAGCCATTTACAAGCGTCATTGAATGTTGTTCATGCTTTCGAAATTTTTTATAATCCAGCTCGCCCTCAGTTGTCGGAGTATGGACCAACCATTTCAGAGTTGAAGGACATCAATATGAAGTTGATGGATAAATTCATCCAAGAAACCAGTAGTATATCTGATGGAGATACACTCGTTGCAACCAAAGTCAATTTGACGACTGAAGTACAAGTCGGTATTGCAGCTGAATATCTGATAGAACGGTCAAAAGACCCCTCAGTAGATTTGCTTGTTTTAGGCACTTCTGGCGAGAAGAATTGGTTCAATCGTTTGCTTGGCAGTGTATCGGTTGAAGTTTCGCAAGGGGCGCATTGTCCTGTTTTACTTGTGCCTCAAAAGGCGGATTTCAATGGCATTCAAAATATTTTGTATGGCGCTTCAGAAGACTCTGCAAAACCCGAAACGTTAGAAATAGCTGTAGATTTAGCCAAATACTTTAAGTCAAGTCTAAATTTTTTACATGTCAATACCGAAGACCATGATGAATTAAAAGAATCAACACGTTATTTTTTCAACCATTATATTGAGCAACACGCACCATCAATGCCACACGCCATATCGTCTGTCAAAGCACAATCTGCGATGAAAGGCATTTGGCGTTATAGCTCTAAAAATGCTATGGATTTAGTCGTTATTGTTTCGCAGCACCGCGATTTTTGGGAGAAATTTAACCACCACAGTGTTTCAAAGGACTTGTCACTTCATACAAAACTACCCATATTATATCTGTACAGTGATGCTAAAAGGCATGAACCAGCATAAGTTGAATCATTGCAAAAAGAAATAAGCGAAAAGAGTAATTTATCACCTCATAAAGAACGGGTTTTAAATGTTATTTGGGTGCATTAAGCGTCAACGTGTCATCGCTTACTTTTTTATACTGCTTTATATGCATTCGATTGATTTTATATATTTATAACACTACTAAAAATATTCAAAATGAAAAGTATTAAAAATATCGTTGTTACGACTGATTTTTCTGCGACCTCGCGCAATGCTTATATGTATGCTCAAATGTTGGCAGAAACATTAAATGCGGAAATCACTGTTTTACATATCAAGGAGCCTCAATATCCAAATTCAGAGTTCTTCATTCCGATTCCGGCTATTGCCGCCCTCGACGATGCGCCTTTGAATGAAACGATGAAATCTTTCGTCGAAAATGAAGACAGTGATACGACAGTGATGGTAAAAACCAAAGTACAATCTAAAATAGTGACGGGTAAAGTAATTGATGAAATTATCCATTATTCTAAGCGTGACGATGTCGATTTAATGGTCATGGGCACGACAGGTTCTGAGGATATTATCTCAAAAATCATTGGTACTGTTTCTCTTGATGTTGCCAATAAAGCACATTGTCCCGTTGTCCTTGTGCCACGTGATGCGACTTGGCAGCCAATCAATCGGATAATGTTTGCAGCGAATTATGCTTCAGCATTGCCTAAAACGATGAGTGAACTCATTGGTTTTGCTGAATTATTGGACTCAAACATCCATTTTGTTCACATTAATGAACATTTAGCAGAAGATGATAATCTTATGGAAACGATATGGGACGAGCTGTTTGAAGCCTCTGACCCACGTGTTGCTTTCGAAATGCATACCATTAACTCTGGAAATGTGGTCGAACAATTGGAAAAATACGTTACTGACCATCATATAGACCTTATTGCTTTTGTCAATAAAAAACGTAATTTCTGGCAAAACCTTATGCACCACAGTGTGACGCAAAATGTCGTTATTTCAGCAGACAAACCGATGTTGATTTTGCATTTTGATGATTGATAAATCATTTAAAAATGTATAATCAATTGATAATAAGCAGCCATTAACTTTTAAATCTAAAGCTATGAAAACGTTTAAAAATATTGTTGTTGCGACCGATTTCTCAGATGCGTCGCTCATTGCCTATCATTATTCACATCGGTTAGCAAGCCTATTTCAAGCCGATTTGAAGGTGGTTCATGCTTTTCAAATTTTTGTTAATGCTGCACGCCCTGAATTGACGGAGTTTGCGCCAAGTATCTCGGAACTGCAAACGCTTAATGAGGAGCGCATGTCTAATTTCATCTCAGAAACCAATGACTTGCCAGAAGGTGATACGCTCGTTGCGAGTAAGGTGAAAGTGACGACCGAAGTACGTGTCGGTTTTGCTGCGGAATATCTGATTGAACTCTCAGAAGACCCCTCAGTAGATTTGCTCGTTTTAGGCACTTCTGGTGAGAAAAACTGGTTTGACCGTTTATTGGGCAGCGTGAGTGTAGAAGTATCACAAGGTGCGCATTGCCCAGTCTTGCTTGTGCCACAAAAGGCTGATTTTCAAGGGATTCACAATATTTTGTACGGTGCGTCAGAAGATTCTGCAAAGCCAGCAACGTTGCGAATCGCTGTTGATTTAGCAAAATACTTCAAGTCAAGTTTACATTTTGTACACGTCAATTCTGACGCTAATGACGAATTAAAAGAATCAACGCGTTATTTTTTCAACCATTATATTGAGCAATATGCGCCGTCGATGCCACACTCCATGTCGTTTGTCAAAGCAAAATCAGTGATGAACGGTATTTGGAGTTATAGCTCTAAAAATGCCATGGATTTGGTCGTCGTCGTGTCGCATCACCGGGATTTCTGGGATAAATTTAATCACCACAGCGTCTCAAAAGATCTGTCACTCCATACGAAGCTGCCGATATTGTATCTGTACAGCGATGCGAAACGTCACCCGCCCGTATGAGTTTTATCATTGTAGAAAGCACCCCCTCAGTATAATTTTGTATTCTAATCAATTGATAGTCAATTATATTTCTATAAAACTATTGACTTTAAAATTGAATTGCCAAAAACCGAAAAAGAAAAGAAAAAGCGAATTATTATTCGTCGTCTCGTAAAAGGAGTGTTTTAAATGTTGTTTGGGTGGAGTTAGCGGCCATCCGTGACCGCTAACTTTTTTTTTCTAAAATTAAAATGCAATCAAGATGAAAAATATTAAAAATATCGTCGTTCCAACCGATTTTTCAGCCACATCGCGCAATGCTTACACTTATGCACAAGTTTTGGCAGAGGCCTTTGATGCTGAAATTACCGTTCTTCATGTCAAGGAGCATTATTTGCCCGCTTCTGAAATTTCCATTCCGTCCATTTCCATCTATGACGAAGTGCCGTTGAATGAAACGATGAAATCATTTATCGAAAATCAGGAAAGCGATACGCCAGTGATGGTAAAAGCCAAGGTTCAATCAAAAATCATAAAAGGATTTGCCATTGATGAAATCGTCCAATACTCGAAGCGGGATGATGTAGATTTAATCGTCATGGGTTCAACAGGTTTGCAGGATTTTGTCTCAAAAATCATCGGTACGGTCTCTCTTGATGTTGCAAACAAAGCACATTGTCCTGTTTTTCTTATACCACGCGACGCGACTTGGCAGCCTATTAATCGTATTATGTTTGCTGCAAACTATGCTTCAACATTGCCAAAAACCGTACGTGAAATCACTGATTTTGCTGAATTATTGAATGCAAACATCCATTTTGTTCATGTTAATGAAAATAAGGTGGACAATGACAAACTCATGGAAACGATTTGGGATGAGTTATTCGAAGCGGCTGATCCGCGTGTTGCCTTCGAAATGCACACTATTTACAGAGGTGATGTCGTTGACCAATTGCAAAAATATGCCATGCATCACAAAATTGATCTTTTGGCTTTTGTCAACAAAAAACGCAATTTTTGGCAAAACTTGATGCATTACAGCGTTACGCAAAACATTGCTATTTCAACAGACAAACCGATGCTAATTTTGCATTTTGATGATTGATAAGGTGTTCATTATCAAAAATTTATAACGGTTTTACGAAGTCTTTAAAAGTGTGCCCAAGTTCGGGAAATTTTAAAAATTTCCCGGACTTTTAAGCAGAATACCACAAAAATGGTCAAAAAACGAACTAAATAAAACCAAGTTTTTCACTTTCACCATTCACCATTTTCCGACATGAAACTACTACTCACAAATTCAAAAACGCTTGCGGACATTCAAGAAGCCTTTTCAGAGCCTTTTCCGCACTTGAAAATCGAGTTTTTCACACGTCCACACGAAGACAAAGCGGCATCGTGGTCGAAATTTCTCATTTTTGACCGGAGCCAAACGCTGAAAGAAATCGGTATGCTCAAAGAAGGCGTTATTACCTTGTCTGAAGAAACGATAACAGGCGAATTCGAGCAGTTTTTGTCTGTTAGATATGGTTTGTTTGTTCAAGTTTTTAGGAAGTCAAGGGGGACATGGCTCGAAACTACGCGGACGGACAAATGGACGTTGGGCGAACAAGAAAGCAATGGCAAAGAATCTGCAAATACTGTCGTTGAAATGATTTATACTGAGCGAACAAACGACGATGCTATGCGTTGATGGGTTTATTCTATCTAAAATGCGTTTTTGATGCAATCAAATTCATAAATTTGTCTCTCCCGACTATATCGGGAAGGGTAAACAGTATTTTCAATCAAAAACGACAACCATGAGTAAAGAAGAAATTCGCTTCCTCGCAGGACCGCAATCACGGCGGGCAGAATTGAAAATGACCTTACATGTATTACTCGATTTCATTCGAGGGTTTCGCGCTTTGCATTTTGTGGGTCCTTGCGTCACCATTTTTGGTTCGGCGCGGTTTGGTGAAAATCATCCTTTTTATAAGAAAACGCAAGAACTCGCTGGTGAGATCGCCAAGCTCGGATTTACAATTATGACGGGCGGTGGACCGGGTATCATGGAAGCTGCGAATCGCGGTGCAAAAGATGTCGGTGGGCGTTCAGTCGGTTGTAATATCATCCTGCCACATGAGCAAAAAACCAATCCGTACCTCGATAAATGGGTTGATATTCGCTATTTTTTTGTGCGTAAAACATTGTTAATCAAGTATTCCTATGCTTTTGTGGTTATGCCAGGTGGTTTTGGGACACTTGATGAATTTTTTGAAGCCATAACACTCATTCAAACTAAGAAATTGAGTGGATTCCCCATCGTTATTTTCGATAAAGATTTTTATCAAGATATTGTGGCACACATAAATCGCATGGTTGCGGGTGGTACAATAGCGGAAGCCGATATGTCGCTTTACCTCGTAACAGACAGCATTGAAGAGGCAGTTGACTATATCCGACAATACGGTATTAACCAATTCAATCTGCAACCAGAGGTAGCCTTCAAACCATTTGGTTGGCTTTTCGAACATAAATGACGGAGGTCATCGCGGATACTGAGGGGTATCATGTTTTGTAAAGACTAAGGGCTATAACTTTGTAATGAAAATTGAATCAAATCATTTTATCTGTATAAACCATTGAATATGAATATCACCACGCCTGTTTCCAATATAATGACTAAAACCCTCGTCGTTGCGACGCCGAATATGACGCTTGACAAAGTCAAAGAACTCTTTGATGCGCATGCGTTTCACCATATTCCAGTTGTCGAAAATGAGGCTTTGAAGGGCATTATCAGTCGCATTGATTTATATCGCGTTTCGCATTGTGTTGACCTTTTTCATTCAAAAACCAATTTAGAACTGAATAATAGGCTGTTTCAATCACTGCTTGCAGAAGAAGTGATGTCACCCAATTCAGTTGTTATTTCGCCAAACGATCCCATCAGTCATGCGGCGGCATTATTCCATCGAAATAAATTTCATGCCTTGCCAGTTGTTTCGGATGGAAAGCTTGTCGGGATATTGACGACTTATGATTTAATTGCTTATGCTTTTGAAAATCAGCCTATTATGGTTGCTTAAAGAGGTGCATGTCAAACAATTGAATGATGAATCTGTTACAATTAAAATAAAAATTTAATGACAATATCAGAAGTTATAAAGATAGAAAACTTAAAATGTGGTGGTTGTGGCTCGACCATAAAAAAAACACTTAAAGACATAAATGGTGTCGAAAATGTAGCGATTGACTTTGATAACAGCGAAGTTTCGGTCGCTCATACTGAGGGGGTCAATCGGCAAGTCTTAACCATTGCCTTGAAAAAAATGGGCTATCCTGAAATAGGCACAACGGCAGGTTTGAGTGCATTGTCGGCTACGGCAAAATCTTATATCAGTTGTGCCATCGGTCGCATGAGTGCTGACCAAGCCAATTAGAAGAGACGTTTTGATTTATACATAATAATTTTTTTGGTTGTATTTATGGAAAGGGCTGCTCCTGTGGGAGTAGCCTTTTCTTTGCTTAATGTTGTTTTGAATCAAAATTGCCTATTTTTACTTTGAGACTGAGGGGGTATTTTTGTTCACCTGTAACCCTTTTTCAAGGTCAACCTATTTCAGGACAAGACAACTTATCACTTATCACTTTTCAATCCCCTTCCGATAATCCGAAGGCTTAACATTCATCTTCTTTTTAAAAATGCGTGAAAAGTAAAATTCGGACTCAAAACCCGCTTGATTGGCAACTTCAGCAACCAAAAGCGTTGTTTCTTTAAGCATTTGTGCCGCTTTTTCGATTTTTAAATTCAAATGATACTGACCAGGGGAAATACCCATGACATCTTTAAATGCCTTGCGAAACCATACATAACTGACGTTTTGCTCCGATGCCAATTTTTCCAAATCAATATTATCTGACCAATTTTGATGTATTTTGTAGCGCACCGCCCTAATAATTTGCTCCTGTCGGGTACGTGATTTTTCGGTCATCAACGCCGAGGCATATACCAAGCCGAGCAGCTGAATGACCAAACAGGACGAAATTTGCGTGTAAGCAATGCCCTCATATTTGACCGTATCAATCAATCGTATAAATATGTTCAAAAATTCGGTATTAAAACCCATATTTAAAACGGGGTTTTGTGCATCAAAACAGTCCTGCCGCATCAAATATTGGGCGTAATGACCGTCAAAACCGACCCAAAACTCTTCCCAACCTGTGTTGTCCAAAGGTTTGTAACGATGCCAGACATCTGGAAAAAGCAGAAAAAGTGTGCCGCCTTCAACGACAATAGGCTCAACATTTTCCATCTCAAAAATACCTTTGCCATTTGAAATATAGACCATTTGGAACTCTTTGAGCCGCCGCCCACGTTCCCAATTAAAATAATGGGAGGCGGGATGCTTGGGATCGGGGTACTTTTTATGCGGTTCATGCACATAATGACCGACCGTGATGACGTTCACGCCCCAACTCGGTTCCGAATCAGCTAATTCGTTTAACTGTTCGTCATTGAAGTATTTTCTATAAACATTCATATCAGAAAGTGTAAAATTATTGACAAAAGCGATAAGTGTGATATACCGCAGTATTTGTTCCTTTGTGAAATAATTGACAAATATAATTTTGATTTTTTAACTTTTTAGGAAAATTTATATTTATGGGGCATTATTGGTTGAAAAAATAAAGCTCCATAACTTTACTTTTTGATAATTCAAATTGCCAAAAGTGGTCTTATACTGAGGGGGTGGTTTCTACAGTTTTTGTAAAAATAGAAGCCTAAATTCCTCATTCAAAACAAGAAGAGAGTTAATTTTTCATACATTCTATAAGTTTTTATCGCCAACTTTGATGTTGGCGATTTTTTGATTACTATTATTATCATCATAAAGAATGAATCGTGTTGAAGTTTAAAAATTCATCATTTATCATTCATCATTTTAAAATAATGACATCACCCAACATGACAACTCAATTTAACCACGTCAGCTACCTTTGGAACGAAGCAAAAGCTGCAGAACTCGCTGGCGATGAAGTCGCTTTGTTCATCTATCGCTCAAACCTTTTGGGCGCAGATTTACGCTTAACGAACTACGGCGGCGGCAATACTTCCGTCAAAATCACCGATAAAGACCCTTTGACAGGCAAGGCTACGGATATTATGTGGATTAAAGGTTCAGGCGGTGATATTGGTACTTTGACAAAATCGGGTTGTGCTGCCTTGTATCTCGACCGTTTACGCAGCCTCGAAAATGTCTATCGTGGCGTTGAGTTTGAGGACGAAATGGTTGAATTATTCAATCACTGCATATTCGATTTGGCTTCAAAAGCCCCTTCGATTGATACGCCTTTGCATGGTTTTTTGCCATTTAAACACATTGACCACTTACATCCGGATGCGGCTATCGCTATTTGCGCAGCAAAAGACGGTAAAAAAATAACAGAAGACTTGTTCAACGGCGAAATCGGTTGGGTCGAATGGAAACGCCCAGGTTTTGAATTAGGCTTAGAATTGCGCCGTTGTTTGGAAGCAAGTGCGGCAAAAGGCATCGCTTTGAAAGGCATTATGCTTGGTTCGCACGGCTTGTTTACGTGGGGCGATACGTCTTACGAAAGTTATATCAATACCTTAGAAGTGATCGAAAAATGCGCTCAATATCTTGAAGACAATTACGGCAAAACACGCCCTGTTTTCGGTGGCGTAAAAATCGAAAGCCTTGAAAAGGATAATCGCTTGAAAAAAGCGGCTAAGATTGCCCCGATACTGAGGGGGTACTGTTCGTCAGAAAAGAAAATGGTCGGTCATTTTACGGACGTTGATACGGTTTTGCAGTTTGTTAATTCAAACGATTTGGCAAAATTAGCACCTTTGGGAACGTCTTGTCCTGACCATTTTTTGAGGACTAAAATCGCTCCTTTGGTTGTTGACCCTTCAAAATTGGACGATAAAGACTACTTAAATACTGTTTTTGAAGAATATCGTGCAGGTTACCGCCAATATTATGACACGTGCAAGCATCCAAATTCTCCTGCGATGCGTGACCCGAACCCTGTTGTTATTTTGATTCCAACAGTCGGTATGTTCACTTTTGCGAAGGACAAAACGATGGCACGTTTAGCATCAGAGTATTATATCAATGCCATAAATGTTATGCGTGGTGCAGAAGCGATTTCTGAATATACGTCGCTACCACGTCAAGAAGCTTTTGATATCGAATATTGGTTGTTAGAAGAAGCAAAATTGCAGCGTATGCCTAAACCAAAACCGCTTTCGGGTCGTGTGGCTTTGGTAACGGGCAGTGCGGGTGGCATTGGCAAAGCAATTGCAAAAAAGCTCGCTACTGAGGGGGCTTGTGTGATTTTAAACGACATCAACACAGAACGTTTGGAAGGTGCAAAAGCAGAATTTATCAAGACTTTTGGTAGAGATGCGGTTGCCACAACGCTACTTGACGTAACAAATTCAAACTCGATTGCAGACGCTTTGGAGAACGCTTGTTTGGCTTTTGGCGGCGTGGATATTATCGTCAATAATGCGGGTATCAGTTTGTCAAAACCTGTAACAGAACATACGATTGCGGATTGGGATAAGGTTTATGATATATTGGTCAAAGGCCAATTCCTCGTGAGTCGTGAAGCGGTTGAAGTGATGCGTAAACAAGGTTTTGGGGGCGATATTGTTAATATTGTTTCAAAAAATGCGGTTGTTTCAGGTCCAAACAACTTGGCTTATGGTTCTGCAAAAGCAGCACAAGCACACGGTACACGTTTGTTAGCGGCTGAATTAGGCGCAGATAAAATACGTGTGAATATGGTTAACCCTGATGCCGTTATCGCTGATTCCAATATTTGGGCTGGCGGTTGGGCAGAAGGTCGTGCTAAAGCGTATGGCATTACAGTCGCAGAATTGCCCGCATATTATGCCAAACGGACGCTTTTGAATGAAATCATTTTGCCCGATGATATTGCGAATGCCACGTTCGCTTTGGTAGGCGGCTTGCTGAATAAATCAACAGGTAATGCGATTAATGTAGATGGCGGTGTGGCGATGGGCTTTTTGCGTTAGTGTTAAATTAACTTAACAAACAAGTGACGGGGCGACTTCAAGTCACCCCATCACTACACTACAAACATAAACGATATGAACCGTCTATTTTTCAGTCTATTTTTTCTAAGCATTGTTTACCAAATCACAGCGCAAGACTTTTTTCAAAAAGAGCGCAAAATTTGGGCGACAAAAGCGGAGGCGTTTAAACCGAAGCTCATCGAAACGACAAAAAAGCCGCTTCGGGCTGTCACTATGGTGAAGGACGAAAAGGCTTTTCAAGGCTGGAAAATAGACAAAACGTCTTCGATTGATACCGTTTTTTCTAAATCGTTCAAAAAACAAACGGGTGTTATCCTTGATTTTGGTGAGCATTTGACGGGTTATTTTAGCTTCAAATTGGCAGAAATACGAGGCGTGGCAGATGCGCCGACGCGGTTTAAGTTGACATTTGGCGAAGTACCCGCAGAAATTAATACGCCTTTTGACCCTTATAACCAAACCATGAGTCGGGCATGGTTGCAAGACGAAATCATGACCGTTTCAGAAATGCCTGCGGTGGTGACGATTCCACGCCGTTTGTCTTTTCGATATGTGAAAATAGAATTGTTGGGCTCGTCGGCTTATTTTGATTTTAAAATTGCCGATGCGTATTGCAAAGCAACGACTGCGGTGACAACGAAACTGCCCAATTTATCGCCTAAAACGCCTGAAATTG
>JAYSQG010000581.1:0-4289 GCA_043721685.1 Saprospiraceae bacterium | reverse complement strand
TACATACCGAACACCCGCTCAAAAGACCAAACTTCTGCCCACGATTTTATATCTCCTTCGTATTGAAACAGCCTCCGAATCCTTTCCATTTTGTTGATTTCTGAAACAATGATGACTTTCCTTGCGCCTTGTTGTCGTGCCAATTTCAAAGAATCTTTATCTTTTTCGACAACGCCATGATGACAGACTTCTATGGCGAGATATAAATCACCGTTTTTGTACCACAAAACATCAATTTCGTAGGGAAAATCGCTTAAACCATGTGGTTTTTTCTCAATAACGGCATCAAAACCTGACCATTCCCCTATTTTTCGCAACATATCAACGGTGGCAGAATGTATGGAGTCACGCCGCAAATCACCGCCATAAGCGAGTTGTTCGTAGCGTTCTTCTAAGGTTTGAACTTCAATAACTGTATTATAACGTGTCGGAACTTGACGATAAGTCTTGGATTCTGCAATCAAAAAGTCATAACGATTGAGGTAGTCAGTGATGTCGTATTGTCCAAAAAAGCGCAAAAACCACACACCATTGCGCAATTTGACGGTCGGTTTAAAGTTTTTAAAATCATTGCCTGACGCATATATATCATCAAAAATCTCCAAAATGAGCGACAACGGCAATAGAAAAACTCGTTTATCGCTTTCACAAATCAACAGCAAAAAGTAATTGCGATGATTTTGATAAAAAAAATCCAAACGATTTTTGTCAAGCCGAAACAGGTATTCACGTAGGCGGGTACTGAGGGGGGCAAATTCGAGGTCAATCAATATTTCATCGTTCAATGAATAGACCGATTCGCCCCATTCCGCTTTTGGCGAAAGGACAAAACCCAATTGTTCGATGCGCGTCAACACTTCGTTTTTTCCTAATTCCTGTTCTTTTTCCTGCTTGACCATATAGGGCGAAAGTAGGGAAAAATTGGAAAAAGCGTATTGTTTTGTTGGTAATACTGTAACAATTGCTTTTTTTCAAAAAACAAACTATATTTGTCTTTGCAAACATACCGATTTCTAACTAAATGATAATATGTGAGAAAATGAACAAACAAGATTATATCCAATATTGGCAAAAAGGAGCTAAATCAGATTGGGAAGCGTCTAAAACGCTGTTTGAAAAAGGACATTATTTACAAAGTCTGTTTTTTGCACATTTAGTGCTTGAAAAACTGCTTAAAGCGCATTGGGTGCAAGACAATGTAGATGATATTCCGCCACGAATCCACCGTTTAAAATCATTGAAAGATAAAACGCAGTTGGATTTAAGTGAAGACGAAATTAGAACGTTAGACGATATGGAACTTTTTCAGATGGAAGGTCGTTATCCTGATTATCAATACACAATCTCTCAAATATGTACACAACAATTCACGCAGGCAATACTGCAACGAGTCAAGGAACTCAAAAACAACTTACTCAACAAGCTGCCATAGCACTTGCAAAAGCGTTTATTTCTGAAGTTCAAGCCAAAGGATTGCATGTACGTCATGCTATTTTATTCGGTTCTTATGCCCGAAATGAGCAAAATGAGCTTTCTGATATTGACTTGGCATTGGTTGCTGATGAATTTCAAGGCGTTCGTTTTTTAGATAATCGCCTTATTCAAGATATTAAAATTAAAAGACCTTATTACGATATCGAAACGCATACCTATAACACCTCTGAATTTGAACGTGGTGACAACGGCTTTATTGACGAAGAAATCAAGCCAAAAGGTATTGTTATTCTCTAAAACTGTCCGAGTTTCGCTCTAATAGAGTTGTAAACATGGACACTTGCGACCCCACAGTATCGGTCTGATACTGAGGGGTCGCATTTTTTTAAAATATCCAAAACCCAACAAATCATCTTTTTTTGCCGTAAAAATTATACTTTTGCGAAATTTTTTCAAACTGTCTTGTCTATGAAAATCAATGCTTTGCATCATGTCGCTATTATTTGTTCAAATTATGCAGCGTCAAAGAGTTTTTATACCGAAGTTTTAGGTTTTGAGATAAAGCAAGAAGTATATCGCACTGAAAGACAGTCGTATAAATTGGATTTGATGCTCGCAGGGCATTATCAAATTGAGTTGTTTTCGTTTCCAAGTCCGCCCAAACGTCTGTCGAGACCAGAGGCTTGCGGCTTGCGACATATCGCTTTTGAAGTGGATTCGGTTGAAGATATTGTGGCAGAATTGCAAAGCAAAAACATCGCTGTTGAGCCTATACGCATAGATGAATTAACAGATAAAAAATTTACGTTTATTGCTGACCCTGATGGTTTGCCGATTGAATTTTATGAAAAATGATTTTAATGGTGAATCTTTTAATGGTGAATGATGCAAATAATTGATTTTCAATCATTTAACCAACCAATTGCCAATAACGAATTAACGAATAACGATTAACAAATAACGAATATGGAATACAATCCGAATAGTATAGAATCAAAATGGAAAGCGTTTTGGGATAAAAACCAAACCTACCGTGTTGAAAATGGCGGCACGAAGCCCAAATATTATATCCTCAATATGTTCCCCTACCCTTCGGGTGCGGGTTTGCACGTCGGGCATCCGCTCGGCTATATTGGTTTAGATATTTATGCCCGTTTCAAACGCCTCAAAGGGTTCAATGTCTTGAATCCGATGGGCTACGATTCTTTCGGTTTGCCTGCTGAACAATATGCGATTCAGACGGGGACGCACCCTGCTTTGACGACAGTGAAAAATATTGATACTTATCGCAGTCAGTTGGACAAAATCGGTTTTTCATTCGATTGGACTCGTGAAGTGCGGACTTCTGACCCTACTTATTATAAATGGACGCAGTGGATTTTCATGCAACTGTTCAATCATTATTACGATAAAGATGCAGATAAAGCATTGAAAATCAATGACTTGGCAGCACGTTTTTCTATTGAAGGCAATACAAAAGTCAACGCCGTTTGCGACGAAGACACCCCCTCAGTATCAGCAGCTGATTGGAACGCGATGAGCGAAAAGGAGCAACAATTGTTTTTGTTGCATTATCGTTTGACGATGCCCGAAGAGGCGTTTGTCAATTGGTGTCCGCAAATGGGTTCTGTTTTGTCGAATGACGAAGTGAAAGAAGGTGTTTCGGAGCGTGGCGGCTATCCTGTTGAACGCAAATTGATGAAACAATGGGCGATGCGGATTACGTCTTATGCTGACCGTTTGATTGAAGGTTTGAACGATTTAGATTGGACAGAATCTTTGAAAGAGCAACAACGCAACTGGATTGGTCGCTCGCAAGGGGCTTCTGTGAAGTTCCCGTTAGCCCCCCCCGCCCCCGAAGGGGGTGCTGCGCAAACGACCTCTTCGGTAGCTCCCCCTCCGGGGGCGGGGGGGATTGAAGTTTTTACAACGCGCGTGGATACGATATATGGTGTCACTTTCATGGTGCTTGCGCCTGAACACGAGTTGGTGGCTTCGATTACAACGCCTGAACAGCAAGAGGAAATTGATAACTATAAACGCTGGACATCTTCTCGTTCAGAAGTTGACCGTTTGTCAGAAGGTAAAAAAGTGACAGGTGCATTTACGGGTGCGTATTGTGTCAATCCTTTTAACGACGAAAAAGTACCGATTTATATAGCAGATTATGTGTTAGCAGGTTATGGCACAGGTGCAGTTATGGCAGTTCCATCTGGCGACCAACGAGATTGGAATTTTGCAAAACACTTCAATTTGCCGATTATTCCTATACTTGATGCGCAAAAAAATGTTGAAATCGAAGCGGACAATACCAAAGATGGGCAGTATATCAATTCGGGTATCATCAACGGCATGACCTATAAAGAGGCGACGCAAACGTTGGTTGATGCCCTTGAAGAACGTGGTTTGGGCAAGGGCAAAATACAATATCGCTTGCGCAACGCTGTTTTCAGCCGTCAACGCTATTGGGGCGAGCCTGTACCTGTTTATTGGAAAGAGGGCGTACCGTATTTGATTGAAGAGTCGGAATTGCCTTTGGAATTGCCTGCGATTGATGAATATTTGCCGACAGAAACGGGCGAACCGCCGTTAGGACGTGCCAAAGATTGGCGTTATCATCCTAAAAATGACCCGAATACTGAGGGGTATGAATATGAACTTTCGACCATGCCAGGTTGGGCGGGTTCGAGTTGGTATTTTTATCGCTACATGGATCCTACAAATGACGCTGCATTTGCCTCAAAAGAAGCGGTCAACTATTGGAAACAAGTGGATTTGTACGGCGGCGGTACGGAACACGCCGTGGGACATTTGTTGTACTCTCGTTTTTGGAATATGTTTTTATACGATTTAGG
>JAYSQG010000580.1:0-19815 GCA_043721685.1 Saprospiraceae bacterium | reverse complement strand
ACTGAAAAGCCAATTTACAATCGAAGGTGAAACGGTTGATGTTTCAACTTTTTGCCATCAAACCCGAGATTTGATAGCTGTAAAAGTGAAATCAAAACTACTAAAAACGGGGCAAATTCGCATCCGTTTGCGCTTTCCATATCCAACAGATGCGTTTTTAGATGAAGGTAATAATTGGAAAAATGAAGAAAAACACACTTCGGGTGCAGCTATTTTGACTGCGAAAAAAGCTGTTTTGGTGCATGAATTGGATAAAACACAGTATTTCACTTATCTAAAATGGGGAAAAAAATCGTGGCTTGAATACGACGACCAGCCTTTCGACCCCATAAAAGACCGCTTTAAACCACCCGTACTTGGGAAAATCAAGCCGCATCAATATCTATTGACCCCCTCAGTAAAGAGTGACGAATTTGAATTTTCAACCGAATTTTCGATGCAACGCAATGGCTATGATTTTGAACTAAATATGCCAAATTATGTGGATACTAAAAACAATAGTGAAACCGTTTGGCGTAAATTTTGGCGCAGTGGTGGCGCAGTTGATTTCTCTGAAACACAAGATAAACGGGCTTTTGAGATAGAAAGACGGGTCATTTTGTCTGAATATTTGACAAAAATACAATGCACAGGCACGATACCGCCGCAAGAAACTGGTTTGACCTATAACTCATGGTATGGCAAACCGCACCTCGAAATGCATTGGTGGCACGCCGTTCATTTTGCACAATGGGGCAGACCGCAACTCATGGAACGCAGTTTGGATTGGTATGCGTTTGCTCAATATGATGCCCGCGATATTGCCAAACGACAAGGCTACGAAGGTGTGCGTTGGCAAAAAATGACTGACCCCGAAGGGCGCGAAACGCCATCATCTGTCGGGGCATTTTTGATATGGCAACAACCTCATTTTATTTACTTCGCCGAACAAGCCTATCAGGCGCATCCGAATAAAGAAACATTGGAGCGTTACAACGATTTGGTGTTTAAAACAGCCGATTTCATGGCTTCTTATGCCCATTTTGACTCGATTCAAGGGCGCTATATACTCGGACCTGTCTTGATTCCTGCCCAAGAATCGCACAAAGTAGAAGAGACATTTAACCCAACTTATGAACTCGCTTATTGGTATTGGGCGTTGTCAACGGCTCAAAAATGGTTGGAACGAATGGACTACAAACGCGATAAAAAGTATGACGATGTGCTGGCAAAACTCTCAAAACTGCCCATTGCCGATGGTGTTTATCTCGCAACCGAAAATGCAACAGACAGTTATACCAATGAAAAATTCCTCATTGACCACCCCTCAGTATTTGGGGCGTTTGGGATGCTGCCTCAAACGCCATTGCTTGATACGGCAACGATGCACCGCACTTTTGATAAAATTTGGAAAACGTGGCATTGGGAACACACGTGGGGTTGGGATTTTCCAATGACTGCCATGACAGCGACCCGTTTGCACTTGCCCGAAAAAGCAGTTGATGCTTTGTTGATGCCGATTCAAACGAATACGTATTTGCCGAATGGACACAACTACCAAAATGAACGTTTGCGCTTGTATTTGCCTGGCAACGGTGGCGTTTTATCGGCTGTTGCCTTGATGTGTACTGAGGGGGGCTTTCCTACTGGTTGGAAAGTGAAGTGGGAAGGGTTGAAGAAGATGTTGTAACGAAATGATGAGTTATGAATGATAAATTATGAATACTAAAAAAATGGATTTTATAGCTTTAAAAGCTATAAAATCCATTAATCACATTGCCATTTGCTTCATCTGTTGTCTGGCTATCGAAAGCTCATATCCAGATTGAACACGCATCCAATAATCGGCATCAATCCCTAAAAACATTTCAAGTTTAATGGCTAAAATGGCACTAACGTGTCTTTTCTGTTTCAGTAAATCGCTTAAATGGCTTGGATGAATGCCGAGTTTAGCGGCGGCAAAGTTTTTTCTAATGCCCCGTTCCGCCAATTCCATTTCTAAAATATCGCCAGGGTGTAAAACCTCATCTGTTGTGATTTCTTGATTGTCTGACGAAAGAACTTTATAATTTTCCATTTTAATGAATTTACATATCTTTTCATTAAAACGGTGGCAGTTGATTATTTTAATTTTTTGAGAGACTCCGTGTCTCTACTATTTTTTTTATCAATTTATCTTCGTTTCTTCGAAGAAAAAGCATAGTAATATCAACCGTATGAACTAATAGATGCTATTAAATAAAGTACATTCTACCAATGCCGTCTTGGTAAATTACTTTTATTAAGTCTATGAATTAATCATAGTGATTGTTCAAATCTTCTACAATCATTATTTCTTTGACCAAAATGGCATCTGTCTCAATGCTCAAAATAAGTCTATACTTAATATCGACACGACAAGAATAATATCCTGCCATATCACCACTCAATTTTTCAAAGTGTAATCCTTTGAAATTATATACTTGCTGCGATGTCTCTGCAAACTTCAAAATTTGTATAACTTTCTTAAACTTTTTGATAACAGCGTTATCAAATCGTGGTTTGCCACTAGGCTTATCTTGATATAAGTCCTGTAAATACTGATTGTTGAATTTTACAATCATGGTCAAAACTGTTTTACTGCCACCGTTTCAATGAACTTGCTACAAAGGTAAAGGCTTTTTAATTATTACCAAATTTTGGTAATAATAATTATCAATAAAATTTAATTTCAATTATCATTATTTCTTATTTTCCAAAATCCATCGCCATACCATTCAACTCTGCATCTGTCAAAACACCTGATTTGACAACAACACGGTAGCGAAAAGTCACCGACTCACCTTTTTTCAACTTCAAATTCAAGGACTTTTTACCATTCGTAAACACATTTTCTCCTAATGGATTGAGCGCAAACAAACCGTAGCCGCGAGCGTGCCAATAGGTCGGATAACTGATGTTTTTAGGATGATCAATCATCGCAACGGCTATGTCTTCGTTGCCAACTTTGCCATAAAGATTCATCCATTTGCCGCGTGTTGACCACACCGCTTCGCCATTGATGTTTTCGCTGCTGTGGTAATTGCCGACTTTACCGTCGTTATTGACAACGGGTACTTTGGTAGCAATGCCATTAGCATCTGTGAAAACATCGGGTTTGTCAGAAGGCAGTTCCAATTCGCGGGTCATACGCATGGCGAACATACCGTCTTTGACATCTTTCAAATCAACTAAGTCAACGGCTGCTGTTAAAGTTGTTGTGCGGTCAATGATGCGGATATCACCTTTTCCAGAGAACTTGTAAGCTGTTTTTTCTGTCAAAATGATATTGCCTGTGCCATCTTTTTCGACCCAATCGGCTGTGACATCGAGCTTTCCGATTTTACCATTTTTTATTTTTGCAATACCTGTATGGCGTATCGTCCCATATTTTTCAAGCCGTTTATCCGCAGGAATGGCTGTTGAATTATTCCAATAATCCATACCATTGACGTATTCATAGTTCAACCACAAACCCACATGATGCGGGTGGTCGGTGCGCTCATTTGGACGTGGAGCGAGTGGATAACCGCGTGTAATAGTCGTCCCTTTCGAAGTTTTTATAGGAAAAAGAACAGGTTTTTTCAAAATCTTCTCATCAGGATAGATATAAGACGTAAAAAATTGACCGCCCACCAAAACATCCACTTTGCGTTCGGCATCGTTTCGGACAAGTTTGACGGTTTGGGCATCGCAAAAGAAACCCCTCAGTATGAAGACTAATAGAAGTAGTTTTTTCATTTTTTTGATATGATTTTTTAAGACCACTGATTGCGCTGATGCGAACGATTAACACTGACATTTCTTTTGGCATCTTCTTAGAAACTAAAAAATCAGTGTGAATCATTCGCATCAGTCCAATCAGTGGTCAAACTAAGTTTTTATCCAAAATTAGTATTGGAACACCTTTCCGCCAGCCATGACTTCCTGCGTTTTTTCATCAAAAGTCACTTTTAAGCCTGTACGGTATGCCGCATTTGACATAATCGTAGCGATTGAGTGCTGATAACCTGCTTCGATAGGGCCGTGTGGCGTTTTGCGACTGCGAACACATTCCATCCAGTTTTTGATATGGTTGAATGTCAATGCATCGCCACCTGTATTGGCATCGGTTGATACTTTCATGCCTTCCAATTTGAACGGTTTCAAAAGATTGGCACTCAAGCCCATTGCCTTTGCTTCGCGTTCGCGCAAACCACCTATGTCAGAAATTTCG
Source organism: Saprospiraceae bacterium (assembly GCA_043721685.1). Lineage (GTDB taxonomy): Bacteria > Bacteroidota > Bacteroidia > Chitinophagales > Saprospiraceae > JAAFJT01. The sequence continues at coordinate 15,602 of JAYSQG010000580.1, read as the reverse complement.
TTGGTATCCAAGTTAATCATACCACCGTTTGAGTAGTACAATTCCTTTGTTTCACCAGCTGAATTTGAGAAACGAGACGTAAATTGAACTTGGAAGCCCGAAGACATATCGGCAGGACCGTAATCGAACACAACTGTCAAGGTATCAGCATTTGAACGACCATCTTTCCATTGATAAATACCGCCATTCGCCACTACACTGCGCGGGTGCGCCAAGCCACTGAACCAGTGAACGGTATCAATTTGGTGGCTCATCCATTGACCGGGGATACCTGAAGAATAAGGCCAAAACAGACGATATTCCAAGTATTTACGCGGGTCAAAAGTATCGGCAGGGCGATTGATGAGGAAACGTTTCCAATCTATATCCGATTCTTTAAGCGTTTTTGTGAGTTCTGGTCTGCGCCAACGTCCAGGTTGATTAACGTTCCACATCAATTCGACCATAACAATGGGGCCAAATTTGCCTGATTTGATATAGTCTTCTGCTGCAAAATAGTTCTCTCCACTGCGGCGTTGTGAACCGATTTGGACAATTTTACCAGACTCTTTCACTGCTTTCAACACAGCGCGGTTGTCTGCCATCGTTTCAGCCAAAGGCTTTTCAGTGTAGGTGTCGCAACCTGCTTTGACCGCTTCAATCGTGTGAATAGCATGTTGGAAATCGGCTGTACTGATAAACACTGCATCAACCATTTTAGAAGCATACAACTCGTCGTTGTTGCGGAAAACCTTGATATCAGAGCCTAATTGCTTGTCAATGTAGGCTTTACCTTCTTCGCGGCGGCGATTCCAGATGTCAGAAAGCGCAACCATTTCGAAATTTTTCTCTTTCATCAACGCCTTGAAAGGTGGAATATGAGAAGCTCTGTGTCGGTCTGAAAAACCCACACAACCGACCCGTACACGGTCGTTTGCACCGATGATTCGGGCGTAAGACTTTGGGCTAAAAGCGATTGCACCGAGGCTGGCAATAGCTGTATTTTTAGCGAAATCACGTCTATTCATTGTTATTTAGTTTAATTTTGATGAAAAAATATTTATTTAATCGTTTAATTACCATTTTGAATAGGCATACTGAGGGGGTAAAATATTGATGATTGCCGTTTATCAATCCACCCAACCTTCGGGCATAATTTTCGTTCGAAGCACCCCTTCTACACAAGGCGCATTCAGGAAAATATCTCCCGTATAAGGTGTATAATTTGGAAAAACCTTTGGTTGTGCGTTGGGAATATTTTGCAACATATCAATATAAATAATTTTATACTTGAAAGAAAATACACTAAAAACGCCTAAAATTTGCTCTTTCGGGTCAGATACATTAAAAACGTTGGGATTGAAGCGGGTTTGTGCCGGCACATCAAACAACGTTCCCGTGCTTTGTGTCTGAGTTTGAACTGACTGCAAATATGAAAATACTGAGGGGGTAATCGCTCGTTGCGTGACTTTCAAATAGTACTTATTGGGCGGTGTTGAAAAAGGAACGCGAACAACACGATTCGCTAAAGGTTGTCCGTCGCGCAGTTTGTCAGATGCCACAATTGTTTGTGTATTGTAAACGATGTTCCAACATCTATGAGGGAAACAAGGAATCAAAACTTCTTTACCATCAAATTTTGTTTCTTTCATATCACAAAAACTCGCAAGTTCATAATGAATCCAATCCCATTGATAATAATTTTCAACATTCGGCGCATCTTTACTATTGGTATATACATCAAATCCGTCATAAAATAGGTCAGTCGGTGACCTGAAAACCTCACGGCGATAGGGCGTTGTAAGCGAATCAATGTTAGGACAATCAGCCATCGTTTCAGGTTTAGATTCGTACTTTTTGCCATCTACTTCAACGAATAGTCTGTAAGTTGTACCAATTATACCATTAAAAGCTGTGTTTGGCGTACCATCTGTTTTAGCAAAATCGAAACGAGCGCCACGGCTATCTATCACATAAGCCACTGCTTTGGGAGCTTTTGGAAAAGCATAACCGCCTTTAGAAGTCACATCTTGTAGGGTGTACGTCACATTGACTTTACCATAAGATGGTGTCAATTCTACATCAATAATCAAAAACTGTTTTGAATCGGGCAATGTAGAATTATCAACTGGATATTGGCAGTTACTTAATGCTGTAACTACCCATAAAGCTATAAAAATTTGTATCTTTTTCATTTTATGATGTTTGTTACGGCTTTATTCAAATTTAAAATTATACGTTAGTGAAAACAAAGGCACTGGAAACACACTCACTTTAAATGGTTTATAAAATGCTAAATTAGGATTGAAAAAATAAGAAAACGCATTTTTTCGACCATAAAGGTTATAAATCGTCACAATCCAAGAGCCTTCCCAACGCCGTTGTTTCATCGAAGGATTGCTTATCATCCAAGAAAAATCAAGCCGGTGATAGTCCGAAATCCGTGCATTGTTGCGGTCAGTATAGATTGGTAAAATATTAAAACCGCTTTTGTAAAAACTAACAGGTGCTGTGTAAGGTCGCCCTGTGCTGTACACAAAAGTTAACGACACGGAATTGTGGCGTTCGGTCTGAAAATTCAATAACATATTGAGTGTGTGCGGTTTATCAATGGCAGTACGAAACCAATCGCCACCGTTTAGCTTTTGCAAATCGGGTATATCGCCTGTGATTTGCTCAAAACTGCGGGCATATGTATAGCTCAACCAACCTGTCATCACACCTTTCTTTTTGTTAATTAACAACTCTGCGCCATAAGCCTTTGCCGAACCCCTCAGTAATTGCGTCTCTACAATCGGGTTTGTGGACAAATCTGCCCCATTCAAATAGTCAAAAATATCGCGCTGCCAACGATAATACCCTTCCACCGACCATTCCCAAATACGGCTTTTACTGTCATGAAAATAACCAACCGACACCAAATCACTTTGAGCTGGTTTTATATATCTATTCGCCGTTTTCCAACGCGCATTGGGCAAAGGCGTTGAGTTATTGGCTATCATCTGGAGGAATTGATTCATCCGATTGTAACCGATTTTAATAGATTGATTCTCACTCAATTTATAACGCAAACCTAAACGTGGCTCGAAACGCGCATAATGCGATTCAACTGCATTTTCGCCTATAAACAAGGTGTCAACAATAGAATTCAACGATTTTGGCGCATCCGAAGCGTAAGATGGCAAGCTATAAGGCCCTAAATTCCAATAATTGACATACCTTAAACCCACTTCTACTAGTAGTTTTTTTGACAATTCATATTCATCAGATACAAATAAAGCCGCTTCCCAAGACTTTTCCTTTTGCAAATGAATGGTTGATACCGCCGAACCCTCAGTAGGTGTTACGTCGGCAGGATTGATACCCGTATGCGTCACCGTTGCGCCTACATTAATGCGTTGACGAGAGGAGGGTGCATACGTTATTTCTGCTTTGACATTGCGATAATTGAGATTTGTATTAAAATCAAAACCTGTTTTGACTTCCCTTGCAGATGTATTTGAACTATATTTTGAAGACACCGCCAACAAATTAAAATTCAACTTTTCAGAAAAATAATGATTCCACTTTAGCGAGAAATTCTGATGTCCATAGTTCAAAGTGGCTTGTCGTGGCACCACATTAGCAATACCGAACAAAGAATCTACACGATAAGAATCATAACTCAAATAGCTTGTAAATGTCACATTATCATGCTGATTAGGTCGCCACAATATTTTATTAGCAAAGTCATAAAACTGTGGTTTATTATTCGGTATGCGCTTTTGAGTTGGCGAATTGACAAATACATTATTGTAAAAATTAATCAAATATTCATTGAATGAAAACCGTGCAGAAGTCATTAATGCCAATTTCTCTTTGATAATCGGTATTTCTGCTTGTATTCGGTTTGAAATCAAACCGGCACCACCTTTCATTTTGAAGTCTTCCAAGTCTGGTTCAATCAATTTCACGTCGAGTACACCTGCCGTTTTGCCGCCATATCGTGCTGGAATTGAGCCTTTATAAATTTGCATTTCTCGAATCGCATCCGTTGGAAACAATGAAAACAAGCCCAATAAATGCGTTGGATTAAAAATCGGCATATTGTCCAAAAGAATCAGATTTTGGTCAACAAAACCCCCTCTGATATTCACACCGTTTGCACCTTCTCCAACCGACGAAATACCTGGCAACATTTGCAAACTACGCAAAATATCCACTTCACCCGCCGCAGGAGGCAATTTTTGAACGGCTTTAATACTCAACATACTCACGCCCAAAGCAGGTGTTTCCATCGTCCGCACCGCACTTTGAGACGTAATCACGACTTCTTCAAGCTGTGTTGAAATATTAGACATCTCGACACTGAGGGGGGTATCACCCGAAATTTTCAACCTTTTTGAAAACGGTTTATAACCGACAAACTTAAACGTAACAGTATGTTCCCCATCACAAGTCACTGGCATTTTAACTTGTCCTTGCCCATCGGATTCTACACCCGTTTCACGTCCGTCAAGCACTAATAAGGCACCTATTAAAGGTTTACCCGTTTGTTCATCAGTCACTTGAACGATAATATAACAAGGGATTTGAGCATAAATCAAGGAATGGATTGATATTGATAATAGCAGTAAAAACCCTCTTAAAGTCTTTTTACTCAACTCACCTTGTCGAAAAAACAGGTGTTTATTCATTGAAAATTAATTGTTTATGTCGTTTCATTAAAAATACTGAGGGGTGTGTATGATTTGAAAAATAGAATTTTTCTATTAACTTTGTTGAAAAATAATAAATGACAGCTTCCATTTCTGCACAAGACCAAATAGCCGCTATGATGGCTGAGGCAATGCCTGAAAAAAATTTGGCATTTAAATTCATACCCGCGATTCAAGACCGCATTCTTCAATTGGTAAATCATAAAAAAGAAGGTATTATAACACCTTCTGAAAAAGATGAACTTGACCGTTATTTAGCTTATGATTTACTCATTGGTTTGGCAAAAGCTCGTGCCGTTCAACACCTTTAAAATTTAATTATCAACCGCTTGCATCACCATTGCCTTAAATTTCACACTATTACTATTATCATTTATCTTTTGCGTTTGCTTCATAATCACACCAATGATTTTTTCTTTTGGGTCAGCAAAATAATTTGTATTAAAATAACCACCCCATGTAAACAAGTTTTCGCTGCCCATACCACCTTTCGCCATGCCCTTTTCTGTCAATAAGCCAAATGCTAAACCATAGTTTTGGTCAGATTTATCTCCTCCCAACAAATCGCCTATTTGATTCATCATCATAGACTCTATGGTTTTTCGGCTCAACAAACGTTTGCCGTTTAGTTCACCATTATTCAAATACATTTGTAGGAAAGTTGCATAGTCTTTTGCTGTACTCGACAAACCTGCACCGCCTGAAAAGAAGGTTTTTGCGCCTTTTATGGGATAATCAGGATCATAAAAATTGTCGGTAAAAGATGTCCAATTTTCGTCCGTTTTTGTTTGAATTCTGACCAAACGACTGGCTTTTGCATCAGGTAAATAGAAATAAGTGTCGTTCATACTGAGGGGGTCGAAAATGTGCGTTTTCAAATACACATCGAAAGGCACACCCGAAATGACCTCAATAAAATAGCCCAAAACATCTAAACCTTCTGAATAAACAAACTTATCGCCCGGCACATGGTGTAAAGGCAAACTTGCCAATTTCTTAACATTATCACCTATTTTGACCGATTCAGTTGTAAATAAATCAACAATACCCGCTTTTTTATACATAGCTCTGAAACGTGCATCGCCATCAATCACACCATAACCCAGCCCAGAGGTATGCGTCAAAAGATGTCGTATCGTAATTTCTTTACCTGCCGGTTTAGTCGTATAAGTCGTGTCGGACATTGTTAAACTGTCTAATACTGAGGGGTTCTTAAATTCGGGAATATACTTCGAAATGGGGTCGTCGAGTTGAAACAAACCCTGTTCCCACAACATCATCACGGCTGTCGAAGTAATGGCTTTGGACATTGAAGCAATGCGAAAAACATCGTCCGTTTTCATCGCTCGCCCAGTCGTATTATCCGCAGAACCAAAGGCTTTTTGATAGACAATTTTACCATTTCGGCAGATAATCGCAACGGCTCCGGGTATCTCTTTTTGGTCAACCGCTTTTTGCAAAAACGCATCAATGCGCTGTAAACGTTCAGACGACATACCCACGCTTTCAGCGACCCCCTCAGTAAGTGGTGGTGATTTCTGCATTGAATTGGTTTGTGCAAATGTTGTTATTGCATAAAAACCAAGTAAAAAAAGAATAAAAAGCCTATTTTTCATCACGACATTAGTTTTTTTATGACTTCATTAAGTTGTATGACCGAGGGGTCTGTATTTTCTGAAACCCGTTGTTTTTCTTTAAATCGTTCATATTGTTTGTTGGCAATATCCTCTGCCAAAGCCCTTGTAATCCTTCCCGCATCCATCAATATTTCTCTTTCGTTTATGGTCAAAATGTCGTGCAATTTTTTCATCCAATCAGACATATACATTACTTTTCGTTGCATAGCTTGCGATTCTGCAAAAATCAAATACTGTTCAGCCAATAAATTCAATTGCTTCAATTCCGATTCATCAAGGTAGTTTTTAGCAACATGTATATCTGTTTTCTTAATTTTAGCACCACTCCAAGTCGTCAAACCCATATTTGGCAAGTCCGCATTCGCTCGTTTGGCAATGATTTCAGCCGCCGTATGTTGATGAATTGCCCAATGAAATTTGTTTTGAATAATGGCATAAAACTCCCGCGTTGCCTCTGCACTGTCCGAATAGTCCACACTTGTCCTAAAAATATCCCTAATTTTAAAGTAAAAATTCTTTTCCGATGTCCGAATGTCACGGATGCGCTCCATCAACTCATCGAAGTAGTTGCGCTGTCCGCCGTTTTTCAAACGTTCATCATCGAGTGTAAAACCTTTGATAATGAATTCTTTCAACCGATGCGTTGCCCAAATCCGAAACTGTGTGCCTTGCTGCGATTTCACTCGGTAGCCGACAGAGATGATGACATCGAGGTTGTAAAATTTCGTTTTATACTTTTTCCCATCTGCGGCAGTTGTCAAGTATTCCTTGACAACTGAATTTTCTTCCAATTCACCTTCTTTAAACACATTTTGAATGTGCAAACTGATATTTTGTTTGCTTGTTTGAAAGAGGTCAATCATTTGAGCTTGTGATAGCCAAACGGTATCGCCATCAATGCGGACATCCACTTTTGTCTGTCCGTCTTGGCTTTGATAAATAATCATTTCTGAAAAATTTTCCATCGGTTTTAAAATTATAATGTTTCTAAATGTAGTTTTCTAAATTCTAAAAAAACATTGAATAAATTATTGAAAATCAACAATTTAACATTTTTGCGCCTCAAAAATTCGAAGCGCAAAAATGTTCCCTAATTACTTCAACTCTCTAATCTTCACATTTTTAAAAGACACATTATTACCATGGTCTTGCAACAAAATATTTCCTTTGTCACCTGCACCAAAACCTTCATATTTGGCATACTTACTTCTGGCAACTAAGGCGTTGTAAATATTACTTTTTCTTTCGTATTCCACAACTTTAAAGCCGTTTAACCAATGCTGAACGATGTTATTTGGATAAACAACGACTCTGCCTTGATTCCAGTCGCCAATTTTGCGCTGAAAGCGTTTATCCAATTTTGTTGCAGGAATCAAATCGTAGAGACTTGCCAAAGTGCGGTTGCCCACAACACCCATTTTTGCGTCGGGGTGCTTCTCATCATCTAAACATTGAAACTCTAAACCAACACCCGATTTTCCGCCTGAATCAAAGGCTTCATTGATGAAATATTTCACACCCGAATTAGCCCCCTCAGTCAATTTGAAGTCAAAAGTCAATTCAAATGCACCATATTGTTCATTCGTAACAATATCATTTCCTGTTTCAGAACCATCAGAAGGGCTCACATTGATAGTGCCATCAACGACTGACCAATGTTTTTCGGGCATTTTAGTGCCATGCACAGCACGCCAACCAGCGAAGTCTTTACCATTAAACAAAAGCTTCACTCCTTGTTTTTTCTCTTGTTCTGATAAAGTATTGAGCATTAAATTGACAACAGGCGTGTTATCATAAGGACGTGGTTTGAGGTTTGTCGTTTGAATCCGAATGTTTTTCCAACGGATTTTCATCCCTACTTTCATATCGCCATAAATCGCATGGACTTGTAAAGCAATCAGACCTTTGGCAGTCATGTCGTCAATCAGATGCGAAACAGGAATGCCGTTTATCCAAGTCCGCAACACGTTTCCGATGGCTTCGATGCGATATTTGTTCCATTTGCCTATACGAAAAGCCTTTTTTCCTGCGGGATTGATATTCGGGATATACAACCAGTCACGCCGCGCTTCGTCATAAATGCCGCCAGACCAAGCCCGTTCCGTTGGGTCAACTTCCATTTGATAGCCATGTACGCGGCCGTTTTGATAATCCGGCGTTGACAAACTGCGGAATTGGATGCCTGAATTCATCGCATCATCTACTTTCAATTCGACTTCAAAAATGAAATCACCATAGTCCTTTTCAGTACAAAGGAATGAATTGGTTGTATTGGCAACCGTTGTGCCGACGATTTCGCCATTTTCAACGGTATATTTTGCTTTTCCATTCAATTGTTTCCAACCTTTCAATGTTTTGCCATCAAAAAGCGATGTCCAATTTTCTTTTTGAGAAAATGACGATTGGGCAAAGCCCAAGAAGAAGGCTAAGAGTAGCGCTGTCTTTTTCATAAAATTCTTGTTTTTAGTTTAAAAAAATAGATAACCTGTCCTCAAGCACTTTTGTATTTTCTGGCTTTCAGTCTTAAATTACCCTAACTTTGTTATTGAAATTGTACTTTTTATTTCAACAAAGTTACGTTTAGCCAAATATTTTTTCGTTTATCACGCTAAACAATTCACGCAATCGTTTGCGATAATGGTTTCTAAAAGCTAATTTTGTTTAAAATATTATAAACATGGAAGTTTTAACAACATATTCAACAACCACTGATTCTGCACCCGAAGTACAACCAACCGTTGACAACTTAGACATGCAGTATGAACAAGAACGAGGAAAACCGATGCCCAGTAAAAATCACTCAATAATTCAAGGCAACGCCTATTTTGAACTTAGGAATCAATACGGCAACCAATTCGATATTTTCCCAGAGCTTTCACTCGATTTGATACCAGGTGAACTTGGAGCTGTTCCAGACCTTTGTATTTATGACAAAACACCTCGTGATTGGGATAATGATGTTATTAAAACAAAAGTACCTCCACTATTAGCTATTGAAATACTGTCTCCAAGACAGGTTTTCGATGATATTACCGACAAAATCAAAAATATCTATTTCCCCTCGGGTATGAAATCTGTTTGGGTTGTCTTGCCTAAAGTTCAATCTGTTATGCTTTTTCGACCCAATCAAAAAACGGAAATGTTCAATCAAGGCATTTTAAAAGATGAAGCAAGCGGTTTTGAACTGGATATTGATAAAATATTTAGTTAGTTTATAGTGGATAGATGATAGTTGATAATTTGTGGGAAATATTATCCACTATCCATTATCAACTATCATCTATCCACTATCATCTAACTACATCGTTTTCAACCAATTAGCCAATCTATCAAACCATTTATCTTCCGTAGTCCTATTGTTCATACCAAATCCGTGTCCGCCTTTTGGATACAAGTGCATTTCCACAGGTACTTTATTTTTGATACACGCTTGATAAAAACGAATACTGTTTTCGACAGGAACAGCCCCATCGTCAGCTGCATGAACCAAGAAAGTTGGCGGCGTTTGAGGCGTTACTTGCAATTCATTTGAAAACAGTTCTGTTTTTTCTGCCGTTGGTTTATCACCAATCAAATTGTTGCGTGAGCCTTTATGCGTTATGTCCGCTACAAAACTGACGACAGGATATATCAAAATTGAAAAATCTGGACGTGTTGAAGTTGTGTCCATTACTGAGGGGTCGGCTTTCATCGTAAAATGAGTCGTCGCCGTAGCTGCTAAATGACCACCTGCGGAAAAGCCCATGATGCCGATTTTATCCGCTTTTAAACCCCATTTTGTCGCATTTTTCCTGACCAAACGGATGGCTTGTTGAGCATCTTGCAAAGGTGCAAGACTTTTATCGACGTTTGTTCTATCGCTTGGAATGCGGTATTTCAAGACAAAAGCCGTTACACCTATTTCGTTGAAAGCTTTTGCAACCTCAACACCTTCGTGACTCGTCGCCAAAATCGAATAACCACCACCAGGGCAAATAATCACCGACATACCATTCGGTTTTGTAGGATTGAACCGTGTCAAAGCCGGTTGCGAAACATCGCCAATGCGAAAAATACCGCCGCCGTAAGTTATCTTTTCGAGGTTTTCAATACCCGATTTATTGTTCGGCACTTCGCCTTCATAAAGAGGCATATCTTGTGTCCAAGCATCAAGTGAAATAAGCATCACAAGTAGCGTAATTATTATTTTTTTCATAAAAAAAAGGTTTTTTTTGTCAAAAAGTCACTAAACGTACCTCACCCAATAGACCAGAAGGCACAGGCGACCAATTCGATGCATCGAATGGACGATAGCTGATATCCACGAAGTTAATGTCGTAAAACTTGCGCCATTCAACGCCTTTTTTGTCCAAATAACGGATTCTATTTGCTGAAAGGTTGGTCACTTCAATTTCAAGTTTGTTATTTCCTTTCAAAAGCACCCCCTCAGTAATCGGCACTCTAAAAGGCAGACACCAAGCAGTGCCGAGCGTTTTACCGTTCAATTTCACAACTGCAGTTTCTCTAACATCACCCAATTCAAGCCAACCTGTTTTACCAATTTGGTTATCTAAACAATTGAAATTCAAGGTATATCGAGCCGTACCACTGAAATATTGCGCCATCGTGTCAGTGCTCAAAATTGTCCACGAATCCAGTTTATTTGTATTAAAACTTTTGGGTAGGGTAGGCTCACCCTTCACAAAATCCACTTGCCACGACCCCCTCAGTATGGTTTGAGTTTTGGGATTTGGGTTTTGAGTTTTGAGTTCTGCAGCCTGTTTTTTATCAAAAGTTTCTATGAAAACACTTTCACCAGACACCAAATTCAAAGGGATCTGAATTTTATCTTTTCCTATTTTTTTAAAATCAATGAACCGTTTTGTTTGATGCAAAGGGTCAAAAAGTTGAACGGATTCAGCCGTTGTTGACAGTTGTATTGAGTCATTTTTAAACTTTTGGTCTTGATTGGCAATGAAATACAATTCGCCCGTTTCCGTTTTTTTACGGATAAATTGTAAACCCTTTTCAGAAGCGTTTTCTTTTCTAATCTTATGGTTTTCAAATACTTGTGCATAACCATTTTTATAGGCTACAAAGCGGCGCAATGTGCCTTTGAATTGGCTTTCTCGTTTTTCAAATTCAAAAAAGCCATTGACCGTACGCGGCAAATTTTCCATAAAAACAATTAAAACGCCTTCGTTTTGCAGTTTTTCCAACCCCTTTAAAGTTGCCAATGGTATATACTCAATCGGTGGCACAACGACAGTGCGGTATTTTTGCCCCCCCTCAGTAATCAATTGATTTCCAATGGCTTTTGAAGCAATGAGTTGTCTATCTGAAACAAAATCGTAGGCATAACCATCGTTTTTCATTTGATTGACCAAACGACCCAAAGGTGTATTGAACATACCTTGTTTGATAATCGTGTGAATATCAAGCGTATGCGTTTTGCCACTTCGTCCTGCGGTGTGCCACAAGTCATAGATTGGGAAATATACTAAGATGTCATTGTCGGGTTTGGTGTTTTGTAAAAGCTTTTGAGAGCGTTCAATGTAGCCGTTGAGTTGTGGTAAAGTATTCCAAAAATGGCTTTGTTGATTGAAATTTGTCGAAGCGTAGAACAACCAACCCGGAAACGGTGCATCGGGCGGCGAATACGGTACGCCATGATAGAAAATATGATTAATGCCGCCCAAAAACGATTCATCAATAATCGGTTTAATTTGCGACAACGACACTTTGAAATGATTGCCGAGCCAAGTCGCTGTTTCTGAACTTGTAAATCGCTTGCCCGCCACATTTGCCGCCGACGAAGCGAGTTTCAAAACCATGTCGCCCGGCACGCCAAAACGTTTCTCTTCATAATCGGGATCTTGGCGATAGAGTGGAATATTGTAATTTTTGCTGCCAAAAAACTCCGATTCGGGCGAGTCATTCAAGGCATATAAATCGAGTATATTGGCAGGAGATCCATGGGACTCGTTACGGGTCATTTTACCATATTTCTTAGCAAAATGGTTAAATTCCTTAGTAAAACCGTTGTAAAGTAAGTCGGAAAGCGTTTCGGCATAGTCTGACCAAATCCTTTTTTCACGGTCTGTAGTGGCTGTGTCTTTGGCTAAAACGTCGAGGTTTTCCGCCAAATCATACCCCCTCAGTAGTTTGAATTTTTCAAAAAAATCGGGTGTCCAATTGGCACCATATACCTCATAAGAATCATTGTAAAACGCTCGAACCCCAATGTTTTTTTTAGAGAAAACAGAGTCAAACGGCTCATAATAATGCAATAGGGCAGGGGTACTGAAATGGTCAACGACCCAACCTTCTGCACCTGGGGCAGCCCGTTTGACCTTTTGTTTTGTCGGAACAACCTCTAAAACGTATTTGCCATTATCGTCTTTTTTAATCTTAAATGACTTCGCCGCATCGGTTTCAGTGACTTGACTGCCGCCAAAGGGCCAGCCTGTACCGACCGTCATATCAATACCGAGACCTAAACGATTGGCTTCTTTGACGGTATATTCAAGCATTTCAACCCATTTTGGAGTCAAAAAAGGTAAAAACTTGGCTTCTTCGCCTTTTGTACCATAAATGGGAATGACGTGCATACCGCCAAAACCTGCACCTGCAAAGTCTTCCAAATTCTTTGTGATGCCGCGTTCATCAACGGCACTGCCGAGCCACCACCAATATGCCCACGGTTTTGCAGTGTTGTAAGTTTGCCCCCCACGAGGGGTCGGGGTCTGCGAACTCAGTAAAATCGGACAAAAAAGGAGGAGTATGAGTAGTTTTTTTAAAAACATAGTTGTCATTTATTTTGATTCATACTGTTTTAAGATTATTTCTCTGCCCAATAATCAAGTACCATAACTTTATCCAAATACGGTATCAAAACAGCTCCAAAAGCCTTGTGGTCAGGGTGCGGCAAATAAACCGCTCGGTCAGCTTCTGATGTAAATGTGAGGAAAAAACAATGCGTAAATCCGTTGTTTAGGTTTTCAGGGCTGTTGTTCATGCCCCATTCAAAGGATTTGATTTCCTTAATTTTTGAAGGCAAAGCGCGAAATGCGGCTTCGACTTTTTGAATATCGGCGGTGCTTGTGCTGTCTTTGAATTTAAACATGACAACGTGGCGCAGTTGTTTTTGCCCCCCCTCAGTATTTGTATTTGCGCCAGGCTGTTGACAAGCAAGCATCATTGTTGAGAGTAAAAGTAAAAAAGTGAAAGGTTTCATATCAAGATTGTTTTTTTAATAAATAATCAACTAATGTAGTGAAGATAATTTTTGCTAAATAAAATAACACAACAGCACTCACTAATCCAATGGTGATTTTTATAACCCAACCCGCATCGGGTGATATCCATCCCAAACGTTGTAAAAAATTTGGTATGTAAAAAGGTGGCACTACAACAATGAGCAAAGCGATAAAAAAAAGGAATGATTATGGCTACTCTGTTGCGTTTGGATAATAATTTTTGAATGTCATGAAAATCCTCAATAATCATTGCCTTTTGTTCCCTTGTGAAATTATATTTCTCAAAATAAAGGTCAAAATTGAGTGTTTTTGCACCGTCTTTACCCGTAACCCAAAATTGCTCAAACTCAGGTGAACCCCACATACCCGCCAATTCCTTTGAAAAAGGAGTAGGGTCAAAATCTTGAAGTGCTAATAGTCGGTGCGTAAAGACAAATACCACTTTTGTCTTTTGATTTGTACTCAAAACACTTGATTTTGCAAAAATAAAGTCAAAGCGAGGGTTAGTAAGAAGTCCAGTCATAAAATCAGTCATCTCCTACCCATCTTCTTCTGTCATTTTGTCGATTATCATATCCACATAAGGAGAGGCATCAAAATCCCCTTTTGGCAACATTGCCGCCTTCTTGTTGGGTTGATTGAGTTTGTTCTCTAATCGTTTTTTGAATTTATCATTTCTATCCATCTGTTTCTCCTTTAAATTTAATGAATTAAAACTGGTTTATACTGATGAGAAAGGTATGTTTTAATCCTGAAAAGAAAAAAGCCGCACCATAAGAGTAGCACGGCTTTTTTTACTGAGGGGAGGTAAATATAATTATTGACGGGGTGGTTTTGAAATCACCCCGTCAATTTAAGATTAATAACCAGGATTCTGTGGGAAAGCAGTGCCACCACCTTCTGAACGGTCAATTTGTGCTTGTGGAATTGGGCGTACATTGTGAATGTCTTTCACGTTAGCCGCTGCTTGTGGATTGTATAATTTTACACGTTCCACCAATTTGCCCCAACGTTTCAAGTCCAACCAACGGATTTCCTCGCCTGCCAATTCACGAGCGCGTTCTTCCATGATAAAATCCATAGACAATTGAGCGTCAGTGATTAACATGGCGGCTTGTTTACCTGGCCATGCTGCCCGTGAACGAATATCATTGACTTCCTTTAAGGCTTCGACCCTTTTACCTAATATCAAATTGGCTTCTGCTAAGAGCAATTTCGTATCCGCTAAACGGAAGACGAAATAGTCACGGCTACCATTTGTATAGGTTCTATCTGGACGTTTTGTATCAAAAAACTTCTGCATAGTTGGGAACAAGGCTTCGTCATAACGGCTTGGCACCAATACTTGGTATTTTTTTGTTGCACGCTCTGCCGCAGGCATTTCAAAACCTGGAATCCACATCGTTGTATCTCCTGTTTTGAAAGTTAGAGAACCTGTTTTTGAATTATCAAAAACATTTGTGAAAGTCCCTGGTGCATTACACAACCATGTATCTCTAAATGTTTTTTTGTAACGTGAGTCGTTCACGCGCTCGCCAAATACGGTATTCAAACAATAAGCTGTTGGACGTAAACGCTTAAATGGACGACCGTAGAAAACATCACGCACCATACCTGCTTGAACATCATATTGCATTCCAAAAAATAGATGCAGTTCATTGCCCACGCCGTTTGTCAAAGGGTCAGTAGTATATTGTACGGCAAAAACAATTTCATTATTAATTTGATTGTTTTCGTCAAATACACTCGCAAAATCAGGTAAAAGTGAAAAACCATAAGCGGTTGTGTTGACGACATTTGACGCATAAGTAGCGGCTTTGCTGACATCATCTCCTGCTTTTGAAGCAGAATTACCTTTTGTCAAATAAACCCTTGCCAACAAATGCTCACAAGCAGGTTTTGTCGCACGACCATAATCAGAAGATTTTCCTTTTGCTTCCAAATCAGGCAATGCGGCTTCGAGGTCTGCGAGAATGGCTTTGTACATGTCTCCCTCAGATGCTCTTGTTACGACTTTTGTCGGTGCTACAGTCTCTGTTAAGCGCAAATCA
>JAYSQG010000579.1:0-6171 GCA_043721685.1 Saprospiraceae bacterium | reverse complement strand
TGTAAATAGTTGATATTCAATATAGAATACAATTTTTAAAAACATATTAATAATCGGGTCGAAACTTGTGATGTATGGACAGCTTTTAAAGTATCCGATACGTAGGAAAATACTCAAAATACTGATCAAAAGGATTCCTTCGGAAGGGGTACAATTTAAAACTAAAACTCAAAAATAATGAACGATAAAACAGTAGTACATTTCAATCCGTGGCATCATACACCTGTTGGTGACGATGCGCCAAATGTGGTCACAGCCATCATTGAGATTCCAAAAGGCACGCGTGCCAAATACGAATTGAATAAGGAAACAGGACGTTTGCGTTTAGATAGGGTTATTTATTCTGCTATGTATTATCCTGAAAACTATGGTTTTATCCCGCTTAGTTATTGTGATGACCATGACCCATTGGATATTTTGGTTATTTCACAAATTGAAATTCGTTCATTATGTGAAGTCAATGCAAAAGTCATTGGCGTTATGCGTATGATTGACCAAGGCGAAGCAGACGATAAAATTATCGCTGTCGCAGCCGACGATATCAGCGTTTCGCACATCAACGATATTTCGGAATTGCCCGAACACTTTTTAAAAGAAATGCGCAATTTCTTTGAAGACTATAAAAAATTAGAAAACAAAACAGTCGTCGTCGAAGAGTTTTTAGACAGAGAAACAGCGATAAAGATTGTTTTACAAAGTTTTGAAGATTATAAAAAATACATGAGTAAAGATGAAGTATGAATGATGAAATATGAGATAGTTATCCATACTTCATTATTACAATTTCATACTTCATATTTCATAATTCATATTTAGAAAAGTTATGACTGCAGTTCAAACATATCAGTTTTCAGATGCGACATTGGCGCGCGCGCAAGAAATTATCAGCCGCTATCCTGAAGGCAAGCAGAAATCGGCTTTAATTCCACTTTTGCACATAGCACAAGTCGAATTTGACGGTTGGTTAAGCGCGGAAGCCATGGAATATGTCGCTTCTTTATTGAAAATTCAAGCAATTGAAGCCTTTGAAGTCGCCTCTTTTTATTCGATGTTTAACTTAAAACCTGTTGGACGTTGCTTGATTGAAGTCTGTCAAACATCAAGTTGTTGGTTGATGGGTGCAGAAGATGTGGTACGTCATATTGAAGCAAAATTGGGCATCAAAGTCGGTCAAACAACACCCGATGGTCAATTTACTTTGAAAACAGTGGAGTGTTTGGGCGCATGTGGCTATGCTCCGATGTTGCAAGTAGGTGATAAATTCCATGAGTTTTTGACTTTGGAAAAAGTGGATGTTTTGTTGGAGGATTTTAAGAAGGATTATGCTACTAATCATAGTGGGTATTTGTAGATAATACTGAGGGGTCATAATTCATAAAAAAATTGAAAAATGCAACCTATATTAATTGAGCCAAAAGATTTGGCAGAATTTAATTTAATTTCAGCGTTGTTTCAAAAAATGAATATACGCATGAAAACATTGAATCTTTCTGATGAAGAACGGGAGGATTTGGGACTTTTAATGTTGATGGATGAAGTGGATTGGAATGAGACAGTTCCAGTTGAAGATGTTTTAGCTAAATTGAGAAAACGTCAACAAAAAACATGAAAGTCATAACTGCTGCTAAGTTTGATAAAGACTTAGATAAAATTCATGATGTAGATGTACTTGCTCGAATTGAAGAAGTCATCTTATATGTTATGGCTGTTCAAAAACCGACTGAAATTCAAAATATTAAGAAAATGAAAGGTTTTAAAACGGCTTTTCGGATTAGAGTAGGTGATTATCGGATTGGTGTTTTGATAGAAAAAGATACCGTGAAGTTTGCAAGAATTGCATTGAGGAAGGACATTTATGATATTTTTCCTTGAATTCAATAAAATATTGATGGGTATTAAATTGTGAAAATAATGCGAACATTGTTTTTTGTCATAGTATTTTTTCAGCCTTTGTTAGCGAAAGCTGACCAACCACGAATGACTTTTGAGCATCATAGCCAAAATAACAGATTTGTTTTACAATTGATGGCAAATGAAGATAAGATTTGTAATTATAAGTATCTCGATTCGATAAAATGGGAAATGAATAATTGTTATTGGCGTGTAATTGACTCGTTGACAAAAACTGAACTTTATCGTTTTGATAAAGGGTATGGAGAATGGTTAATGATGTGGAGTGTTTTTGTGTCAAATGATGGAAATGATTGTGTGGCAATAAATGACTTTCCTGATACTGTTGATTCATCTTCGATGGGTTTAATTTCATTAGTCGTTGTTTTTAAACAATCTAATGAGTTGAAAAGGTATAGACTAAAAGAAATTTTGTGTAATCACAAAAATGTTACTTATACAGTAAGTCATTTTTTTTGGGTTACTGAATTAAGGATGTATGATGAAGAAAAAGTATTTGAGTTTGAAACTAAGGAAATGACCAAATTTCGCTTGTCTTTTAACAACGATTCGATTCTTTTAAAAAAGAAAAGCCCTTTATTGACTCCAAATACTATTAGAGTTTATGGCAAAATTGAACCGACAAAAAAGGATAGAGTTTTTACAATTACTGTGACGTGCGTGATTTTTGGGAAAATGCCCAATGTTGAGAAAATAACTTTTAGGGTTAATAGAAAACAGAGAAAATATTTTGTCCTTGATGAGTATGATTCATACCGTACGCTTCTATTTACAAATGGAAAGTATGTTGAATCACCTTATCCTTTTGAACAATCAATGTTCAATGATTGTGATAAAAGCGACAAATACTGAGGGGGTATTAAAAATTCAATATCTTGAATAAGAAAGATATATATCGTGGAAATCTTTTATTGGGTATTATCATACTTGGTTTTGTTTTGTTGAATTTTTTATTTACGATAAACAACCCAATACTTTAACAATCGTTGCCGTAATTTCATTGATAACGATTGGATTTATTGGACTTAAATATTTGAAAAACAAATAGTTACAGATATGGGCAGAAAGCTCCTTTTAGATAAAGTAAATGTAGCAGGCATACAAAGCTACGAAGTCTATCGTCGTGAAGGCGGTTACAAAGCTGTTGAAAAGGCTTTGAAAGAAATGACCGATGCACAAATTGTAGATGAAGTTAAAAAATCAGGTCTGCGTGGACGGGGTGGTGCGGGTTTCCCGACGGGTTTGAAATGGTCATTTTTGGCAAAGCCAGAAGGTGTGCCACGTTACCTTGTGTGCAATGCCGATGAGTCGGAGCCAGGTACTTTCAAAGACCGTTATTTGATGGAGAAAATTCCTCATTTGCTCATTGAAGGTATGATTGCCTCGTCTTTTGCTTTGGGAGCGAAAAAGTCCTACATATATATACGTGGCGAATATGCTTATGTCTATAAAATCATGGAGCGTGCCTTGAAAGAGGCTTATGCTGCGGGTTGGTTAGGTAAAAATATATTAGGTACTGGTTTTGACCACGATTGTTATATGCAAATCGGTGCGGGGGCGTATATCTGCGGCGAAGAAACGGCTTTGTTGGAATCGCTTGAAGGCAAACGGGGTAATCCACGTATTAAACCGCCGTTTCCAGCGATTGCAGGATTGTATGGCTGTCCGACGGTGGTGAATAATGTGGAAACGATTGCGGCAATTGTGCCTATCATCCTTATAGGTGGTGATGAATATGCCAAAATCGGCATTGGTCGCTCGACAGGTACGAAGTTGATTTCGGCAAGTGGACACATCAATAAGCCAGGTGTTTATGAGATAGAATTGGGTGTTCCCGTTGAGGAATTTATATACAGCGATGAATATTGTGGCGGTATCAAAGGCGGACGCAAACTGAAAGCCGTTGTGGCGGGCGGTTCGTCAGTGCCGATTTTACCTGCTGACTTGATTTTGACGACTGCCAAAGGCGAACCGCGTTTGATGACTTACGAAAGTCTCGGCGATGGTGGTTTTTTGACAGGCACGATGTTGGGTTCAGGCGGTTTTATCGTTATGGACGAATCAACGAGTATTGTCAAAAATCTCTTTACATTTACGCGTTTTTATCACCACGAAAGTTGTGGTCAATGTTCACCTTGCCGTGAAGGAACAGGTTGGATGGAGAAAATTCTTCGCAAAATACTGAGGGGTCAAGGTACAGTGCAAGACATTGATTTGTTATGGGATATTCAATCAAAAATTGAAGGCAAAACGATTTGTCCGTTGGGCGAAGCGGCGGCATGGCCCGTTGCAGCGGCAATTCGGCATTTTAGGTCGGAGTTTGAGGAGTTTATTCGGAATCCAACGGAGGATGTGAAGCATTATTTTAGGTTGAATGGTGAAGCTTTGGTTGCTTAAATTTTATTCAAAAATATTAAAATATTAATAATGATAACTAAGATTACACTTGAAAATTTTTTCAGCTTTGGTAGTGAAACAACTATAGAGCTAAACTCGGGTGTAAATATTCTTGTTGGTATTAATGGAAGCGGTAAGTCGAATTTATTAAAAGCGATTAAGTTACTTTTTGAAGGCATTGCAGGTGAAGGCTTTAAAAAAACGTTTTTAGAAGATTGGGGTGGGTTTTCAAGTGTTGCAAATTTTAGTTCTGAAACTAATTTTATTAAACTTTCATTTGAATTCGATGCCAATAAAGTGAATGAGATTACATCAAACAAGGGTTATATTTTTGAAGGAAATCCAATTTATGAAATTAAAATAAATCAAGTTGGCAATACGAATTATTTTTTAAGCGAAAAACTATATTCTCCAAATATAAATTCCAAAAATGCCGACTTTAAGTACATGGAGTTGTCTAATGGAAAAGGTTGGATTTCGACTAGAGACAACAACAATAAACCCAAACTTATTCATTATCCATCAAGAGGTGTAGGTATTTCATTTGGCGAAAATGAATTAGTTCTTCGCCAAATTTCGGATCCTGATAGATATTATCCACATTTTACTTTAAAGAAGGCTATTGAAAGTATTGCGGTTTATGATTATTTTGATACGACACTGAAAAGTAAGATTAGACAACCACGAGATTGGAATATTGAAACAAAATTAGTGTCAAATGGTGAAAATTTAACCATCATTTTGCAACAGCTTAAAAATAAGTATGCCTTAGACTACGAAAAAATAGAGAAAAGTATTAAAGACATAAATCCATATTTTAAAGATATAGGTTTCGATTTTTTTGCTAATAAAATTTTCTTAGTTTTGAGAGAGAAAAAACTTTCAAAATCTGTTAGTATTTCACATATCTCTGATGGTACATTGAGATTTCTAATTCTTTTAGCAATCTTCTTTAATCCAGAAAGGGGGAAAATGATTCTATTAGATGAACCAGAAACAGGTTTACATCCTGATATGATTTCTTCTTTGTCTGAATGGATGAAAAATAGTGCAAAAAATAGCCAAGTTATTATTGCTACTCATTCACCTCTTTTACTTAATAATTTTGATTTAAAGGATTTACTGATTTTTGAAAAAGATGATAATAATCAAACTTTTGTCGAAACCAAAAACGAAGAAGATTTTGAAGAGTGGGTAGATAAAAACTTTTCAGTAGGACAACTTTGGTTAAAAGGATTGTTAGGAGGCAAAAGATGGTAGCGGTTCACATTTTTGTTGAAGGAGTTGCTACATTCGATAGTGATGATGTCAATACAGTTGATAGAAGTACCGAATTTCGTAGAGCTTTTCACAAACTATTTTCTCAATCAATTGAAAATGAACGAATCTCATTGTCAATAGAACCAGCAACAGGATGGAAAGCGGCAGCAAAGACTTATATAAGACATAAACAAAAAGGAGATAAAAGTTACTGTTTGTTGATTGATTTAGATGGCAAAATTGAAACCAAACCTAAAATGCTTAATGAAAGCCTTGACGGAATGGAAGAAAATCTTGCACATTTTCAAAATGAAGTTTTTTTCATGGTTCAAGAAATGGAAGCATGGATTCTTTCGCAGCCAGATGTCATTGAAGTCTATGCAGATAACAAAGGTTATCGAAGGAAATTGGAAAAGAAAGTGAGTGAACATCATTTTTTAAGGGTTCATCCAATCGAAATTTCAAAACCATCTGAAAAGATAAAAACGATATTTAGGGAATATTTTGAGGAACAAATAATACGAAGTAGTAAAACTAAAATTAAAGCTGTTGAATATCATAAAACTAAGATTGCACCTGATTTAATTAATATGCTTGATTTTC
>JAYSQG010000578.1:0-4448 GCA_043721685.1 Saprospiraceae bacterium | reverse complement strand
TGAGCTTTTGCCTCTGCTAAACATCCTAAATTACCAGTTAATTCGATAGAAAGATATGATAGAAACCTTTTGCCAGCACTTTGTCCATCATATATAATTGAAGAACCGGGTGGAGTATAGGATAGCTGAATATCTCTTTGAGTATTCGTTATTGCTTGGTTAAAAGCAGTTGCTATTTTTGTATACGCATCAGCAATAGGATCAGCGTTATGATTAATTACAAAAATTAGATAGTCAAAGTTAACTGGATAAACATCAAGTGTTAATGGTCTCGTAAACTCGATATTGACATTTACCAATCCTGTTTTTTGTGTTTCATATGGTTCATTTGTGGTTGGTGGAAATGCCCTTAATTCGACCAATGACTCATCACAAAGTTTTTTGTAAGCAGTAATAGTTCCTCCACCCAAAATACCCGCACCAGAATTATTTATACCAGTAGCAGTACTTGAAGTACCTGAAGTATTCGTATTGCTATTGTTATTATAGTCTGTGGGTACTGTAATACAATAATAACTACCATCAAAAGAACATGTTGTTGGACCATAATATCCTGCAGAAGGTACGCTCACTGATTGGCAAGTCTGAGCAGGAAAACAAACCGTATAATCCTCCTTGTTAGGATCATGTTTAAGATTTTTACCCATGAAATACTTCAATTCGCCATTTTCAATCAATACAACCTTTTGGTCAGTAAAATCAAAATTTTCTAATTTTATCATACCATCAAATTTCTTTTCTCTAAAATTGTCGCGGTTGATTTCTTCAATATTGCCAACAAACTTTTCTGAAGGAAAGTATTTGATAATGGCTGCATCAATCGTGTGACCATCTAAACTGGCAATTAACAATCGAGTAACACCATGTAGTTTTGGATTATCTACATTGATAGTGGGTCTGATAATTTTATCCTCTAACAAAACAGGCACCTCAACTGCACCGTTCAATTGAAGGGCTAAATCCCATTGTGGCACGTAATGTTCTTGTTTTTCGGTTTTTGTCCAAACCGTTTTGGGTTCAGTTTCATCGAACCATTCTTTTGCTTTGTTGACATTCATAAAATTTTGTTTACTGACAGGTGTTTTGACAACCTCGGAAATATCTTTTTGACAAGCAAAAAATAAAGCGATTAACGCAAAGGCAAAAAATAAGGTTACTTTTTTCATTGTTTATGAATTTTTAAAAGTGAAAAATAAAATTTATTTCTCACAAAACTCATGGTATTCAAACAAAATAACTTATTTTAGCCGCTATAAATCATAGCTTAAAGCATGATAAATTATCACACTTTAAGTTGTATTTTAAAACCCTAACATACTAATTCAAAACCAAAATAATTCTTTTTAAAACTTCAAATTACATAACAATGACAATTGGAACAAAAATACGAAAAATTCGTGTTGACCACGACTTGACCCAAGACTACTTAGCTGAAAAATTGGGCATTTCTCAAAATGCCTTCAGTAAAATTGAACGTGGTGAAACAGACCCAACCTATTCTACTCTTGTACGCATTGCTGAAATTTTAGAAACAGATGTACCTCATTTAGTCGGTTTTGAAGGACACAACATGTCATTTAGCATTACAGACAATAAAGATCAAAGCAGCAATGGCTATATCGTACAATCAAGTAAAGGAATCATATAACTTTATGAAAAATTGGTAGGACAATTACAAGGAGAGAATACGTTGTTGAAGAAATTATTAGAATCTCATTTGCGATAACTAATTTAAAAAAGAAAAATCCCCCACGAACACAGTTCGCGGAGGATTTTTTTTATAAAAGCTATCAAAAACGGTGTTTTGATTAAGCGCGGAAGTGAGCAAATGCGCGGTTTGCTTCTGCCATACGGTGAACTTCTTCTTTCCGTTTGATAGATGCACCTTCATTTTTGCTGGCTGCCAATAACTCGTTAGCGAGTTTGTCCGCCATGCCTTTACCACTACGGTTACGGGCGAAACGGATTAGCCACTTCATACCAATCGAAACTTTACGCTTTGGACGAATTTCTGTTGGAATTTGGAACGTTGCACCACCAATACGACGGCTACGAACTTCCACTTGTGGCATCGCATTTTGCAATGCTTTTTTGAAGATGTTGTACTCACTTTCACCTGTTTTTTCTTTGATGATGTCTAATGCATCATAGAAAATAGTGAAAGAGACCGTTTTCTTGCCTTCCCACATCATATTGTTGACGAATTGCGTCACAGTGGGATCATTGTAGCGTGGGTCGGGTGCTATCACCCGAATCTTCGGCTTCCTTTTTCTCATTTCTTTTAAAAAAATTAATCAGTCCTTTGTTTTTAATTATTTATAAAACAAGTAAGACCAATAAGTTAGGAAATTTTGGAACCGATGGATACTGAGGGGGGACTTTCCTTAAACCCTCGCTGGCTGCCCAGCTTTTTGCAGCCACTTCTCCAAAGTGTTCAGCTTTTGTTTGACGTAAAGGCTTTTAATATTGCTTATTGTTGATTGCTTATTGTCTATTAAACAATAAGCATTAATCAATAAACATTATTACTTTTTACCTTTTGCTGGTGCAGCAGCTGCTGCGCCTGGCTTAGGACGTTTCGCACCGTATTTAGAGCGGCTCTTTTTACGGTTTTTAACGCCTTGAGTGTCGAGTGCGCCACGAACAATGGTGTAACGAACACCCGGTAAGTCTTTTACACGACCACCACGTACAAGTACGATTGAGTGTTCTTGCAAGTTGTGACCCTCACCTGGGATGTAGCAAATTACTTCCATTTGCGTTGTTAAACGAACTTTTGCAACCTTGCGGAGTGCCGAGTTCGGCTTCTTAGGCGTTGTCGTGTAAACACGTGTACACACACCACGACGTTGTGGACATGCTTTAAGTGCGCGTGTTTTACTTTTTTCGACGATGACCTCTCTGCCTTTACGTACAAGCTGGTTAATAGTAGGCATGTAGAAATTATTGAACTTTTGTTAAAAAAATAGAAAACTAATTGTTTTTCAATGAGTTATATAAAATACTATCGAAAAACGCCCGCAAAGTTACATTTTTAAAACCAATTGAGATAATATTTTTCACTTTTGGTTTAAAAAAACTTTGCTGTATATATGTGTGTGTTTAGTTTTTAGTATTTCGGTAAATATTTAAAATCTACCATTTCCAAACACTAAAAACTAAACACCAAAAACTAATAACTCATGGCGACAATCTTTTCGACATCGGCAGGCTTCAAATTTTTATGCTCGCCTAAGCCCAACCAACCACGTTCCGTGAAACGTTGAGCGATTTTTTCAGCCGTTCCTTCAAAGTCTGCAGTATATTCAGACAGTTTTGTTTGAATATTAAGTGAATGAAAAAAGGCTTCGGTTTTTTCAATAGCGGCTTGTGCCTTTTCGTCAACGTCCCCCTCAGTAATACCCCAAATGCGTTCAGCATATTGTGCCAATTTCTCTTTTTTTGCTTCGAAATTGTACTTATAGTGGCTCGGTGCGATGATACTCAAGGTTCTGGCGTGGTCAATACCGTACATAGCCGTCAATTCATGCCCCATTGCGTGAACCGCCCAATCGTTAGGCACACCTTTTTGAATCAAGCCGTTGAGTGCCATCGTGCAACTCCACATGAAATTTGCTGCAGCCGTATAGTCCGAAGGGTCTTTCATAATACGTGGCGCAACCTCTATCAATGATTGCATGATGCTTTCTGAAAAACGGTCTTGCAAAATTGCGCCAATCGGGTACGTCATATATTGCTCCAAAACGTGGGTAAAAGCATCAGTAATACCATTTGCCAATTGCCGTTGTGGAATAGATTTAACAACTTCGGGGTCTAAAATCGAAAATTGAGGGAACAAACCGGGTCCACCCATAGCCAATTTCTCTTGCGTTTCCGCCCGTGTAATGACCGACCCAGAATTCATTTCAGAACCCGTTGCGGGCAATGTGAGAACCGTTCCGAAAGGCATGCCTTTTTCAGTCCGTATATTTTTTTTCAAAATATCCCACGGATTGTCGCCTTCATATAATGCCGCAGATGACAAAAACTTTGTGCCATCAATGACCGAACCACCACCCACAGCAAGCAAATAGGTGATATTTTGTGTTTTAATGACCTTCAAAGCGTCCATCAAAACGGCATATTCAGGATTGGCAGGAATGCCACCAAATTCTATGACCTTAAAATCTTTTAACGCTGTTTTGACCTGTTCATAGATGCCATTTTGCTTGATACTGCCGCCACCATATAATAGGAGGATATTTGACTGAGGGGGTATCTCTTTAGCGATTCTTGCAATTTGTCCTTTACCAAAAATGATTTTAGTCGGATTTTTAAATTCAAAATTGAACATTGTTTTATTTTGTTTTTGTAATAACTTAGGCGACACGAATTTCACAGATTACACGAATTAATTTTTAATAATAAAACCTACAATTCGTGTAATTTGTGAAATTCGTGTCGGTAAA
>JAYSQG010000577.1:0-18778 GCA_043721685.1 Saprospiraceae bacterium | reverse complement strand
ATACGGTAGCGGAAAATTTGGCAGTATTGTGAACTGCTGTATTGCCATTTTTCGATTTCAACAACTGGTGCGCTACAAGTTTTTTGGTTTGCAGCAACTATACCGTTGGTAGGAGTACAAGATTGAGGAATAGTACCACCTACAACCTTATTTGAACCGACAACGCAGCCAGCTTGTTCTGTACCTATACCGTTTAACAATGAAATCTCAGCAATGACTTTGTTTTTCAACCAAAGATCATAAGCTGCAGAACCAATGGCAAGACCATTAGATGTAGCAGAACATGTACTTACTGAATCACAAATACGTTTTACACGGAAACCTTCAACTGTACTGACAGTCAATGTTTGGCTACATGTAGTAGTAGTACCTGCGCAGTCTTGGAATGTCCAAACTGCAGTAGAAATACCTAAACCACAATTCAATGCAAGCGTTGAGATAGTAGAGTCTTTCAATGTAACACCGCAGTTGTCAAATGCTGCAGGACGTGTAAACAATGATTTGTAGCTGCTTAAAGCAGGATCAGTACACAATGCTGTAATGTTGTCTGGACTCATACAGATAGGACCTGTTTTGTCATCAACATTAACAAGAACCATACAATCACTGAAGTTACCAGCAGCATCTACTGCACGTACAATAACCATAACGTCTGTACGAGCAACATCAGAACAGTCAAAGTCAACATAGTCATAGAAACAAGCATCGCTATTCACTAAACCTGCACCGCAAGTGTTAGAAGCGCCTCTTGTTGCACGACGTACTTGAATACGCTCGATACCGCAGTTGTCAGAAGAACCATTGTTGAATGTAGAAGCGAAAATACGAACTTTACCGTCAGAACCTAAAGTAGCACGTGTTCTTTCGATACAAACAGTTTGTGGCGTTACGTTATCAATGATGTTAACGTTAAACGCTTGTGTTGTTTGATTACCGCAACCATCAGTTACAGTGATAGAGAAAGTAGTACCTTGGCTTCTCATAATTGTCGCAGAAACATTCACTGTAGAACCACCCGCAACAACAACTGCTGCGTTTGAAGAACCACCGTTGAAACGAACGCGGCTATCTGAGCTTGAGAAAGTAACGCTGTTGTTACCACAAGTTGGGTCAGAAGCTACCATTGTGAAGTTTACTGTAGCCATATTACAAGTATTGGCATCAGCCAATGGGAGTAATTGAATAACAGAAGAACTTGCTGCCGCTGTTACAGGAACCAACAATTTCGTCGTTACTGTATTTTGCGTCATTGCCATATTTGTACCATTTTGATACATATTGAAGCAATAAGAACCCTTTACTTGATCGTAGTTAGAATAAGTTGTAGAAACTAAAGGAGGTGTCGTATCTGTGAACGTCAAGATTTGAACAACAGGAATAATCATAGCAGGACCAGATTGGCACATATCTACGATTGTCCACGTACGGATAATCTTACGACCACCATTACAAAGCGGTAAAACTTGGTCAGTATAACCTGTGTTTTGTACATTACAGATTGGTGATGCACCAATGATGATGAACGGCTCATTTGCATCTTTAATAAAGTTGAAGTTCGCATCATAAAAAGGCCATCCAGGTAAACCCGCTGCAGTTAAAGCCGCAGGAGAAAAATCTGTTACTGTACATGAACCAGCAATATCAATAGCATCGAAAAACGATGAAATACGTGGATCACGTATTACTGTGATAGTTTGTGCACAAGTCGCAGAAGTATTACCCCATACGTCTTTTACAGTCCATGTACGTGTGATTGAACGGATTACATTGCCATTATCAGCAGGGCAATCAACGTTAATAGTCACATTATCTGTGTAAGACTGTGTGTACTTAGAACATTCAACGACAGTACCAGTAGGTCCAGTAGCTCCTTGTCTGTTTTGTGCACCGTTGAACTCACCTGTAACGTCAAGATTATTAACGCTACCCACTTGCGTACAATCTAAAGTGATGTTAGGCGGGCAAGTGATAACTGGTGCTGTTTTGTCTTCAAGCAAAATGTAACCCCAGCAAAGGACTGTTGTACCACTAACAACTTCTGCTTTGATAACTTTACCAATGAAAGCAGCAACACCAGTACCAGTATTGGCAATTGTTGCACCACCCAGAGAGTAAAGATTTACACCAGTAGGAGCTGGAGCGGCTGGTCCGTTTAAGTAAACATCATTGATTTGAATAGCCGGTCCAGCGGCTGTACAAGTAACGATACCAATATTTGCACCTGGTGAAGTCGGAGACCCCCCAACGCAAGATTGTGCTCGCGCATTGATAGTCATAAGCATCATCACCACAGCGAATAATGACTTACAACAAATTGAGTAAAAATTCATTTTCTTCATGAGAAAAAATTTAGAATTGATTAATTAAGAAATAAAGGTTTAAAAGCGCGTAAGTAAAATATGTATAAGATTTTCTTTATAATTCTTAGTTATTGTTATCCGTTTTTAAATCATTAAGTTATTTGGGCAACCCTCCGGCATAACTTAAATCGTTAAAAAGCGTATAACATATATGTAATGATGACAAAGAACTTTTTATTGGAATCAGGCTTACTGGATTTTTCTTGATTTTGAAGGTTTTGCGTGAGCGTTCCTTTTAATCTGCTATTTTATCCTTACCTAACTCATTGTTTATTTGAATAATCGTTTATTTTTTTGTCTATTGCAAAAAGCCTTTTGCTCATTGCCTATTGATTGTGTAAGGCTCTAGATAATCTTACAGAATCAAATTTTATAGAATCATTAAAACACTATTCAAACTAAAAACATACTTTAATACTGAGGGGGCAGTAAAACCCATAATTCAACTAATCAGGAAACATAAAGAGATGAAATTCTTGACCTACTCAACTGCGTGCAGACATAGATAGCCCAACAACACGGCGTTGCATGTAGTTTTTGAATACAATAACATTGTAACAATGCCGATGTATTCATCGTCAATAACCTTTGCCGAATGGCATGTAGAAAAATACGGAATTGCTGTAAAGCCAATTGAGAGAGTCCAAAAGAAAAGAAAAAATATATGTCGGTTTAAGGGAAGAAGCTTTATTTGATATGCTTCATGTTCACGGGACTGCTCGTTTGGTTAATTCTGTTTGTTTGTTAATGTCAAGTTTTTATCATGCGTTCTATTATACGGTTTTGGTTTAATTATTTTCATAAAAAAATAGCTTATAAGAATCGTTCTCCTTTCGGATTTGATAGGACAAAGATATAAACCTAATTGAATAAACGCAATGCCTTTTTAAATATATTTTAACAAAAAGCAAATAGAAGGTACAAAATACCCTTTTTAAGGTATAAAATCAAGGTATTAAGTCCTCTAACGGTATAAAATCGAAAAAAGAAAATATATTTTTCGAAAAAAAACGTTTTTTTAAGTGGCTTTGTCCACTATTCTTTATCTCAAATTACTTCTATTTCACAATTTTCACGTTTTTATGCCCAGAGTCAATACTTTTGCAAAAATATAAAATTGAGCACAAACAAGCATCAAGACATGAAAATTTTAATACCTTTTTTCGTTTTAGCGCTCTCCTTACCTTCAATAGCGCAACAACGCAACCTACCCAAAAACTTTAACACCTTTAATATGAATGCATCCTTTGGTGCCCAGACTCCTGCGGCAGATATTGCCAAACGATATGGCAACAATCTCGGCGTAGGCGGTGGCATCGAATATGTCCGCATACCATCGGGCTGGTCATACAGCTTGTATGCTCAGTATCTTTTCGGGCAAACCGTGTATGAAGACGTTTTGGCGAAAATCCGAACAACCGACGGCAACATCATCGGCGAAACCAATACTTATGCCGATGTCGTTCTCCGTATGCGCGGACTATACACAGGCGCTTCTGTTGCCAAAATTTTAAAACTACACGACAATGGCAATCGTTTCGGCGGTTTTCGCCTTGCTCTCGGTGGGGGTTGGCTCAGTCACCGCATCCGTATTCAAGACAATTCACAAGGTTCTGTGCCGCATCTTGATGTGCCTTATGCCAAAGGTTACGACCGCTATACATCAGGCATCGCTTTAACGCAGTTTGTAGGCTACCAAATGGTCAGCCGCAACCGCACTGCCAATTTTTTCGCAGGATTTGAATTTACTGAGGGGTTCACTCGCAATCGGCGCGGTTACAATTTCGACACCATGCAGCGCGACGACCTCAAACGGCTTGACATATTATATGGTGTCCGTGTCGGTTGGTCTATTTCTCTTTTCACAAACGTCAATGCAGATGCAATTGAATATTAAGTGATGTGAAGTGACGGGGTGACTCCAAGTCACCCCGTCACTTACTATAAAACCATAGGTTCAAATGATATTTCTCTACAACATTTCACTATCTCTCTACAAAGTCGGCATCCACATAGCTGCTTTGTTCGGAAACACAAAAGCCAAACTCTGGATAAATGGCAGAAAAGATATTTTCAACACAATCGAAAATAGCCTTTCCCAAAACCTAAACCCAAAAGCCAAAACACTCTGGATACACGTTGCCTCCCTCGGAGAATTTGAACAAGGTCGTCCCATCATCGAAGCCTTAAAAAATAGTCAATCAACAATCAACAATAATCAATACACAATCGTTTTAACCTTTTTTTCGCCATCAGGCTACGAGATTCGGAAAAACTACCCATTCGCCGACCACGTTTTTTATTTGCCTTTAGACAGTGCTAAAAACGCACAGCAGTTTTTAGATTTAGTCAAACCAGACTTAGCTATTTTTGTCAAATACGAATTTTGGTATCACTATCTCACAGAATTGCATCGTCGTCAAGTCCCTACTCTACTCGTTTCCGCTATTTTCAGAGAAAAACAGTTTTCAGGTCTCAATCCTTACGCACCTATATTAATACGTGTCCTCAAAACATTTAAGTATATTTTCGTTCAAGACACCCCCTCAGTATTTTTGCTCAAAAAACAGGGTTTGACGCAAGTGACCTGCGCAGGCGATACACGTATAGACCGCGTCATGGCTATTGCCAAAGAAGCCAACCAATTCCCCATCATCGAACAATTCGTTGGCGATGCACCTGTTTTCATCGGCGGCAGCACTTGGCAACCCGACGAAGAAATCATCATTTCCCTTTTCTCTGATGCTAAATTTAAAGATTGGCGTTTCATATTTGCACCCCACGATATTTCACCTAAAAATATTGACCGTTTAGAAAAACTCTTGCCCGAAAAAGCCATACGTTATTCTGAAATCAAAGAAAAATCACAAAATGTCAACCCTATTCACCAATCCCCAATCCCCAATCCCCAATCCCGAATTCTCATAATTGACAATGTCGGTATGTTGTCCTCAATTTATCGTTATGGTCGTGTGGCATACATCGGCGGCGGATTCGGTACAGGCATTCACAACACCCTCGAACCCATTGCCTTTGATTTGCCCGTAATTTTTGGATTGAAATACAAAAAATTTGCAGAAGCCATCAGCTTAATCGAAACAGGTGGCGCATTTTCAGTAGCTGATAAAGAGCAATTTCAACAAGTTATGACTGATTTACTCATAGAGAAAAATTACGATACAGCATCAAATGCGGCAAAGCAATATGTTCTTAAAAATCAAGGCGCAACAGAAAAAATTGTCGCTTTTATTTCTGATTTAGCACCGAGTAAATAATAACGCCCCTTTTTTTGTCATTCTGAACGTAGTGAAAGAATCTGTATAAAACATTCATTTTCAATTATTTATACAGATTCTTTCACTACGTTCAGAATGACAAAAAATAATGGTTGAACAAGTCTATTCACCATTACTTTATTAATTTTGCGCCATGCACAATACAACAGACCTTTTTGACCAACTCGCACAAGTCAATGTCCTCATCATTGGCGATGTAATGATAGACCGTTATTGGCACGGCAAAGTCAACCGCATTTCGCCCGAAGCACCCGTGCCAGTCGTCGAATTACGCAACACAGAAGACCGTCTTGGCGGCGCAGCCAATGTCGCATTAAACATCAAAGCGATGGGCGCAACGCCTTATCTTTTCAGCGTCATTGGCTCAGATACTGAGGGGGGTGACTTTTTGAATTTAATGACAAAAAACGACTTGCCAACTGTTGGCATTGTCGCTTCCGATAAGCGTGTAACAACCGTCAAAACGCGCATCATGGCAGGAACGCATCAAATGTTGCGGGTGGACAGCGAAATTACAAACGACTTAGATGATGCATTTCGCTTTGTTTTTCTAACAAAAATTAAATATTTTTTAGAAAAACAAAATATCAACGTCATTATTTTTCAAGACTACAACAAAGGCGTTTTGTCCCTCACGACCATTCAAGACATCATGTCTGAAGCCGTCCGTCTGAACATTCCGACAGCCGTTGACCCTAAACGCCATAATTTTTTGAGCTATAAAAATGCCACACTTTTTAAGCCCAACTTAAAAGAAATACGTGATGCCATACCGTTTGACATCAAACCCGAACTCGAATCATTACAAGCAGCGACCGCTTTTTTAAACAGCGAATTAGCCAATCGCTACACCATGATTACGCTATCGAGTAAAGGTTTGTTCTTAGATGATAAAAATACTGAGGGGTCTAAAATTTATCCCACGCAGCCACGCAACATCGCTGATGTCAGTGGCGCAGGTGATACGGTCATCAGTGTCGCGGCGCTATGTCTTGCCTTAGGTTTGGATAGTGATACCATCGCTCAATTATCGAATCTGGCGGGTAGTCAAGTTTGTGAAGTTGCGGGTGTCGTTCCTGTCAATCGAGTCCAATTGAAACACGAGTGGGATAAATTTTGTTAAACTTTACAATTCTACGAAAATAATCGTAGGGGTTTTGCAACTTTGAGCTGTCTTTCTGTGTCTGTTGGTAACAGTCATTAAAATCATTTTTTAAACAAAATTAAAAATTGTAACATTATGAAAAAGTTCATCTGCCTCGCTATGGCATTTTTAGCAATGAATCTAAGCACTTATGCACAACAAACTGAAACCATAAAAGAAAAAAAAGAAGTCAAAAAGGAATCAAAACACAGAAACAACGACAACGATAACGGCAACTGGAACAATTGGAGCGGCGGTGAAAAAGTCCGTGGTGAAGGAAGCTCTGTAACAGAAAATCGCAACATCAAAAACTTCAAAGGTTTCAAATCAAGTATCAGTGCCGATATTACGTTGAAACAAACCTCTGGCAGTTACAAAGTCACTGTTTCAGGGCAAAAAAACATCCTTTCCCTTCTAAAAACAGAAGTTGTGGATGGCAATCTGAAAATTAGCTTTGAAAAAGGTTATTCGATTGGCTACAACGAACCTTTGAAAATCACACTTGAAGCACCGTCTTTCGACTATCTCGGCATGTCGGGAAGTGGCAATGTTGAAGCAGAAGGGACACTTTCAGGCGAAAAATTAACGGTTAACATCAGTGGTTCAGGCGATTTCGACCTTAACAACCTCAAATATGGTGACCTTTCAGTAGGCATCAGCGGCTCTGGCGATGTCGATTTGGCAGGTTCTGCCGAGTCTGTTGATTTAACCATCAGTGGCTCTGGCGATTTGAAAGCTGAAAATCTGAAAGCCCAAAAAGCCCATTGCACTGTCAGTGGCTCGGGTAATATTTCGCTTAATGTGATAAAAGAATTGGATGCAACCATCAGTGGCTCAGGCGATATTCGTTATTCGGGCAAACCTGCTTCTGTTCGGACGCGCGTGTCTGGCAGTGGTGATATTAAATCGAGATAAATTCTAAAATTTCAAATTTCAATCGCAAAACTTGAATTCTGAAATTTGGAAATCTTAAATATAAAGAGAAATATACCCCTCAGTATATTTCTCTTTTTTTATGAAAAAAGCGACCCTCACCTGAAACCTTTTTCACAAAACAGGCATCAAACCTAAAAGCAGCAGTCTTGGGTTCAGGTAATTTTGAAATCAAAGGAACTGGCGAAAAAGCCAAATTTGACGTAACTGGCTCAGGCGATATTGATGCCAACGATTTTGTAACCAAATCCGCAGAAGCCCAAACAACAGGTTCGGGCAATATCAATTGCCACGCAACCGAAAGCCTTGATGCACACATCATGGGTTCTGGCGATATTCGCTATTCAGGAAATCCCCCCTCAGTAAAATCGAAGGCAATGGGGAGTGGTGAGATAAAAACGAAGTAATTTTCGTTATTCGTTATTCGTTAATCGTCAATACAAGTAACGAGTAACGAAAAAAGTCCTCGCGTGCATAATACACCGAGGACTTTAACTATATTCAGAACATGAAGGAATGAGAATTGTTTTTTATGTTTTGAAGATTAAATCAACTACTTAAAGGTTGTTGAGCATTGCTTTTACCTCGTCTTTTTCCATAACAACAGGTACTAATTTAACCTTCTGTCCCGTTGTGCTTTGAATGGTCACCTCTTGTTTTGCAAAATAAAATTTATCACGAATATAACTCATCGTAACAATGGTTACAGTCCGACCAATTGGCAAACCACGTCCAGGGGTTATAAATGCCTTCGTTCTGGCATCGCCTGAAAGGGCTAATACCGAATTCATATTTTTGAAAGCGACATAAACGGAAGTATTGACATTTGTAAACGTTTCGGGTAAAGTCACACTAAATTTATTGTTAAAGTTGATACTATCGCCGCTAAATTTATCGCAATTAATCAAGCCAAAACGGTCGAGAACGAGGTTATAACCCCTGCGTTGCTGCGATGAATCTGCCCAAACGGTTACATTAGGCAACACAATGCCCGTACCAAGAAGAGAAATAGGCAACCAATCAAATTTGAAACGGCCATCTATTTTGCCATCAAAAAGCTGCATTTGATTATCGGGTTCAGTCATCACATAACTGACTTTTATCGCTTTTCCAAGGGCTAACCTGACTTCTTGACCGTTTTGACGGACTTTTACAGACACAACACCACCTGAAATCAACTGTCTGCCAAGCGAAGTAGTTGGTAAATTGTAAGCAATAAAGTCGCCTTTTTTCCTCAAAACCAATATTTCTACGTCTAATTTTCCAGTGCAAGGTTTGTTTAGGAGATTAACACAAGCACTTGCAGGTATCGACACCGTCACGTTGTCAGGTACGACAATTGTACCACCCCGTTCTGCATTACACGTATCATGTTTCGGTTCTGCACTGAGTTGGCTCACGAGCTTCTCTATACTGAGGGGGGGCAAAAGAGTCGTTGACAAATTGCTTTTTGCTGATAAATCATCGTCCCAAATCGTATCACCTTCAATAATCGTAATCGTCTCTATTGGTATAAATTCAGTACTGTCTTTCTTACAGCTTGTTGCTGCAAAAACGAGTAAAAAAGCCACTATATAGTATGCGAATTTTTTCATTTTTTCAATGCCTTTTAAAAAATAATACGTGTATAAATCATTGACAATCAACCCAAAATCAATTTTGGAAAAAGACAAGTAGCTACAATTGTGTTTTATTATTGTCGTTAAAAAGTAGAGTCTTTGAGTATTAAAAATGCTGCTTTGTTTTCGATAAAAATTTTAAAATCGGTAGCGCAATCCTAAAATCAAACCGCCATTTGTATAAGCCTGTTTCAAAGCATAATCACTGCGGGTTATCGGTTGTAAATAATGTCTAACTGATGGCTCAATCACTAATTGCAAATTGCCTGTTAACTGCCGATAAGCGGCAACGCTGCCGAATACACTGATACCCAACGTGTTATTAAAAACAGGATTTGGTTCGCCAAAACCGCTTGACACATCTATATGTGTACCTTTATCACCCAAAATATCGGCTTTGCGCCAAGCTGAAATATTGAAATTTGCGCCGCCATTGATGCTAAATGACCAATAATCATTGAGTGGAAATTCAAAACCGAGTTGTAATGGAATGTCAATTGAGCGATAACGATTATAACGTGCCGTGCGGAAAATACCGCTTGTAATCTCTGTTTTGCGAATCGTATCCTGTCCACCACCTGTCCGTGGTACATAAGTCTCTGAAAGCACTTTTTTACCTATTCCTAAGCTGTCAAAAACGGCAATTTCATTCGTTTGAGCATACACAAAACCTGTCCGCAAAGCCAAACCATTGCCAAAAACAAGAGAAACACGTGTGCCTGCACTGAACGCATACCACGGATTTTCAACCGTATCACGTGCACGTAAATAGTTGGAATTTTCAGGCAAATTTTCGGACAAACGGCGGAAAGCGTACTCAGGTGCACCATAAATATCCACATAAATAGATTTCTCACCACTGCCACGTTGCCGTTTTTTTCCAAAAGTTGGGCAACCATCACCCGGTCCAGAACATGGATTTTCTAATTTTTTAGTTGGTAAAGCGATGTTTTTAACTCGTAAAATGCTCAAATTGTCAAAAGCAAGATGAGGAGCATCAGGAGTCGAAAGCGAAGCATTAAAAACGACACTGTTGTCCGTTTTCAAAACCTTGCTATCAACTCCTTTATCTCCTTGTTCTACGACTTTTGTTGAAGGCGTAGAAGTAAAATTGGACATTATAATTTGCTGTGGAACTGTGTGGTCTGTGAATACATTTGCCGAATTAGAAACCGTGTTTGAGGAGTTATCTTTAAATTGATTATTGCTGATTGTTGATTGATTATTATTTGCATTAAATTTAGAAACGCCCCCCTCAGTAATTTTTAATTGATTATTGTTGATTGCTGATTGATTAGCATTTAATTTAGTATTATCTGCAATTGTTTTATCTTTATTAATAACTGCTGTTTTATTTCTATTTTCAATTGTTCTGTCTTTATTATCCTTATTTAGATATTTATTATCATTGATTTTATCTTTATTGTTGTTCAATTCAATTGTTTCATCAATAGTAGTTTCCTTTTCAGAGATTGAATTTTTATTTTCAACAATCAATGAATTACTTTCTTTATTTTGATTAAAATCAGTTTCTGCTTGTGATTTATCTTTATTTAAATCAATAGAATTGTCTTTATTAATTGTGTTATTATTAAAAATAAAATCACGATTAACAAACATTAAATAAGTCAAAAAGAATAATAAAATGGCTGTCGCAGAACGCCACGATAAAGCCCGTTGCCGCCGCTCACGCTCTACAATAACTTCATTGAAAGTCTCTTTTGGTACAGCTGAAATATGTTCTGCCAATCGCTCACGTAAAGGTGCATCAGACGGTTGCTCGTCCGAACCTTCGCGGTTGCGCATGAGTTGATTAAAAATATCGTCGGTAACAAGAGAATCGTGGTTGTCGAGTTTTTCGCGCATAGAACGGTCTGTCATCAAACGATTGAACAAATCGTCTGAAACAGAAGACTCGTGATTGTCGAGTTTTTTCTGGAAAAAATCGTTGTATGGATGTCTATTTTTGTTCATAATGTGATTTTTTGAGATTTTAGAACCATATTTTGCAACATATTCCGCGCTTTGACTAATTGAGAGCGAGAGGTGCTTTCTTCGATATGCAACATCTCCCCTATTTCGCGGTGGCTAAAACCTTCGATAACATATAAATTGAAACAAATACGATAGCCATTAGGTAGGCTCGAAATCAAACCCAACAATTCTTGCTCTGAAAGGTGCGAAAATACTGAGGGGTCCTCTGACGACTCTTGAATACCCTCTAAACCAATACCTTCTTTTTTGAATGAGTGCCGGCTGACGTTTTTCAAAGCCGTATTGACCACAATGCGCCGAATCCACCCTTCAAAAGAGCCTTTTCCTTCAAAAGAATGGATATTATCGAACACCTTTATAAACGCATCTTGCAACAAATCCTCTGCTTCCATTCGGTGACGCGCATAACGGAGGCATACAGTCATCATTTTCCCTGCATAGCGGTTGAATAACTCTCGTTGCGTACGGCGGTCTTCGCGTAGGCAGCCTTGTATGAGTTCATATTCCGTCACATTCTGTATTTTAAGGTTTCTTCGATGCTCTAATCCAAAAATAAATCGGTTTTTGGACAACTAAAAAAGAGATGCTTTATGTTTTGGAAACGCTGCTTTGGGGAATGATGAATTATAAATGAGAAATGATGAATATTACGTAAAACGTTGATATGCAAGGATTAACCGCTCTGGCAAATCGTCGTTACAAGCCTGCAAATAGTCATTATAAGAGCAAGGTATGAGCCGATGTCTCACGTGTTTTTTTTGCGTTTTCACAGGAATTTCCATCCACCAACGTCCGCTTTTGTTGCTGCGCCAAAACGTCAATTGTTCATCAAAAGACTTAACATGAACGATGTATTGCATCAGTTGATTAAAGGCTTTTTGAATCGGAAAGTCCTGTTTTCGGTTGTAAAAACCATCTGCGAAGTACCAAATCATTTGCGCCACCACTTGTGCCGTTGCTTGGTCAAGGCTGTCGAGGTTTTTACGATAGCCGTATATGCCAAAACTCGTCAATTTGTCGCTCATACCCGCATATCGAGCAATTTGACAGGCTTCTTCAGATGTTAAGCCACTTGGCGAGCCGTTGAGTTGCCCTGGAGCATCGCTCATTTTCATAGCAGCGAGGTTAAAACTGACCAAATCGGCATCGCGTATAATCGGTTCAATGTCTTCAAGTTCTGCTCTAAGTTTGCCCAAACGAATGAGTTCAAAATGCCGTTTCTCCAATAGGCTTAATACTGAGGGGTCGGTATAATGCGATTGAAAACCGATTAAACTGAGATTAAACAAGTGATTGTCTTCCAAAATCGTTTGCAAAAACAAGTTTTCTGCTTTCGAAGAAGGAGAAAAACGTATTTTTTCATCCACAATCGCTAAATTAACAGAGTTTTTACGCGCATGAAAGGCTTGAAATTGCGGTAACATGTTTGTTTCCGAATTTCCAATAAGGATTGGCACAATGTCGCCTTGCAAAAGCTCCGTCAACAAGGGAATTATAAAAGACGGGTCTTGCTTTCGCATATTCCCCAAATCGGTGATATTCAGTTTTGGAAATGGAAAACTCAAGGAATAGAGTATGGCACGAACAGCGTCTGCTTCGGCTCCGTTGATACCGACTATGGCGATTTTTGTTGTTTTTAAATCCAATTCACCCCCCTCTCCCAAGGAGTCCTTACGGACAGTATTTTCGTTTCCAGCAATGACTGCGGTAATTTTTTTACCAAAATGCCATTCTTCAAGGTCGGCAAAAAGGTCAGGAGAAAGCGGTTTTAACCAATGGTTTAACATATTTTAGTATGAATTGAGTGATGTTGTGTAGCAAAAGTAGCATAGAAAACTTATTTTTTATGAAAAAACAAATAAATCAAAGCCGCCAAAGCTAAGAATGCCGATACCTCAAAAGCTAAACCTATGCGGTTCGGGTCATTCTGATACATGGCTTGCGACAACCACGCACCTACCCCAATACCCGCTTCGAGGGCAATAAACATCGTCGCCAATCCACGACCGCGACTTTCAGGTGACACCAAATCCACTGCCCATGCTTGTAAAGTCGGCGTATTTAAGCCCCAACCGATACCATAAATAACGGATGCGACTATGAAAGCCGTAACCGAATGGAACCAAGCAATTATCACCATCGAAATGATAACGGACAAGGCTGCCCACCGCAAAACAAGCACTCGACCATGTTTGTCTGACGATTTTGCAGCCACCAAACGAATGACCAAAGAGGATGCTGTAAAGACCGCAAAAAACAAACCTTTGTTGCCGATACCTATTTGCTTTGTGAAATCGGGTATCAATGTCAGACAAGTACCTGATGCAAAAGAAAGGAGAAATTGAACAATAAAAGTCGGCATAGCGGCTGGCTCAAATATCTCAAAACGATTGATTTTCAACAACTTAAATGAGAACGGCTGACGTACCACAAGCGTTTCGTCCATATTTTTGACTAAAATAACAACCGATAAAAGCGCTGAAAAAGAGGATAAAACGCACAAACCATTAAAACCGAACCCATCAGTAATCCAGCTCCCAAAAACGGGTCCAACGCTGAAACCAATGCTGCTGCTGATGCCAATGGCAGACATGGCTTCGCCGCGTCGCTCCATTGACACGATGTCCGCAACATAGGCGGCGGTTGCTGTGGGTTTGAAACCCGTTGAAAAACCATGCGCTAAACGCAGTAAAAGGAAGCCAAAAACGGTGGTCATAAAAGGATATAGCGCGCTGCACAACACACAGACCAACGAGCCGAAAACCATAATCGGCACACGCCCAATCGAGTCCGTCAATTTGCCGCTAAAAGGGCGGCTGATACCCGCTGTCAAAGTAAAAAGGGCAATAATATAGCCTTTGTAATCCGCACCGCCCAATGAGGTCAAATGGTCGGGCAGCTCGGGAATTAGCATCTGAAAACTGGCAGAAAAGAAGAAGTTACTCGCACAAAGGAGCAATAAAGGCATATCGTAAAGCCGTCGGGTAGTCGTAAGAGTTGTCATGTGATAGCAACGGAACTTGCGCCGTCATTTAAGTCGAGTGGAGGTGATTTTTTAAATTCGGCGGCAAAGTTAATGACTCCTTTTATTCTCGAAGCAAACTTTTCACTTTTTCCATAAAATCGTAGGTCGGTTGGTTGTGCTTGTTTTCTTCGAGCAGTTCGTTTCGATGTCCCGATTTTTCACCTTGTAGCTTATAATTATCATAAAAATAGCGACAAATACCTTTTTTATCTATGATTAAGATATACGGACGACGGAAATACCCACCTAAAAGGGCATTGCCAAATTTTTCAGAATTCTCAATCATGGGAAATTTTACGGGATAATCTTTCAAATATTTTTTTTCTCCTTCGCCTAAACGATAATTCAGAAACGATAAAACTTCTACGCCTTCGCCCCGCAAAGAATCCACAACAGCGTTCAGTGGCGGTATTTCATAACGCAAAGAATTGTCCCAAAAATCCCAAACATGTATTATCCAAACACGCCCAAGATACATCGAGGGACGGTGTTTTAAACCCATTGTATCACGTGCATCAAAATCAGCAATGGGGTGATTAAGGATTTTATTTTGGATTATGCTGTCATGTTTTACTTTTTCAATCTGTCTCATTTTCTCAAATTTCGCAGTCATTTCAGGCGAAATAATGCCTTTACGCAATGAATCGCGTTCCGCATTTGTCAAATCTGAAAAATTAAAAGACGTTTGAGCGGAGAGAAGGCTCATTAAAAAAAGTGTGAGAAAAAAAGTAAAGGTAAAGCGTCTCATTTTTAATGCTTGTCGGTGAAAATAAATGGCTAAGGAACAAGTAAATAATAAGGTGGTCAAATTTCTGTATCCGATACCTGTGCTTACCTGTGCTTACCTGTGCTTAAACACAAAAAACCGTTAGAGAAACGTCTTTTATGCATGAAGAATTGCTGTTTCACTTCAAAAAATCAATAAAAAAGAAAGAGGGTAATCCAGTTGTTATTGAATTGCCCCCCTCAGTATTTTTATCAAAAATTAGGCTTTCATCGCTGCAATACCAGGTAATTCTTTACCTTCTAAGAATTCTAACATCGCACCACCACCCGTAGAAACAAAACTAACTGCTTTTTCCAAACCCATTTGCGTTACAGCCGCCACAGAGTCGCCGCCACCGACGAGCGAAAATGCCCCCTCAGTCGTCGCAGCCGCCACAGCCAAAGCGATTTCTTTTGTGCCTACGGCAAATTTAGGAATTTCAAAAACACCCATTGGACCATTCCAAAGTATTGTCTTTGAAGTTTTTATGGTTTCGCTAAACGTTTTGATAGCTTCTGAACCGATGTCCAAACCCATCCAGCCGTCAGGAATCGCATCGCTTGGTGTCACTTGTGTATTGGCTGCTGCGTCAAATTTATCGGCAATCAAAGAATCAGGTGGCAACAAAATTTGAACACCTTTTTCTTTCGCTTTTTCTATCAACGCAAGAGCATGGTCGAGACGGTCATTTTCGCACAGCGAATTGCCAATTTGTCCCCCCATCGCTTTGAAAAACGTATAAGCCATGCCGCCACCGATGATAAGGTTGTCAACAGAGTCTATGAGACGTTCCAAAATCAAAATCTTATCGCTCACTTTTGCACCGCCGACGATAGCCGTAAATGGCTTTTCAGGGTTGTTCAAAACACGGTCAGCACTGCTCACTTCTGCATCCATCAAAAAGCCAAAAGACTTGTGGTCTTTATCAAAAAACTGCGCCACGGTTGTTGTCGAAGCATGAGCGCGGTGCGCTGTTCCGAAGGCATCGTT
This sequence comes from Saprospiraceae bacterium, assembly GCA_043721685.1. Classification (GTDB taxonomy): domain Bacteria; phylum Bacteroidota; class Bacteroidia; order Chitinophagales; family Saprospiraceae; genus JAAFJT01. The sequence continues at coordinate 2,650 of JAYSQG010000577.1, read as the reverse complement.
GATATAAATATCGCCCAAAGAAGCCAGTTTTTTCGCCATTTCGACATCACCTTTCTCTTCGCCTTTATAAAAACGGGTGTTTTCAAGCAATAAAACCTCACCTGCCTTCAAATTTTTAGATTTTTCAACGGCTTCTTCGCCCAAACAATCATTTGCAAATTGGACAGGGCGACCCAGCAATTCGCTCAAATGTGCCACCAAATGACGTAGCGTAAAACGCTCAACGTCAATAGAACCGTCTTCTTTAAGTTTTTTCAAAGGACGGTCAAAATGGCTCATCAAAATGACGGCACCGCCTTGTTCAAGTATCGCTTTGATGGTTGGCACAGCCGCACGCATACGTGTATCGTCAGTAATTGCCAAGGTTTTTTTATCGAGTGGCACGTTAAAATCCACACGTACAAGGGCTTTTTTAGCCTTAAAATCAAGATTCATCTTCGTCGAGTTTTTAGTTTGATAATTAAAATTGAGCGCAAAAATAGAACTTTATCATGGATAACCGCTTATGATTTCAAAATTCTAAAATTTCAAAATTCCAATGTAAGCTTTTGGACGTTTTGAAATCCGTATATTTAAAAGCCTTTTACCTACGATTTGTTAATGTCAAAAAAATGCTTTATTTATATATAAATATTCTAACAAAAAACATTAACTTGCAGCATCATTTGAAAATGACCAAAATTTTCAATACCGAAGTTGCAATTTTATCGTAGTTCTCCTAGACTTGAACACATCTTTTTTAAAACAATATCGAAAACCGAGATTATCAACCTTAAACACACTTTCATTCTGTCTTGATTTATTCAATACAAAATGGAAATGGGACAATTTGTATTTTGTACATTTGGTTACATTAGCATTTTTTAAGGGTTGAAACACTTTATATTGCTGAGGTGTGTCGTCTATTTCAATAGATGATACCCCTCAGTATTTTTATGGGTTACTGGTTATTCGTTACTCGTTCTTGGTTTGGTTATTGCTTGTAAATAACTCGTGTATTCTTAACCCTACCAAATATCGAGTAACCAGTAACGAATAACGAATAACCAGTAACGAATCAACAATGCAACCATTTAAGTCCCTCCAACGTGTAGGCTACATTACATCTTAGAACATAAAACGGCTATTCTGTCATTCAGATAGTTGTAAATCTTTATATTTTTAACAATAAAAAAACTCATTTATCACTTAATATCGTCAACAAATGAAGCGATTTCTTAGCACAACTTACTTTTTATGCCTCTCTATTTTAGCTTTTTGTCAAACGAATACACCCCTTCCGAAGGAATCCTTTGGATCAGTACAACCCAAAGGTGGCGGCGAATTTCAAGTAGAACGTACTGAATGTTTATCTCCCGCTGCACGTGCAACTATTCAAAGGCTCAACGATGAAAACATCGAACGACTTGAACGACAAGGAGCATTTACGCAGTTACGAAATTCTCCTGAAATCGTGGCTTTTGACTGGCCTCTGCGTCAAGCGGTGGATTTTAATACGGACCCAAGCTACTACGGCATCAGCAATTTTGTTGACCAAAATACGGCTGTTGGAAATTTTGAAGATTATAATTGCAATTCAAGGACTTACGACGGGCATAAGGGCACAGACATTTTCACATGGCCCTTTCCATGGAAACGCATGGACGACAACTCGCTTGAAATCATTGCTGCCGAAGCAGGCGTGATTATCAATAAAATTGATGGTTTTGAAGACCGTCATTGTGCCTGTGTCAATTATGACTGGAATGCCGTTTATATTCGTCATGCCGACAACTCCATTTCGTGGTATGGACACATGAAAAAGAATTCGCAGACAACAAAAGCCATTGGTCAGTCGGTTACAAAAGGAGAATATTTAGGCGTTGTAGGCAGTTCAGGCTGTTCATCTGGTCCACATTTACATTTTGAAGTCTATAATAGCTCAGGCAAATTGGTTGACCCATTTTCAGGTTCATGCAATAAACTTAACACCACAACATGGTGGGCAAGCCAAAAGCCTAACCGTGAATCTACGCTCAATCGCTTGCAATTAGGTACAACACCTGCTGTTTATGGCGATTGTCCAACTAATAAAGATGTGCCAAACGACACTTATCAATATGCTTATGGCAATAAACTCTATGTGACGGGTTATTTTCACGACCAAATGGCAGGCGATGTAACTACTTATACTGTTTACAGACCTGATAATACCGTTTTCACAACTTGGTCACATACGTCGCCAGCTACATATAATGCGTCGTGGTGGTATTGGTCATTCACTTTGCCAAGTAGTTCACCTGGTACTTGGAAGGTTGTAACGACTTATAAAACGCAAACCGTTCAGAAAAACTTTACTTTGAGTCCAACGGTAGCCGTATCTCAAACCGCCGATGTTGAACCCGTTTTTTATCCCATTCCTTTCTCAGAAAACTTGAATTTGAATTATTTAACTGATGAAAAAACAACGGTTGACATCATAGACATGCAAGGTAAAGTATTGAAAAACATTATTTTAGATGCCAATCAAACAACACATACATTACCTGTTTCTGAATTACCAAAGGGCGTTTATATGGCAAAAATAAAATCGAGTCGTACGCCAAAGGTTCAAAAGATTATTAAAATCTAATTGTCCAAATTCATACTTATGCTAAACAGAAATGGCGTT
>JAYSQG010000576.1:0-24017 GCA_043721685.1 Saprospiraceae bacterium | reverse complement strand
TTATTTTTCTCACGTATATCAATGTGCGAGGTGTCCAAAATGGGCGATGGGTACAATTGGTTTTCACGCTCGCTAAAATTGGCGGCTTGGCTTTATTGATACTTTTTGGTTTTATGGTTGCCAAAGACACAAATTTTTGGCAAATCAATTGGCAAGATGCTTGGACTTTGCAAAGCCTGAAAATGGACAATGGTGTATTAGTAAAAACGCCCATAACAGGTACTTGGGCAATGATTTCAGCGATTGCGATTGCCAGCGTCGGCTCTGTTTTTGCCAGTTTTGCCTGGGACAATATCACTTTTATTGCAGGTGAAATCAAAAACCCTGCGCGCAATATCGGTTTGAGTTTGTTCATTGGTGTGACAGCAGTCATCGCCATTTATATACTCACCAACTTCATTTTTTTACGCGTTTTACCTGTTGAAGGCATCGCTTTTGCCGAATCAGACCGTGTCGGTGTTGAAGCTGCAAAAAGTATTTTTGGTAGTTTTGGCACTGCTTTGATAGCGATTTTGGTGATGATTTCGACTTTTGGTTGCAATAATGGCTTGATTTTAGCGTCTTCTCGGGTTTTTTATACGATGGCACAAGACAAATTATTCTTCAAATCGAGTGCGGAACTCAACGATGCGGGCGTACCTGGAAAGTCATTGTGGGCGCAATGCATTTGGACGTGTCTGTTGTGTTTAAGCGGAAAATATGGCGATATATTGGACTATGTTACATTTGCGATTCTCCTTTTTTACGGTTTAGCGGTTTTAGCCGTTTTTGTTTTGCGCAAAAAACACCCCAATGCCGAACGACCTTACCGCACTTTTGGCTATCCTTTTGTACCCGCTTTGTATTTGGGCATTACAATTCTTATGGCAATTCCTTTGTTGATTTATAAACCGTTATACACTTGGCCCGGTTTGGGCATCGTTTTGTTGGGTATTCCTGTTTATTTTTGGTTGATGAAAGATGATAAGAAAATGATGAATGATGAATGATGAATGATGAATTTGCCAATAGCCGCTTAGATAGACCCCCTCAGTATGGCGATAAAAAAAGCGGATTCGCTGATGAATCCGCCTTTTTTATGCACTTATTCTTACAAATCGAACGTAATCCCTTGTGCCATAGGCAATTGGCGACCGTAATTAATCGTATTCGTTTGACGACGCATATACGCTTTCCAAGCATCGCTTCCCGACTCACGTCCACCGCCTGTCTCTTTTTCGCCGCCAAAAGCACCGCCAATTTCTGCACCTGAAGTGCCGATATTGACATTCGCAATGCCGCAATCAGAACCGTTTACGCTTAGGAATTTTTCCGCTTCACGCATACTATCGGTCATAATAGCAGAGCTTAAGCCTTGAGGCACTCCATTTTGCAAGGCAATCGCTTCTTCAAGCGTCGAATATTTCATGATGTATAATACAGGTGCAAACGTTTCGTGTTGTACAATAGCCCAATCATTTTGTACTTCTGCAATACACGGCTTGACGTAACAACCCGACTCAAAACCCTTTATGATGCCGCCTTCGACAACAAAATTGCCGCCTGTCACTTTCACTTTTTCAATTGCCGACAAATAACCTTCGACGGCTGCGTGGTCAATGAGTGGTCCAACATGGTTAGCCGTGTCCAACGGATTGCCGATTTTTAACTGCGTATAGGCTTTCACCAAGCGATTTTTGGCGTTTTCGTAGATGCTTTCATGGATAATCAAACGGCGTGTTGACGTACAACGTTGACCAGCCGTACCGACTGCACCGAAAACAGTTGCAGGAATAATCATATCTAAATCCGCAGAAGGTGCGATGATGATGGCGTTGTTACCACCCAATTCCAAAATCGTTTTACCCAATCGTGCGGCAACTGTTGCATTCACGATTTTACCCATGCGTGTAGAACCTGTTGCTGAAACAAGGGCAACATGAGGGTCGCGTGTCATAAATTCACCGACTTTATAATCACCGTTGATGATGCACGAAACGCCTTCGGGAACGTCGTTGGCTTTCAAAACCTTCTGCAATATGTTCTGACAAGCAATGCTACTGAGGGGGGTCTTTTCAGACGCTTTCCAAACGGTGACATTGCCACAAACCCACGCGAGCGCGGCATTCCACGACCAAACCGCCACAGGGAAATTGAAGGCTGAAATCACGCCTACGATGCCCAACGGATGCCATTGTTCGTACATACGATGGTGTGGACGCTCGGAGTGCATCGTCAAGCCATAGAGTTGACGGCTCAACCCGACCGCGAAATCGCAGATGTCAATCATTTCCTGCACTTCGCCCCAGCCTTCTTGAAGGCTTTTACCCATTTCGTAGCTGACAAGACGACCTAAAGCGTCTTTATGTTTCCGCAATTCATCGCCGAATTGACGGACAATTTCACCCCGTTTAGGTGCAGGAACGTCACGCCACACCTTAAAAGCAGCATTTGCAGAGGCTATAACAGCATCATATTGTTCGCATGAAGTCACACTGACACTGCCGATGAGCGCACCGTCAACAGGCGAATAACTTTTGATGGACTTGCGCCCCCCCTCAGTATTCAAGCCCGTAGAAGTACCATGATTGGATTGTTTTAAACCTAATTTTCTTAAAAAATCGGTTGAAATAGTTTCTGATTTGGTTAGAACAGACATATCTATATGTGATTTTTGAGTGATGAAATCGCTGCAAAAGTAGTCATTGAGCGAGTTATTCTGGTTATTAAAGTTAATTTACGGTAAATTTTTAAAAATAATATCATTATATTCAAGAAAGAATATAGTTTTGCGCCCATTATAAAATTCGGCAAATTCGGCAATGCCAATTATTATAATTCAAAAAGGGTAATTTATCCCATTTTTAATGAATTAATTTGTTACTATGGTGAAACAATGATATTTTTGTTATTCAAAAAAAAACATTTCAAAATCAATGTTTTAACACTAACAAAAAACTCAATATTTATAGGTTTTTTATAACAAAAATTTGCAATAGTTACGATACAGAAAATTACTAGTTAAGTAGAATTACACAACAAATCTGCACACATACCGATTCTTAAGCCTCCGATTGGCACGGTTATTTGCCAAAATGCTTTAAATCTGAAAAAATATTCTTTAACCTTTTCCAAAATGCAATAAAAATGGCTACACTTACTGCTCGATATTCAGATGAAGACTTGCACGAATTTAAAGTGCTTATTGATGATAAACTTGCTGCTGCTCGTAAGGAAATACAGTTTTTACGTGAACAAATGCTTGAAATCAACGAAAATAGTGCGAATCAACAAAGTGGCGACTGGACGGACGAAAGTTCAAGTCATACTGAAATGGAAATGCTGAATAATATGTTGTCCCGTCAACAACAATTCATGCGCAATCTTGAAAACGCGATTATCCGTATCCAAAATAAAACTTATGGCATCTGTACGATGACTGGGCTACTCATAAGCAAAGAACGGCTCAAACTCGTACCGCATGCCACCAAAAGTGTGGAAGCTAAAAACGCTCGACCGATTCCTAATACGGCTAATCATGCTGTAGCTGACCCTTCGGCTCGTCGTCGTGTTGAAGATGATTCTGCATCTACCGACCCTGCAGAGGAAACGGCAGCATTGCAAAAAGAGTTCTTCGGAAACGAGTAAAAATAGGCAAAACGCAAAATGCAAAGGACAAAGGGCAAAGCTGTTTATCAGTTTTGCCCTTTGCATTTTGCCCCTTGCTTTATGCTTTTTGCCAATTTCATTTTGCCTTATGCTTATTTAAAACTATTTTTGCCGATATAAAATATCATTACTATGCAACGCTATCTCTTGATTCTCCTAATAACCACTTGCTTTTTAGCTTGTAAAAACCAGCCTGATGCTTCAAACACTGTAAGCGGGCAACCTACTTCAAACTTCCATGAAGACTTTGCAAAAAAATATCCTAAGGCTGAAGATGTTGTTTGGGATACCTTGGACATAGGTTTTGCTGTTCTTTTTTATGATGGAGAACTTGAAAATAAAGCGTTTTACGATACGAAAGGCATATATCAATACACCTCTACTTTTATCGAGCAAACGGCTTTGCCAAAAGCGGTACAACAGGTTTTGAATACAACATATCAAAATGCCGCTGCAGCTGTAATTATGCGTGTTGAAACAGGCAGTAAACGAACATATCAAATTGAATTAGAAACAAGTACAGATTATATCAATCTAGAATTTGATGAATCGGGCAAACTTTTGAAAGAACAAAAAGCCCCCCTCAGTAATGAAGAAATTCAGAGACAAGAAGAGGAAGGTGTGGAACAAAACGATAAATAAATAAATGAGAAACCCAACGCTTTATATTGCGCAAAGTTCATTGGGCGGGCGCGGTGTTTTTACGGGTGCGCCTATCAAAAAAGGCGATATGATTGAGGTCTGTCCTGTCATCGTCTTGAAAGAAGGTGAAATGGCTGTTTTAGATACGACAACGCTCTATGATTACTATTTTTTATGGGGCGACGACCAAAAACAATGCGCTATTGCCCTCGGATTTGGCTCGCTTTACAATCATTTTGCGCCTTCAAATGCCGATTATTTCATGGAATTTGAAGAACTCTATATCGAGATTTTCGCCGTCCGAAACATTGCTGCTGGCGAAGAAATTACAATTAATTATAATGGTGACCCCAGTGATCCAGCCCCTACATGGTTTATGACCGATGGAAGAGATAGAAATTATTAAGTAGTTGATAGATAATAATGGATAGTGGATAGTTCCACAAGTTATTGAAAATCAATTTATTGTAAATAATAAAAATGGCTTTTACAGAATCAAATATGCTACCACTTGGCACCAAAGCACCTGAGTTTAGCTTGCCAGATACCGTCAGCGGGAAGGTTTTAAGTTTGAATGATCTTAAATCAGATGTTGCAACAGTTATTATGTTTCTATGCAATCATTGTCCTTATGTCTTACATGTCAATGCGGGCATAGTGGCTTTGGCGCATGATTATCAGCCCAAAGGTGTGTCTTTTATTGGCATTAGCTCAAACGATGCGGTTAATTATCCGCAAGATTCACCTGAAAACATGAAAATCCTAGCTGATACTGAGGGGTACACTTTTCCTTATCTGTATGACGAAACACAAGAAGTCGCAAAAATTTATGATGCCGCTTGTACGCCCGATTTTTATGTTTTTGATGGCAAGATGCAATTGGCTTATCGTGGTCGCATTGACGGTTCAAGACCTCGAAATGAATTGCCTGTGACTGGTGAGGATTTACGGACTGTACTTGATGCCATACTGAGGGGTGATGAAGTGTCGTCAAAACAATATCCAAGTGCGGGTTGCAATATTAAATGGAAAAAGAATTAATGTAAACATAAAATACACAAGCTTAAAACCTTGTATTTCAATATTTTAACTCATATTCTTCACCAAAAATTTAATCATTATGAAAAACATTATTTTACTTCTATGTTTATTTGCCGGAACAGCAGCACATGCTCAAGTCCTTATGTCAGAGGACTTTAACCACACCGATTCATTAACGAATAAAGGATGGACGGCAACAAGTGCTGGAGGTACCAATAGCTTAATTGCAGGTACTACAGGCTTGACGCATACAGGCTATGCCAATTCTGGCATTGGCAACGCTGTTGACATGACCATAAGTGGCGAAGATGCTAAAAGTGACTTTAGCACAGCTGTCACTTCGGGCAGCTTGTATGCTTCGTTTTTAATTAAAGTAAAAACGGCAGCTAAAACGGCTGGCGGTTATGTGACTGGCTTCACCTCTGGCACAGCGGGTACAACTTACAATTTACGTTATTACGTAAAAAGCGATAGCGCAGGGGGTTTTTATTTGGGTATTGCACGGGGTACACAAACTGCAACATACGCCGAAACGCATTATGCCGCTAATACGACTTATCTTGTAACGATAAAATATGGTTTTAATCTAAGGGCAGCGACCAATGATACGGTTGCTTTCTATGTACACCCTTCGAATTCCACAACTTTAACTGAACCTGCCGCCTATACGGTTAACACTCTGGGCGTGGGTACAGGTACAGATGCAACGGAATTAAATGCCTTTTTCCTTCGCCAAGGTTCTGCGGGCGACAGTATTACATTGACGATGGATGCCATCCGCGTAGCAACAACTTGGGCAGGCAGCGTAGCCAAAACGTCATCTGTTAGTTCGATTCAAAAAACGGCTTTTAAGGTCTATCCTTCCGTTACAAGTGGCATCGTCAATTTATCATTTGACAAAATCGGCACCTCGGCAAACGTTTCAGTTATCAATATTCAAGGACAAGAAGTGATGATAAAAAAACTGGCGCATACTGAGGGGGGGCAAAGTTTAGATTTAAGTAAACTGACAAATGGGACTTATATCATTCGCTTGGTATCTGACAATTCAATTATGACGCAACTTGTTGAAAAACAATAAATTAAATATGTAGAGGTACAAAAACTTTGTGCCTCTACATTTGTTATTTTTAAGTATTCCAAACAAAATATCGCTGCTTTCATTAAAATGAAAAACATTCAAATAAGACCTGCCACTATTGACGATATGCCTGCTGTTCATGCCCTTGTGCGAGAATTAGCCGTTTATGAAAAAGCCCCCGAACAACATTCGGCGACGATAGAAGAATACAAACGCGATTTTGAAGCAGGCATTTTTGAGTCGCATGTAGCCGTTGAAACTGAAGGGGGGCAAACTGTAGGGATGATACTTTATTATATGGCGTACTCAACTTGGCGAGGGCGTATGTTGTACCTCGAAGATTTCGTTGTTACAGAAAGTTATCGTCAATATGGGGTTGGACAGAAGCTATTTGATACTTTTTTAGAAGTTGCCCAACAGAAGGAATGCTTCCTAACGAAGTGGCAAGTCTTAGATTGGAATACCCCCGCCGTCAATTTTTATATCAAAAACGAAGCTATAATCGAAAAAGAGTGGTGGAACGGTAAAATTTTTATAAAAAAAATTTGAAATTATAAAATATATGCATATTTTTGTTTCGCCAATTTTTCATAATAAACAATGTTTTTACTTTTTCTTTTGAAACCATTAACGTAGATTTGCCGTTCTATTAATTGTAATTATACCAGTACATAAAAAAAAATTATAGTGTTTCATAGTGTGAGGGGTGACCGCAGTCGTGGTTGCCCTTTTTTTTCGTTATTCGTTACTGGTTATTCGTTACTCGTAAGTAACGAATAACGAGTAACCATTAACCAATAACTAACCCATCATAAGCTAATGCGACATTCTTAGGAAGCGACTTCTGCACATCTTCATATTTGCCCATAGAGTGACTGATATGCGTCAAAAAGGTTTGCTCTGGTTGTATCTTTTCAATCATCACTAAAGCTTCTTTGAGGTTTAAGTGCGAATGATGTTCGTTGTGGTGCAAGGCATTGAGAATGAGCGTTTTAGTACCTTTTATTTTTTCTAATTCTTCTAATTGTATTGATTTACAATCAGTTATATAAGTTATGTCTTCAAAACGAAAACCTAAAATGGGTAATGTGTCGCCATGCCAAACCTCTATCGGCTGAATATCCAAGCCTTCAATCCTAAAATTTTGAGCTTTTGAAATCGTCTCAAACACCAAACGGGGCGCCCCTGGATAAGGATTTTCACCAAATGCATATCCAAAACGAGCCATTAATGAACGTTGTACTGAGGGGGTCGCATAAACGGGCATTTGTTTTTTATGCCGAAAATTCAAAGGTCTTACATCGTCTAGACCTGCCGTATGGTCGTTGTGGTCGTGGGTGAAAAGAATGGCGGCAACATCATCAACATTTGCGCGGAGCATTTGCTGACGAAAATCCGGTCCTGTGTCAATAACAATATTTTTTTCTTGAAAAGTAACCATTCCCGACGTGCGCAAGCGATTGTCACGAGGGTCATCTGATGTGCAAACAGCGCATGTACAGCCGATAACGGGAACACCTTGCGACGTACCTGTGCCCAGAAATGTGAACCGAAGTTTTGAGGAAGACATATTTTAAATATTGAGGGTGCAAATTTCGTCAAATATTTTTGAAAAATCTCCCCCTCAGTATAATTCCTGTAAAAAACCATTTATATTTCCCATAAACAGGAAAAGGGGAATCAAACAGCCAAAATATTATGGATTTGTCTATTTTTACGCCTTATAATTTAAATCTAACAACCAAATTTTTCCAAACATGAAGAAAAATATTCTTTTCATTATTTTACTTACGTCTTGTTTCACATCTGTTTTCGCTCAAAAGAAAATTACCATTGAAGATATTTGGCAGAAAGGCACTTTTCGGGTCAAAGGTCTGCCTGGATTCAATTTTTTGAAAGATGGCAAACATTATTCGGCAAATATGGGCAACGTCATTGCCAAATTTGATCTCACGACGGGCAAACAAGTGGGAACAATTTTCGAATCAAAAACGCCTTTTGACGATTACGCCTTCAGTGCCGACGAAAGCAAAATTTTGTTTGCCACTGAATCTGAACAAATTTACCGCCGTTCATCGAAAGGAAATTATAATGTGTGGGACGGAAAGACAGCACAGCCGCTTTATGCTTCTTCAAAACAAAGCAACCCGACTTTTAATCCACAAGCATCTCAAGTTGCTTTCACTTCTGATAACAACTTATATATCAAGAGATTAGACAAAAATAAAATAACGCAAGTGACAAAAGATGGTGCTAAAAACCGCATCATCAACGGCTTTTGCGATTGGGTTTACGAGGAGGAATTTTCGTTTACGAAGGCATTCGAATGGTCTCCTGATGGGTCAAAAATTGCTTTTTTGCGCTTTGACGAAACGGCTGTTCCTGAATATACCTTGGAATATTTCAAAAACGAAGTCTATCCAGAGCCTTATAAATTCAAATATCCAAAAGTTGGAGAGAAAAATTCTATTGTTACAGTTTGGATTTATGATGTCAAAAAGTGCAGAACACGACAAGTGCAAACAGGTGCGGCAGAATATTTTCCCCGTTTGAAATGGACGCCTGACAATCAACTCGTCGTTTTTAAGCTCAATCGCCTACAAAATGAATTGGATTTCCTTTTGGCTGATGCAAAATCGGGCAAAACGAGCCTTTTGATGAAAGAAACACGCCCAACTTTTGTTGATGTGGAATTGAACGATGACATGACGTTTTTGAAAGATGGGTCATTCATCAAATCGAGCGAACAAGACGGCTGGAATCAAATTTATCATTACGGAAAAGACGGTAAAATCATCAAACAATTGACAAAAGGTGAATATGATGTTCGCAAAATTTACGGCGTTGACGAAGTTCGTGGCGAAGTTTTGTATCAAGCATCAAAAGAATCGCCTATGCGAAAAGGTGTTTATGCCGTTAAAATTGATGGTTCAGGCGACCGTTTTCTGTCAGGTGGTCGGGGTGTAAACGATGCTGAATGGAGCAGTACCTACGATTATTATGTTTTGACAAATTCAAAAGTGAATGAGCCGCCGTCTTATGCCGTTATCGAAAACGGTACGGGAAAAGTGGTCAGAATGATTGAAGAGAATACAGTTATACGTCGTCAACAATTTGAATATGAAGTGGGCAGTACGGAATTCTTTAAGTTCACGACTACTGAGGGGGTCGAATTGAACGGCTGGATGATGCGTCCACAAGGCTTTGATTCGACAAAACATTATCCTGTTTTTATGACACAATATTCAGGGCCTGGCAGCCAGCAAGTTGTTGACCAATGGATGGGCAACAATTATTGGTGGTATCAAATGCTGGTTCAAAAAGGCTACCTTGTTGTCTGTGTTGACCCACGTGGTACGGGCGGACGAGGCGAGGCTTTTAGAAAAATAACGTATAAACAATTGGGACATTACGAGACCATTGACCAAATAGAAGCGGCAAAATGGTTGGCAAAACAGTCTTATGTTGACGGCAAACGCATAGGTATTTATGGCTGGAGTTATGGCGGTTACATGTCGAGTTTGTGTATTTTGAAAGGCAATGATGTCTTCAAAACGGCAATTGCAGTTGCGCCTGTAACGAATTGGAAATGGTACGATACAGTCTATACGGAGCGTTATATGCAAACAGAAAAGGAAAATGCAGCGGGTTATAAAGACAATTCGCCTGTCAATTTTGCCGATAGGCTGAAAGGCAATTATTTGCTTATACATGGCATGGCGGACGACAATGTGCATTTTCAAAACTCGGTAGAAATGGCGAATGCGCTCATTGATGCCAATAAACAGTTTGATACTTATTTTTATCCGAACCTCAACCATGGTATTTATGGCGGCATGGCGCGGGTACATTTGTATAATAAAATGACTAATTTTCTCTTGGAAAAACTGTAATTTAATGGTGAATGGTGAATGGTGAATGGTGAATGGTGAATGGTGAATGGTGAATATTTTTTTACAAAAAATTAATAATCAATTAGTTAGCTATAATATCACCATTAAAATATTCACCATTCACCATTAAAATATTCATATTTCATCATTTATCATTCATCATTATTGAATTATGTCAGTTCATTCAGATATTAAACGCATCACTGTCAATACATTGCTCAAAATGAAGACCAGTGGCGAAAAAATCGCCATGTTGACGGCTTACGATTATTCAATGGCACGCATCGTTGACGAAGCGGGTATTGACGTTATTTTGGTCGGTGACTCCGCTTCAAACGTGATGGCAGGGCATGAAACGACATTGCCTATTACGCTTGACCAAATGATTTATCATGCGGCATCGGTCATTCGCGGGGTCAAACGAGCTTTGGTTGTCGTGGATTTGCCTTTTGGCTCTTATCAAGGCAATTCGCGGGTTGCGCTTGAATCTGCTATACGCATTATGAAAGAATCGGGTGCGCACGCTGTCAAAATGGAAGGTGGTATTGAAATCAAGGAATCCATTGTGCGTATATTGTCCGCAGGTATTCCTGTCATGGGTCACTTAGGTTTAGTGCCGCAAAGCATCTATAAATTTGGGACATATGCAGTTCGTGCCAAAGAAGAGGACGAAGCAAACAGACTGCGCACCGATGCCAAACTACTTGAAGAAGTCGGCTGTTTCGGTATGGTGCTTGAAAAAATACCTGCAAAATTGGCAACTGAAGTATCTGAAAGTGTCGAAATCCCTACGATTGGCATTGGTGCAGGCGGTGGTTGCGATGGACAAGTCTTGGTTTTACATGATTTGTTGGGATTGACCAAAGAGTTTCAGCCGCGTTTTTTACGGCGTTATCTCGAATTGTTTGATGAAGTGAAAGGCGCTATCAGTCATTATGTAGCGGATGTGAAATCGAAAGATTTTCCGAATGAGAAGGAACAATACTGAGCCCTCGGTTTATTTTAAAAAGGTATCATAAGATTAGTAGCTATATTGAACAGTTGTAATCCTAAACATCCCCCTCAGTATTTTACGATAAAAGCCGATGTTTCCATGCGAAATATCGGCTTTTATCGTAAAATACTGAGGGGGTCAAAAAGCACGCGCGTGCATTACTCAATACAATAATGCACACTTTTTAATGCTCCCCAAAAACCAAATTCATTTAACTTTTAAAAACATATAAAAAAAATGTAAAATTATTTCCCTTTTTGTAAACTAAAAACGTGTGTTAATGGTTAAAAAGTCAATGCCTTATGGTTATCCTTCCGTTTATATATGATTAAAATTCCTGCAAATGGGACGTGGGCATAATTTTTGGTGAAAAGTCATTAGTAGGCACGAAGCAACTGAGGAGGGGGGATTTATTGAAATTTCTAAAATCCAAACACTTAAAATCATTTGAATAACTATAAACCAATCGTATCATGATGACTGAAAATCTGAATTTAGGGGTTGACACTGAGGGGTTAGAAGAACCAAAAGAAAAACGCGTCATCCGACTGCGTCCTTACCAAATTGAAAGCAGAAACGCTATCCTGAATGCTTGGGAACGCGGATGCCGATCCATTATGTACCAATCGCCTACGGGCAGTGGGAAAACGGCAACCATCGCTTCCATCGTAAAAACATATCATGAAAATGGCTTAAAAACCTTGACACTTGCCCATCGTGACGAATTGGTTGACAACATCATTGGCGAATATATGGACTTGTTTGGTATCGAAACAGGGGCAATTAAAGCAGGTTTGAAGAGAAATTACGACATTGACCATCAAGTTGCCAGTATTGCCACTTATGTCAATGCCTTGGATTTTGACCCTGATTTGATTATTACCGATGAAGGGCATCACTGTCTGGCAAAGACTTATTTGACTATATATGCCGCCCATGCACGTGCCAAATTGCTTATGGTGACAGCAACACCTTATCGTTTGAGTGGTTTAGGATTTACAGATATATGTGATGAACTCATTTTGGGTCTGTCGGTTGCGCAATTAGAAAAAATGGGTAATTTGATTCCTGCCAGACTTTGGGCAATGACGACCTTCACACATGACCAAATCGCTCAAGTACACGTTGTGAAAGGTGAATATTCTGAAACCGAAATGTCTAATTTGTTGAGTGAAACGCGGCAAATTATGTCTGTTGTTGATACTTATATCGAAAAAGGCGAAGGAAAACAGATGATGTTGTACGCCACTTCGGTTGACCATTCTAAAAAACTGGTTGAAGCTTTTGAGTGGCGTGGCATTAGAGCAGGACATGTGGACGGTAAAACGAAGGACAGAAAAAGCATTTTCGAGCAATTTGTTAACAAAGAAATTCAGGTGCTGTCGAATTGCGAAATTGCAACAGAAGGCAACAATATACCATGTATAGCAATTGTTGGATTGGCTCGAAAGACAAAATCGTTGTCCATGTATCTCCAAATGGTTGGGCGCGCTTCACGTCCATGGGAAGACCAAAAGGCTTATCTTTTGTTCGATTTTGTGGACAATTACTGGGAACATGGTTTGCCAAATCGGGAACATGATTGGAAAAGCCATTTCGTCGGCGTTACGAGAAAAGAACGGCAAAAAAAAGACGAAGGCTTGGAACGCCAATTTATGATAGAGTCCGAAACAGGTGAGGTTTTTATCTCTAATTTAGCAAAACTGCCTGATGGTTTTAAAGGTCAAATTTTGCAAGAAGTTGATCCGCTCAATACTAAACACGCTGAAATATTGCGTAAGCGACAAGCCAAACTCGACGAAATCAATAGAAAAAAACGAGAAAAAGAAGAAGCGATTCAAAGAAAAAAAGATGAAATCCAAAGAAGAAAAGATGAAAAAGCGGCTTATATTCAACGCATAAAAGATGAAAAACTGGCTGAAATTCAACGAAAAAAAGATGCTAAAGAAGCTGCAATTCAAAGGAAAATAGCCGAAAGAGAAGCAAAAATACAGAGAAAATTAGATGAAAAAGCGGCAAAGTTGCAACGAATCGAAGATGCCCGTTTAGCAAAAATCCGGGAGGAAGAGGAACGCCAAAGAAGTTATCGAAGAAGCCGTTTAATCAATAATATTCAATGGGGAACGCGTCCAAAACGGGAAGCTGCAAGCAAGGAGCAGTATCAAAAAGAAAGGGAAAACGATGAGCGGCGACGAAAAGTCTATTACGCCTTTTTAGACTCGATGAAAGGCAGTAACTATTCTTGGGATGTTTATTATAAGTTACAAGAGGAGCAACGGCAAGAAGCTAAGGCAGACAAACTAGAAAGTAAGCTATTTGCACAATTTCAAAGGATGGAAGTGCAATTTGAGACAGGTATCAGAATGTCACATCAAATGAAATATGCCTTAAATCGTGTCTTTAGTTTTTGTTTTAGTAAAAGTTATACGTTGCCTACTTTAGAGCAATTGATACAAATAACAGAAATTTATTGGACGACTGAGGGGTTGTTTACAAAAGAACAATTTTATGGTGCTGTCGCAGAAATTGAAAAAGAGTATCGCATACAGTTGATGCCCGTAGAAATCACAGAAGAAAATGCCGTTGAAGCGATTGAAAAACCGTAAAAATAAGGTTTTATACTGAGGAGGGTAAAACAGAAGAGGTTGTATCAAAATGTACTGATGCAACCTCTTTTGTTTGGGCAAACTCAATTTCTACTTAAAAACTTAAGGGAGACCACAGATTGGACGTTTTTTTAAGAATAACACTTACATTTGCTCCGAAAAAATAGCAATGTGAGAAAGCCTAACCCCTTACTATCAATCTTTAACTTTAACCAAATAAAATGGATATTAAAAAAAACGAACTTGATTTTGCGAATACGCAAATCGCCTTTTCCAACAAAACAGATAAGGAACTTAAAAAAACCGCTTGGCTATTCGAGATGATGAATA
This sequence comes from Saprospiraceae bacterium, assembly GCA_043721685.1. Classification (GTDB taxonomy): domain Bacteria; phylum Bacteroidota; class Bacteroidia; order Chitinophagales; family Saprospiraceae; genus JAAFJT01. Next base: position 9,782 of record JAYSQG010000576.1, on the reverse strand, counting down.
AGCCATTTTTAGTTAGTTGGGGTTCTAAATTAGCCATGAAATCCGTCAAATTGGGCTTACCTTTTGCTGAAACAGTGATAAAAAAGACCATTTATGAACAATTTTGTGGCGGGACGACCCTGCTAAATGCGTCTCCGACGATTGAGCGTTTGGCGCAATCTGGCTCAAAAACCTTACTCGATTATGGTGTCGAAGCCAGTAAAACCGAAGAGGATTTTAACCGCACAATGGTCGAAAACTTGAATGCCATTGACTTTGGGTCGCGTTCAAAACATATTCCTTTCATCAGTGTCAAAATTACGGGCATTGCACGATTTGGTTTGTTGGCTCGAATTCAACAAAGTGCGCCCTTGACGCATGATGAAGAGAATGAATACTTTACGGCTTCTAAACGACTCGATGCGATATGTCATGCCGGACGTGAAAAAGGGGTAACTGTTCTCATTGATGCTGAAGAGTCGTGGATTCAAGATGCGATTGACCGCATGGCAAACATGATGATGGCACGTTACAATCGAGATAAAGCAGTGGTTTTCAATACTTTCCAAATGTATCGTCACGACCGTTTGGCTTTTTTGAAAGAATCTCATGCCTTAGCTAAAGATAAAAACTTTATACTCGGTGCTAAATTGGTGCGTGGTGCTTATATGCAAAAAGAGCGTAAACGTGCAGAAGAAATGGGCTACCCTACCCCTATCAATCCCGACAAGGTTGCGACCGACAAAATGTATAATGACGGCTTGGTTTATTGCGTTCAACACCATGAACAAATAGCCGTAATGAACGCCACACACAATGCCCAAAGTTCGATTTTATTGGCTGATTTGATGGAGGAAATGGGTATTCCGCACAATCATCCGCATTTTTGGTTTAGTCAATTGTATGGTATGAGCGACAATATTACCTTCAATTTGGCAGCAGCAGGTTATAACGTGGCGAAGTATATGGTTTATGGTGCGGTCAAAGATGTCGTGCCTTACCTCGTTAGACGGGCAGAAGAAAACACTTCGGTCACAGGCGATGTAGGTAGAGAATTGGGTTTAGTGCATCAAGAGTTGAAGAGACGGGGGTTGGAATGACCCCCTTCCGAAGGAATCCTTTGGATCAGTATAAATAGGCATAAAGAGTGTTTTTGATTAAAAAATTGCGGTTTCAAGAAAAAAAAAATACAGTATATTTGTTCATAAAAATCACATAATAACATGACTGCAACACTTATATTAGAGCCGCAACAAAAAATTTACACTATTGAAGAGTATTTCGAGTTTGAAAAACACTCCGAGATACGTCACGAATATGTAGATGGTAAACTTATAGCTATGCCGGGAGAACTATTACCAAACATCAAAATCAGTCAAAACTGTTTCCGAGCACTTGATGATTTATTTGAAAACAAAGGTTGTGACACCTATATTTTTAATGCAAAAATGGCTGTCAATATCAACAATCGGTATCGCTATCCTGCTGTTGTGGTGACTTGTCAAAAAGAACCTGATATACGCATGATTCAGTTTCCGAGCCTTGTTGTGGAAGTCCTTTCAGAAGGTACAAAGCATGTCGACAAAGGAGATAAATTGAAAGAATATCGGACATTGTCAACCGTTCAATACTATCTTTTAGTGGATTCCGAAAAGGCTGAAGTAACGGTTTACAGTCGTAAGGATAAACAATGGGCGCATAAAATATATACAGAATTAGATGACGTTATACCTCTACCATTTTATGATGTACAATTACCCTTGAAAAAGCTGTATAAAGGTTTAGAGTTTTAAAATAATGACATACCCCATCTCAAACTCAATTCATTGTTTTTCAGCATTTTATATTTCTATAAAATAAAAATGTTAAAAAAAAACGCCAAATATACTGAGGGGTATGGTTTTTGCAAAAACTAAAAATGCAACTAAAAAAGGAGTCGTGAAAAACAGCACAACTCCTTTTTTTATTTGGCAAAAAATAAATTCAAATACAAATAAAATGTTAATGATGTCGTTTTGAGATATAAAAGCAAAGTGTAACACATCGAGGTTTGCCAAAAAGACTTAGATTTGTCAATACTTGAAAATATTTTTTCCAATTACCGACGACTCTTCAATGAATATTTTGACAAAACTACTGGCTATGAAAAGATTACTCACTTACGCCATCACTCTATTACCTTTCGTTGTTTTTTCTCAACAAAACTCCCCTATTTCGAAGTCTATTGACCCTCGACTGTATGCAGCCTATGATAAGGCACATGTGGACGATGTGGCGCAAAACGATGCGTTTTTGCTGAAACGTTGGACTTTTTATCTCGATCATGCTTTCTTTATTTCTGAAACGTCTTTGAGTAAATCAGACGCTGACGCAAACTACCCCTCAGTAAAAATTGCAGATTTAGAGCATATCAATATCCTGAAATTAGAGCAAGAACAATCTCTAAAACGGGATTATTACTCGGAAACCATTTATAAAATCAAGGGAACGAGTAAATATTTGGTCTATTATTCTGGTAGGGCATTCATCGAAAAGTTGAATGACTATTTATCCAAAGACAACGGTTTGAGAAAATAAAGCATCTATCATTTAGGTTTTTCAAACATAAAAACGGGGAAAAGTAATGAGTCTAAATCATAACCAATCTAAGTACGTGAAAACTATAAAAATCATCTGGGCATTCGGGCTATTCTTCTGGGCTTTTACTTCGCAGATAGCTGCACAAATCATCATGCGCAATGCCACAGTCAACACAAACACGTGTGGGGCAAATTTTTTTGATAGTGGTGGCAGTGCAGGTGGCTACAATGCAAATGAAAATTTTACGATTACCATTTGCTCTGACGATCCAAGCAAAAAGAATATTTCACTCGGTTTCGACCTTCTCGACGTTAAAGCGGGTGATGAATTGTGCTTTTTTGACGGCAACACAACGGCAGCACCCTCCTTAGGTTGTGCTGCCGATTTTGGACAGTCGAGTGCCATTGTCGAAACGACGGCACGAAATGGCAGCGGCTGTATGACCATTACTTTCCGCTCGAATGCGACAAGTCAAGGGGCAGGTTGGTTGGCTCGGATTCTCTGCATTCCTTCTTGTCAAACCGTCAAAACTCAAATTACGGCCACAACACCTGCCATCGTTCCTGCTGATACGGGATGGATAGATGCCTGTGCAAAAGTGACCCGTGTGTCTTTTAAAGGAAAAGGAATTTATGACTTAAATGATATTGCCTATCACCAATCCGATACATTGAGCAAATTTGAATGGAATTTTGGCGATGGTACACCTGTCGCTTATGGACCAGATGTCAATCATATTTATACCCAATCAGGCGGTTTTGTCGTAAAATTGACTGTTACAGATACTATCGGCTGCAAAAACATTAACTATATCAAACAACGTGTTAGAATTGCCCCCAAACCTATCTTTAGTCTTGGTTCATTGGTCAGCCAAATTTGTGCTGGTCAGGAAATAAAACTGAGGGGTCAAAGCCAAAGGATTGATACGACCTATCAAGTATCAACGACCACAAAAACGGATAGTTTCCAATTGGGTCAAGTCCGTTCTGAAAAGTTGTTTATTCCTGATGATGGTACAAGAGAATACAAAACGAGTGTGTTTTTTACGGATTTCGGACCGGGGCAAATGTTGACAAATATCAATGATTTCAAACGTGTCTTTGTGAATATGGAACACTCATATGCCCGCGACTTAGAAATTAAATTGATATGTCCAAGCCGACAACAAGTCATTTTGCATAAATATGATGTGGCAACTCGTAATAATAATAGAATCAATATAGGTACTCCTAATACCAATGATGCAACGGGCGGGAATGCCAATAACCCTGCCTTTAACCCTGCTGGAACAGGTCTTGAATATTCGTGGACACCTCTTGCAACAAGGACTTGGCGTTCTTATACGAACCCTCCAGCGACAGTAAATTTAGTGCCTGGTAATTATGCAACCGACAACCCCCTCAGTAATTTAATCGGCTGTCCGTTAAATGGCGAGTGGTCAATCGTGGTCAAAGACCAATTTCCACAAGACAATGGTTGGATTTTTTATTGGGGTATTGATTTTGAAAAACGGCTTTATCCGAATATTGAGACGTTCAAACCTGTCATCGTCAATCATTCTTGGTTGAACAACCCCACTGTTACGTCTTATATGATGGACTCCATTGTGGCACGTCCGCGCAATGCTGGTGTTGCCAGCTATACCTATCAAGTACGCGATAATTTTAACTGCGTTTGGGATACCTCTGTCAATGTTAATGTTTTGCCGCCTACTAATGCCCGTTGTGTCGCTTGCGATTTGAATTTTCCTGAAATGAAAGACACGACGCTTTGTTCGTCAGAGCTATTCGGGACGGTTTTGAACAAAACATCGCTCAATCGTGTCAATAATTCTGTGCCTTTTGATGCTTTCCCAAATGTTCAACTCGATGGTTCGTCAGCCACTTTGTTGAATCCTTATGCGTCAACGATATTGATTCAGAATATTTTTATACCCACTTTGACGGATCCAATGACTCAAATTGACTCCGTTTGTATGGATGTCAATTCAAGCGTTGCAGATGACTATGTTGTACAATTGAAAGCGCCTTCAGGGCAATCCATTCTTTTAAAGCCCGACCGTGTGGGTGGTGTTCAAAAACCGATTCGCAGTTTGTGTTTTACACCTACTGCAACAAGAGCCATCGAAACAGCAATTTCTCCTTTAACTGGTGATTATCAGCCTGTTGGCGGTGCAGTTACATGGAATACACTGAGGGGGGCAACTGTAAATGGTAATTGGCAATTGCTTTCGTCGGTTGCGCGTGGTGGGCATACGGATACTTTGACGCATTGGTCAATCACGTTCAAAAGTGGTAATGCTTTGAAATATACTTGGGCACCCACAAATGGGTTGTCTTGCGCGAACTGTGCAACACCTACGGCAAAACCTGCGATGACCACTCAGTATATTGTTTCCATTGTAGATAGTTTGAACTGCACACATATAGATACAGTACGTGTCATAGTCATTGACAGTTTGGCGGCTCCTGCTCTATCAGTTGGCAACCTCAATTTTTCATGGATTCAGTTCACTTGGCCTGCTGTGCCAGGTGCAACAGGTTATGAAGTCAGTGTTGACAGCGGTCGAACATGGATGCGCCCGAATGGAAATTTGCAACATACTGTCAGTGGTTTGCGGACTCTCCAAACGGTCACTCTAATGGTCAGAGGTTTTGGTGGTGCTTGCGGTTCACGGACAGCTCGACTATCTGAAACGACGATGGACTGTATCGCAACAATTGGGCGCGGTGCCAATCGGCGGATTTTGGTGGATTCTATTCTATGTTTTGGTGGCACCAGCCCGTTTGTCAATTTTGCATTTGCCAACGGCGTACAACCTTTGACGTATAAAATAGACACATTTTCACAGCTTTTGAGTGGTGTTTTTATCAATAAAATAAAAGCTGGGCGACATGTAGGTGTCGTCATAGACGGCGAAGGCTGTACCGATACACTTATTTTTTACCTCGGTCAACCCGCACCCCTTGTTCTTCAAAAGACAATTGACTCTGTAAAATGCAATAATACAGCGACTGGAAAAATTACAGCTGTGGCATCAGGTGGCACAATTCCTTATATTTATTCACTCAATTTCAGTCCATTTGGACGAAATTTGGGCGTTTTTGACAGCCTCACAGCAGGTAGCTACATCATTGAAGTTGAAGACAGCAACCGTTGTCGAGTGCGAGATTCGGCAATCGTCTCTCAACCTACCCCCCTCAGTATGAACCTCAGCAAACAAGATGTCCGCTGTTTTGGGAATACTAATGGCAGCATTCGCGCCTTAGTTTCGGGTGGCAGCACTCCTTATAGTTATGGCTGGAGTAATGGCAATACATCTGATGTCATAAGCAATCTTGCGGTTGGTAAATATATTGTAACATTAACTGATAAAAATGGCTGTAAAAAAATAGACTCCGCCACAGTTTCATCGCCCGCAAAAATCGTGATTACGACTTTGCAAGACTCTGTCAAATGTTTTGGCGATGCCAACGGACGAGCAAGGGCACGTGTCACAGGTGGCTTATCGCCTTATACTTTCAATTGGAACAATACACAATTTGACAGCTTAGCCACAGGCTTACGTGCTGGTATTCAACGTATTACAGTTACAGATGGCATCGGTTGTACTGATACAGCGAGTATCGTTGTTTTACAGCCCAATGCCATTCGATTTGATTCACTAATCAGCGTTCCTGCCACTTGTAGCAATCAAGCCACAGGTGCAGCTCGAGTGGTCGTTAGCGGTGGTGTTCAACCTTATCGTTATACATGGCTGCCTAATGGCGCAACGACGTCTTCGATTTCAAATCTGCAAGCAGCAAAATATACGATAACTGTTCGAGATAATAATAATTGTACAAAAACCGATTCCGTGGTAGTTGGCTCAAGCCCACCTTTAGTGATTCAAGGGTTTGACTTTTCTCAACTCAAATGTAGCGGCGATGCCTCAGGTGCCATTATGGTTAAAGCCTCAGGTGGTACAGGTACTTATAGTTATCGTTGGAGTACAACGCCTGCACAAACCGCAGATACAGCCAAAAACCTCGCAGCAGGTCGTTATTACGTGACCGTGACCGACCAAAACAACTGTACTGTTTCAAAAGATACAACACTTACTGAACCGTCACGCCTCGATGCCTCGATTTCACAGTTTAAAAATATAAAATGTAAAGGTGATGCCAATGGCACAGCGACCCCCTCAGTATTGGGAGGCACACCATTCAGAGGTAATTTCCGCTATATCTATAAATGGAATGACCCACAACGACAAGACGTTGTAACGGCTATGAATCTGCCTGTTGGCTCATACACCGTCAGCGTCACCGATGCCAACGGTTGTATGGACACCGCCAACGTAACTATTACAGAACCCGCAACGGCTGTACAAGCCTTTCCTTTCCAAACTAAATTGTCTTGTTACAACAGCAATACAGGGGAGGCACGCGTAAACGCAAGTGGTGGCAGTGGCAATTACTCATATAAATGGAGTAATCTGCAAAATACACAGACCATTACAGCTCTTTCAAGGCAATTCTATATTGTTACCGTTACAGACATCAATGGCTGTCGGGCGATTGATTCGGTGGCTATTCAAACCTACGATTCTCTTAGCGCGAATATAGCGACCATACAACCACGCTGTTATAATACTGCAACGGGTAGTTTAGAACTCACTTCCGTCACCGGTGGTGCGGGCAACAATAATATGAATAATTATTTTTATCGTTGGAATTCTAATCCCGCACAAACAACGGCACAAGCGACTGGACTTACTGGAGGTCGGACTTTCTCCGTAACGGTCACAGATACTGAGGGGTGTAGTAGTACTTTTTTCCAATATTTGGGACAACCGGGGCCAATTTTGCTCTCTGCTTTCTCAAAACCAGTGAGTTGTTTTGGCGGTTCAGATGGTCAAGCACTGATTACAGCTATCGGTTCAAATAACTCATTTACCTACCGTTGGAATGATGCCTCGAATCAAACCACGCAACAAGCTACCTTACTTCCAGCAGGTCGTTTTAGTGTAACTATTACAGATTCAACAGGTTGTAGGCGCGACACTGTTGTGGATGTGACACAGCCATCTCGTCTAAAAATTGATACAAAAACAATTGTTAATAATAAATGTGTCGGCGATACATTGGGTCGTGCCAGCATAACGGTCGCAGGTGGTATCTCTCGCTACAATATTTTATGGTCAAATGGCGATACATCAAATACGATTAAAAGTATTCGTTCAGGCGTTTATATCGTCACCGTTTCAGATGCCAATGGTTGTAAATTGTTCGATACCATTATCGTCAAATCGCCGCCTGTTTTGGAGGCAGATGTGTCCACAACGCCAGTTAAGTGCTTCGGTGACCGCAACGGTAGTATTATTATTGATGCCTTTGGCGGAACACAGCCGTTTTATTACAGTTTAGATGGTAAAAACTTCAATGGTATCAGTCAAATCGTCGGCGTAAAAGCGGGTAGCTATGATGTTTATGTCAAAGATGCCAATAATTGTATTTGGTTTGATAATGTTACAGTTGCCACGCCTCCGCGTTTTATGGTCGAGGCTTCGCCTGACATAACGATTAATTTAGGTGACAAAACCCAGCTTTTCGCCAGTCCAACAAACAATCGAGGTCCAGTAACACTCACATGGAAGCAACCTTACGACAGTACATTGAGCTGTTTGAAATGCCCTAACCCCGTTGCGTACCCCATGTCAACGATTCTTTACGTTGTCAATGGCGTGGATACTGTGGGGTGTCGTGCGGCAGATAGCATTAAAGTGACAGTCGTGAAACCACGCAGCGTCCTTGTACCCACTGGTTTTACACCAAATGAAGACCAAATCAACGATAAACTCATCGTTCATGGAAGGAAAGGAACAATTATCAAGGTCTTCCGCATCTACGACCGATGGGGTGAATTGCTATACGAAGCAACTGATTTCAAAATTAATGATGAAAATGCAGGTTGGGATGGCAAATTTAGAGGGCAAGAAATGAATACAGGCAAATACGTCTGGTACGTCGAAGCCCAATATATTGATGGTGCAACTGAAATTTTAAAAGGACATACGACGCTGATTCGGTAATTAGAGTTTTGGGTTATAAGTTTTGAGTTTTGGGTAAATACGATGTCCAAAAACGCAAAACTCATAACCCATAACTCATAACTCATATTTAAATGAATAAAAAGACCTACATCTCATTCTTAACACTCCTATTTTTCGTTATTTCGACGATGAATATGAAGGCTCAAGACCCCTTTTTTACACAATATTATGCCTCACCCTTGCAACTCAACCCCGCGATGATGGGCGTTTTTCAAGGACAATGGCGCATGAATGCCAATTATCGGCAACAATGGGGCGGTATCTTTTCCGATGTGCCCATTCAAACAATTCACGCTGCCTTTGATTACCGCATTCGAGTCGTTGACGAGGACTATATCGCCTTTGGCATCAATGCCGTTCAGGACGAATCGGGTGCCTATTCAAAGCTCAAATCCACACGAGGTAATTTGGGCCTTTCCTACATGAAGCAATTGTCGGGCAATCGGTATCGTTCAGCTGACCAATATTTAGTTGCTGGTATTCAAGTCGGAACGGGGCAATTTCGGACGGCAACTGATGGTTTGTGGTTCGACCGTCAGTACGACAGTACCACATTCAATGTCAACACAAACTTAGCTTCAGGTGAGGTGGGTGTACAATCCAATATGTTTTTGGACTATACGGCGGGCTTGATGTGGTACATGGTGGCGGACGACAACCGCAGTTTTTATGTCGGAGCGAGTGCCCACCATTTGTCAAATCCGAATATTTCATTTTTGGGGAATAAATCAGAGTCATTACGTCGCCGCTTCAATATCAATATGGGTGGCGAAGTGCCATTGAGCGACGAATTGAGCATACTCCCTTCGATGATGGCAACCATTCAGGGACCTTCGATGATGACTCAATTTGGGAGCAATTTCCGTTATTCCAACAACGATTGGGAAGAGGTTGCTGTCCGTGTGGGCGGTGCCTATCGTTTGTCCAACAAATACACAGGCATTGTGGGCGATGCTTTTACTATAACTGGCATGTTAGAATTGAATGGTTGGATATTGGGTGCCAGCTATGACATTCACACTTCTTCGATTCTGAAACCGACAAATGGACGTGGCGCATGGGAATTGTCCTTGATTTATGTCGCGCCAGAACGTTTCCCTGTGAAAACGAACTGTCCGAAGTTTTAAGT
>JAYSQG010000575.1:0-4567 GCA_043721685.1 Saprospiraceae bacterium | reverse complement strand
GCTGCGCCAACGAGGGTACATATAATAACGTGTGCGCCATCGAGAATTTCGTCAATGATGCGTTTTTCAAGGTCGTTTGCCCAAGCGGACAGGTCTTTGGCTTCTTTCAAAAGACGGTCACGCTGTGATTTTTCATCATAACCGAATTTGCGTTTATAGCTGCGGGCGATGCGACGGAGTTCAGCCGATTTTATTTTTATTTTTTTGATATTACGGGCTTCTGGATGTGTAGAAAGTTGTCCTTCAAGCGTATGTCGCACAATGGTTTCATCAACACGAGAAATATTGCCGATGCGGAGGACGGTCAAATGTTCAGCATCAAGCCTTTCGGTGAGCAAATCGGCAGCTGTATTAGAAGGCGCAGTGACGAGAATCGTATTTTCAGTTTCTGATAATTTTTTAACGGCAGCGACTAAGGTTGTCGTTTTGCCTGTTCCAGGCGGTCCGTGAATGATGGCAATGTCCCGATTATCCATAATTTGCCGAACGGCTAAGTTTTGGCTTTCGTTTAGGCGCGGCATACTGAGGGGGGCATTGGCATTGAAATTTTCGGAGGTTTTATAACCCAAAAGTACATCGCGGAGGGCGGCTAAACGGTCGCCTTTGGCATTCATCACTTTGGATATGGCTTTTTCCATTTCGGTATAAGTGCGGTCATCGAACAATAAATCAACACCAATTTGACCGTCGTTTATCCAATCGGGTAGGTCTTTGGCATTCAAAATGACGTACATCTGGTTTTTATTGACGTAGTTAATCACACCTGATTTTTCGCTGTATGTATTACTTTTATCATTTGTAAATATTTGAACCACATTGCCTGGGCGGAATTGATGCGGCGAATCGGGGCTGCCGCTGCGTTCAACCACGACAAAGGCACGGTCGCCAAAAGTATAACCCGTCCGAACGATTTGCAGCGGATACCACGTAAACCCATCGGCTCGACGCTGTTCAAGAGGTTTGTTTTGAATGACCGTTTTAAAAAATTCGAGGTCGGCTTTTTTTTCAAGGGCGAGGAGTTCCCGCAGGCGTTCTAATTCTTTGAGTTGTTCCATAATTTTTTATTAGGGGCGAAGATATGAAAGCCCGTTTGAAGTATTTTATTCATTCAAACAAAGCGTTCATTTTTACGTCATTTTGTACTAATAAGTTGATTTATGTATTGTGTTATTTTTAAACTGTATGAGGGGTGAAGTGGCATAAACCTTACTTATGATTGCCTACTTTTGTATGATGTCTTTATTTATTGAGATGTATATTTATTGATATTTGTAGGCAAAAAACACTTTTAAACTTAGATTCAAATTAGAAGTGCAACTTTTTTGCGAAAAAAATAGGTCAGCGCGCGTACCTATCTTTGCTTCGCTAAAAGTTGAAAGATGAAAAATTACGCACAACTGACCCTTGCACAAAGATACGAAATACAAATACTTCGTCAACAATGCAAAGGACAAAAAGAAATAGCCACTTGGGCGACGACCATTTTTCTCACACCTATTATATATGTGGGGTTGGTTATCGCCTTTATATCTTGGCTGATTTACACACCGAGCAAAGATTTTGACGAATCACAATGGTCAACAAATAAAGAAGAACGTTTTCAAATGGCAGACGATATTATTGACAGCAAAATGTTGATTGGTAAAGATACAAATCAAGTGAAACAGATTTTAGATGAACCAGAATGGCGTGATAATTTGATGCCTAAATGGACGTATGACATGGGTATGGGCGGTGGATTTGGTTTTTTATTTAATCGTCTGAACTTGAAATTTGACGAAAATCATAAAGTGATTTCGGTGGAACATGAAAAAATAAATGACTAAGTAAAGATGAAAGAGCAGTAAGTGTCTTTTGTCATTCTGAACGCAGTGAAAGAATCTGTATAATCATTTGAAAATGAATTATTTAGATTCTTTCACTGCGTTCAGAATGACAAAAAGCGGTTTTTAACCTTTTAATCTGCCTACCATAATCCCCGACTGCCCTTTATTCCGGAGCAAATAATCCACTAAAGGCACATCCGTAATGATAACTTGACGGAATTGCGAAGAAGCATGAAGCATGTACGCCCGTCCGTTTTGCCAAATAACAAAACCTGTGTGCGCCATATCCATGCCATCCATAACATTGGTGATTCCGATGATATCACCGTCTTTGAGCTTCGATTCGATTTCTGCCACGCGTTCTTTTGGGATATACCATTTTTCGCGTTTAGTGATGGCTTCTTCGATGTTTTTAATGGTCTTAAAAGTCGTTGGGTCTGCCATATTGCCGTATAGGGTATCGCGTTTATAGCTCATATAAAAGACGTCTTTGTTGAATATCTCGCCACCGATTTCTTTTGTTATGTTTGTTAAAATGCCTCTTTTTTCATTTTCATACAGCCAATCACTGTAATAATGTAGGCGGGCAGCATAGTCAATGGCACCATTTCGATATCGGATATGAGTGATTTTATCTTTAAAAACATTGTACGAAGGTTTTGCACTCATCTGTGTTTCAACCAACGAAACCATTGATTCTACGAATGTTACACAATCAAATTTTTTGAGATTGATGACCAGCACTTCTTTGCCAATGGGTTGTAAAACGACCTTTCCTTCAGGTGTTTTACCGCTGGTTTCAACATTCGATTTTGGATATGGATTGCCAATAAATGACTTACCTACAGCGATGACACCTTCCGCCATACTGAGGGGTCTTGGCATGTGCATTTTTGCATTGAAAATGTCTTGATGCGTCTCGGAATGTGGTTTCGACTTGGTATATTCCTGTTTTTGAGCCAAACACGTTTGAACAGAAACAAGGCAAAAGAGTAGTAATTTGTAAATAATATTCATGTATAAAGCGATGATTGAGTGATTTTAAGTAGATTTTTCAAGACAAAGGTAAATGTAAAACGCATCACAGCCAAACATTATTGAAATCAGCTGCGGTGAACTCTTTTACGAATCTCTTTCATTTTGAAAAATTAAAATACCTTTGACAAAAAGAACAACACAACTTTTAAGCAAAACATAATGGGCAAAAGGTTTTCACAACTCGTTTGGTTAGGACTTCTCCTTTTTTATATCATTTCGTTTATCAAAATTGATTATTGGCGCAAGGCGGCTTATGGCGGCGATTCTTGTGGCTATTATGTGCATTTACCTGCGACGTTTATTTATCACGATATTGGGGATTACTCGAAATCGTTTGAAGCCGTGAAAAAATATGATGAGACGTTGCCCGACCCCAAAATAGATAAATACGGTGTGCGCCCTACGCCGATTGGCAAGTTTGCGGTCAAATATTCTCATGGAATGGCTCTTTTGTTATTGCCTTTTTTTGCGATTGCACATCTGTTTTGTCGTCTTACTGCTATATATCCTGCCGATGGTTTTAGTCTGCCTTATATGTTGGCGAATGGTTTAGCGGTGCTTTTTTATGTGTTTTTGGGTTTGATTGTCTTGAAAAAGCTCTTAAATCGCTTTTTTACTGAGGGGGTGGTTTGGACTATTATTTTGACATTAGCGGTTGCAACCAATCTGTTTTATTTTTCTACTTACAACAGCATCATGTCTCATGCGCCGCTTTTTGCATGTTATTGTTTTTTGATGTATGCAACCGATTCGTTTTATCGAACGCCACAACGGAAATGGGCGATTTGGGTAGGCGTTACTTTTGGTTTGGTAGCTTTGATACGCATGAATGAATTGTATGCGGTTTTTATTCCCTTGTTTTGGGGAGTTGGTAGTTGGCAGAATTTGAAGGAAAGAGGCGTTTTTTTTAAAGAAAACTTTAAAAAATATATCGTTTGGGCAGCTTTACCTCTGTTTTTTATTTTTTTACCTCAATTATTGTATTGGCATTTTGTATCAGGTCAATGGATTTATAACGCTTATGTCGGGGAGACGTTTGACTTTCTGCATCCACATCTAAGAGAAGGGTTGTTTGATTTCAAAAATGGCTGGATTCCTTGGACACCTGTGATGATTTTTGCACTTTTAGGTTTATTTTTCTTGAGAAAATATGGAAAAGCTGCTTTTTTACCGACTTTTTTAATATTGCCTTTACACATTTACATCATTTATAGTTGGTGGTGTTTTTACTATGTCAATGGTTTAGGTTCACGTCCGATGGTTGAGATGTATCCTTTGTTGGCGTTTTCTTTGGGTTCGTTTTATACTTTTTTGCTGCGTTGGAAACAGGTAGGTAGCGTCTTGATTGCGTGTAGTTTATTGGTTTTCAGTGCGTTTAATATTTTTAAAACTTATCAAGAAAGAAAAGGATTGATTTGGTCACAGTTCAGCAATCGTTCTTTTTATTGGTCAATGTTGACAGCAACAGAATCGAGTAACGCTTCGCTCGTCGCTTGGATAAGTAATGAATCGCAGCCACAGAATGCCTTGAAAATCAAAGAGATAAGGGCGTTTGATTTTGAAGATTCGACGAAACAATACGTGACTGATGTTGAAAAATTTGCTGGAAAATATAGTTTTGAATCAAAAGATGCGGTTACAAACCTAATTGAGATACCCCTCAATAAAAATGCCATTCAAGCCAATGATTATATACGTGTCAA
>JAYSQG010000574.1:0-9349 GCA_043721685.1 Saprospiraceae bacterium | reverse complement strand
GTATGACTGACAAAATAGGAAAATCTCATCCATATTATTGACCATTATTAATCTAAAAACTAAAATAATTATGAAATTACAATACGAACGCCCGCTCATCCAACGCATCAACACGGGCTTGATGAACAAATTTGGCACACGCTCGGAACATACTCCAGTGACACATATTGACGATGTTGCCGTCAAAGATTTGATAAATGAATACGGTTCGCCCTTGTTCGTTATCAGCGAACGAACGATGCGCCAAACCTACCGTGAAGCGAATCGGGCTTTCAAAACACGTTATCCAAAAGTGCAATTTGCATGGTCTTATAAAACCAATTACATCAATGCAGTATGTAATGTGTTCCATCAAGAAGGTTCTTGGGGCGAAGTCGTTTCGGGTTTTGAATACGAAAAAGCCTTAAACAACGGTGTGCCGGGTAATAAAATCATTTTCAATGGTCCAGACAAAACCATAAGCGAGTTGCGTTTGGCGATTGAAAACGGTTCGCCGATTCACATTGACCATTTAGACGAGCTGTATTTATTGCACGAATTGTCGGAAGAAACGAGCAAACGCCCACGTGTTGCGATACGTGTCAACATGGACACAGGCGTGTATCCGATTTGGGACAGATTCGGTTTCAACTATGAAAACGGACAGGCATGGGACGCAATCAACAAAATTATTTTAGCCGACAAATTAGATTTAATTGGTCTTCATGCCCACATCGGTACGTTCATGTTGTCGCCTTCTGCTTATGGAATTGCTGCCACAAAATTGAGCGATTTGGCATTGAGCATCAAACGGAAATATCAAAAAACCATTCAATATATTGACTTAGGTGGCGGTTTTGCTTCAAAAAACACCCTAAAAGGGGCTTATTTGCAAGGCGTTGACACCAATCCGACTTTTGACCAATACGCCGAAGCCATCAGTACAGCTATCTTAAACGCTGGTTTTGTACAAAATGAATTGCCGCTTTTAATCCTCGAAACAGGACGGGCTTTGATTGACGAAGCGGGTTACCTTTTGGGTTCTGTGATTTCAAACAAACGGCTTTCAGATGGTCGTCGGGCGACGATTATGGATTTTGGAGTCAATATTTTGTTCACGTCTTTTTGGTACGACCACAAAATTTCACCCGCGCAAGAGTGCAGTCAATACACCGAAGACTCGGTCATTTATGGACCGTTGTGTATGAACATTGATGTCGTTCGTGAACACATTACTTTGCCGCCTTTGAAACGCGGTGAACACGTTGTCGTTCATGCCGTAGGTGCATACAATATGACGCAATGGATGCAGTTTATCGCCCTTCGTCCTGCCGTTGTGATGATTGATACTGAGGGGGTGCCGCACATCATTCGGAAGCGGGAAACTTTGGAAGTGATGGAGTCGAGCGAGGTAAAACCTGCGTATTTAAAAGACTTTAAGCTTTGATAATCAATCAGTTATCATTATCCACATCAGTTGTTTCTTTTTCTAAATCTGAAACAATAGGAGCAATATCGAGAATCAATTGTGGTGCAAAAACAGAAGCGACACGCCACAATGTTGTCATATCCAAATCATAATATTCGTGAGCGATACGATGGCGCATACCTTCAATATTGACCCATGGAATACTGGGATAAAGCGTTTTTAGTTCCTTGTCCATCTTATAGGCAGATTCGCCGATAATTTCTATACAGCGTGTAATGGCAAGCGTAGTCCGTTCATCTTGTTCAAATTTTTCGGCATCAAAACCTTCAATGAGGTGAGCAATTTTTTCGCAATAATCACGAATATGATACAAACGGATAAGGTTGGTTGGTTTAGTTTTTTTCATAGATGAGTATTTTTTCGGGTTCAACAAAGGGTTGAATCCGTTTTGACAGGCTTTTTTCACTGACGAAATCAACTTTGCGATTGAGCAAATCTTCGATTTCGTTCCAAATTTGGAAATACTCCATGCCTGTTGGTAAAAAATCATAATTCAAAACGACCAATAAATCAACATCAGATTTTGCAGTCGCTTCGCCACGAGCAAACGAGCCAAAAAGATGAACTTTTTGAATCGCTGGTTGGGTCGAAAAGTAGGCTTGCAATTCTTGCAGTTTATTTTTAGACAGGTGCATTTTTTATTATTTTTTTTACAAAAATACGCTTTTTCTTTTAAAAACATACGCCACCATATTTTTTCAAAGATAATAATATCGTTCAATAGAATTGAATGAACAATGAAAAATAATTTTTATAAATGATTTTAAAATCCATCATAAAGCCTTACGTCAACGGCTTCATCAGCAGTTACAGTCAAGTCTTTTTCAGCGACAACAAAGCGTATGCGTATTGGTTGTTATTGGCTTCATTTGCCAATTGGACATCGGGCGTATCGGGTGCGGTGAGCGTTGCCATCAGCTTGGGATTTGCGGCGTGGTTGGGTTTGGATAAAACCTTGATGCGGGTCGGCTATTACAGCTACAACGCCTTGCTGTTGGGTTTAGCGATGGGTCTGTATTATGAATTCAGCCTTAGTTTTTGGCTATTATTGACCGTTTTCAGCATTTTATCCGTCTTTTTGACAAAAGGCTTGTCCATTTTTTTTGAAAAATACGCCCTGCCAGTCCTCAATATGCCGTTCATTTTGACGCTGTGGGCAATGACTTTGAGCGTCCGCAGTTTTCAAACGGTGCACCTGAGCGAAAGAGGACTTTTTAAACTCAATGAGCTTTACGCAACAGGCGGCATGACGCTTGTGAACGTCTATCAATGGTTGACAGATATTACTTTACCGCCTTTAATTGATGCATATTTCAAGTCTTTGGGTGCGATTTATTTCCAATTTTCAACGATTTCGGGCATTTTTATCGCTATTGGTTTGTTGTTGTACAGCCGCATTGCGTTCTCTTTGTCTATTGTCGGATTTTTGACGGGTTTCTACTTTTTTCAAACTTTGAACGGTTCAGTTTCTGAATATTTGTATGCGGCTGTGGGTTTCAATTACATTTTGGCAGCCATTACTTTGGGCGGTTTTTACGTTGTGCCTTCCCGAAAATCGTACATGTTAGCCATTATTTCGGCTATGATTATTGCCATTTTATACGCCGCTTTGTCTGGTATTTTTATAAAATTACAACTGCCTGTTTATACTTTTCCTTGTACGGCAACGATTTTATTGATATTGATTTCTTTGAAATACAAGCCCGAAGCCAAAGGTTTGGAATTGGTGCCGATTCAAAATTACTCGCCCGAAAAAAACCTTTACAAGCATATTTACCGCAAAGAACGCTACAAAAACGATACGTTTATACACATTCACCCACCGTTTTTTGGCGAATGGTACATCTCGCAAGGGCATAATGGCGGCATCACACATATCGGCGATTGGCAATATGCTTGGGATTTTGTTATCGTTGACGAAAACCAAAAGACGTATCGCGGCTTGGGTTATGACTTGACAGATTATTATTGTTATAACGTGCCGATTCTCGCTCCTGCCGATGGTTATGTCGTGCAAGTCATTGATAATGTGGAAGATAACGATGTGGGCGGCATGAATTTACAGCAAAATTGGGGAAATACAATTATCATCAAACATACTGAGGGGTTGTTTTCAAAAATCAGTCACATCAAACAAGGCACGTTTAAAGTCGCTATTGGCGACTACGTTTATCAGGGTCAATGGCTCGCAAATTGTGGCAATTCGGGGCGTTCACCTGAGCCACATATTCATTTTCAATTGCAGACGACACCGTATGTGGGTTCAAAAACATTGAATTATCCGTTGGCGTATTTTATGGAAACCCTTGCAGCCCCCAACCCCGTAGGGGAGTCTGGTGTTGCCTCCAACCCCGAAGGGGAGTTTGCCGTAACTCAAAACTCAAAACTCAAAACTCAAAACCCAAATACTGAGGGGGGGCTTGGATTTCATGCGTTTGATATTCCAAAAGGAAAAAGCATCGTTACCGGCATCAACGCAACCTCGTTATTGACGCAAGCGTATTTGTTAACACCAGGTACTATTTTTCAATGGGAAGAAACCATTTCGGCAAATAATAAGGAGACCAAAAAGTTGTTGAAATGGGAGGTCTTTACAGATGCGTACAATCAGACATATATCTATTGCGCCCAAACAGAATCCTATGCTTATTTTGTGAACAATGGTATTTTGTTGTATTTTACCGACTTTATTGGCGACCGTCAATCAGCATTGTATCTATTTTATGTCGGTTGTCATAAAATTCTTTTAGGCTATTACAATAATTTGATTATCAACGACTTACTGCCTATAACAGGGATTTACAACGGTGCATTAAAAGTGATTCAAGATGTCGTCGCGCCTTTTTATTTGTTTTTAAAAGCGGATTATCAATCAACTTGTACATCTATTGATGACGTAAATTATCCACGAGAGTTGAGTCTTCACAGTCAAGCACGTGTTTTGTTGGGCAATAAAATTCAAAGAAAAGTGGATTTTGATATAGAGGTTAATGATAAAGGGTTGACGAGTTTTAAGGCGCAGGAAAAAGATAAGATTAGGATTTTAAAACGACTATAATTTAGCTCTAACCTCGGCGAGGTTTTGAACCTCGCCGAGGTTCAAAAAATACTGAGGGGGTCTAAACAACAGAATTAAGAAAATAATGAAACGACTAAAGTTACTCATTTTTATACTATTCGTAGCTTGTCAATTACAAGCACAAAAAGCTGCCGATTATGTACAAATTGACAAAGAGACTTACGATGCGTTTATTAAAAAAGACTGGAAAAAAGTAACCACGATTGGACAAATGGCAATTACTGAGGGGGTGGATTATTACTTCTTGCGCTATCGAATCGGCGTTGCTTTTTATGAAATGCAACAATACCGTGCAGCGATTCCACATCTTGAAAAAGCATTGATATTCAATGGTTTCGATGAAGTTTCAAGAGAATATTTGTACTTCTGCTACCTGTTTAGCGAGCGTTTTTCAGATGCAGAAAGGGTCAGTAACATGTTTAAGAAAGCAACAAAAAAGAGGCTAAACATTAAACCACCGCCTTTTCTAACAACGGCAACGGCTGAATTAGGTACTAAATTACCGAGTTTCGATTCTCTTAGGGCAATGACTTTTACAGGCATAGGTGTTGGTCATCGAATTAGTGATGTGGCAACGGCTTTTCATAATTTTTCGACAGTCAATCAAACGGTTTATTATGGCAAAGTGGCGCAAAAACAATACTATTTGGGTGTAACTGTGCCTTTGAAAAATGGCTTTTCGATACAACCCGCTTTCCATTTGATTGATTTAAATCTGACATCAACAAGTCCGTATGTCAGTAGTTTTCACAGAACCGATTTTTTGGGTGCGGTGCAAGTTTCAAAACATTTTACTTTTTTTGATGCAATTGTAAATGCTTCGCAATCAAACCTTTATAATAAATCTCAAACGCAAGTCGGAGCAGGCGTTACGGTTTATCCGCAATTCAATAATCAATTAGCCTTGTCTGCAAATGCCACTTGGCAAAAAGATTCTACGGTTTCAACGGTGCTTTTTCAATTAGCTGCCCGTTATCGTCCAACACCAGAATGGGAACTTTCGGCACATTTTTATTCAGGCAATGCCCTCAATGTGAATGAAATAAATGGCTTTTTGGTGAACAACAGTTACGATGTTTTAAAGAATAGATTTGGTGCAATGGCACGTTTTAATGCCACAAAGAATCTATCTGTTTACGCATTGGGACAATTTGAAAATAGAACTGAAAGTTATTATAAAGTGAATTATCAAAACATGACATTAGGCATTGGTTTACAATGGGTGTTTTTATAAAACATTAATTATCAATTATTTAAACGATAAAATATTAAAAAAATGAATTTTAAGAAATTAATTTTAGCAATCATCGCCCCCCTCAGTATGAGTCTCAATTTAATGGCTCAAAACCTTGAAGACGCATTTGCGAAATCCTACGCCGCCGAAGCAAGTGGCAAATATGTTGACGCTGCCACACCTTTAAAAGCGGTGTACAACGAAAAAAGTTATGAGCTCAATTTGCGTCTCGGATATGTGACTTATATGGCAAGCAGTCTTGTCGAGTCAAAAAACTACTATCAAAAAGCAGTGGCATTGATGCCCTATTCGATTGAAGCAAAATTGGGCTATGTGCTGCCCTTAGCTGCCTTAAATGAGTGGACAACGGTGGCGAATGAATACCGTGATATTTTGAAAATTGACCCACAAAACTCGACGGCGAACTATCGTTTAGGTTCAATTTACTACTACAACAAAGAATATTCAAATGCTTATAAGCATCTCGAAAAGGTGGTTAATCTCTATCCTTTCAGTTACGATGGTTTGATTTTGTTTGCATGGACGCATTACCAAATGGGCAAAATGAATGAAGCCCGCGCATTGTTCAAACGGGTTTTGTTGTTGTCGCCGAAGGATAAATCGGCTTTGGAAGGGTTGGCATTGGTGAAATGACCCCCTCAGTATAAAAAGCTTTTTTGCGAGTATTTCTAGTAAAAAATGTAAAAACAGACGTTCCGACTCATCGGAACGTCTGTTTTTTGTTTATTCTAAGACAAGGCAAAACAACAAAATCGCCCATTTATAACTACCTTTGCGTCCAATTTTAAAAATAGACAAATGACTTTTGAAGATTTAGGTCTTAATAAACCTCTGTTAGATGCGCTGAACGACATGGGCTACACCGAACCGACGACGATTCAAGCCAAAGCTTTTTCGGTAATGATGTCGGGCAGTGATGTGATTGGCATAGCGCAAACGGGTACGGGTAAAACACTTGCGTACTTGTTGCCGTGTTTGCAACAATATCGTTTTTCAAAAAATAAAACCTTTGAACCTACCATTTTGATACTCGTTCCGACACGTGAACTCGTTGTTCAGGTCGTTGAAGAGATTGAAAAGTTGATAAAATACATGGATTTGACCGTTGGCGGCATTTATGGCGGCTCGAATATCAACAGTCAAGTCACGTTGATTCGGAACGGTTTGGATATATTGGTGGCAACGCCAGGACGTTTGTTGGACTTGGTTGGCAAAGGCGAATTGCGCTTGAAACACGTGCGTAAACTCATTATTGACGAAGTAGATGAGATGTTAGACATGGGTTTTAGGTTTCAACTCGTCCGTGTTTTTGATACTTTGACGAAGCGACAAAACCTGATGTTTTCGGCAACGATGACGGAAAAAGTAGAGGAATTAATCAATGATTTCTTCAAATCGCCTATCAAAGTAGAGGCTGCACCGACAGGTACACCGCTTGAAAACATAGAGCAATTTGCTTATCATGTGCCTAATTTCAATACCAAAGTCAATCTTTTGAAGATATTGTTGGCAGAAAAACTGCCTAAGTCACATGGATTGGTTTTAGAACCCGAAGAGGACCCGAACAAAGTAAAAATATTGGTTTTTACAGCCACAAAAAGATTGGCAGATGTGCTTTTTGACGAAGTAAACAATCTTTTTCCAGAACAAATCGGCGTTGTGCACTCCAACAAAGCACAAGGAAAACGTTTTGAAACGGTTAAACTTTTTCATCAAGGCGTGTACCCTGTTTTGATTGCAACGGATTTGGTCGCTCGTGGCATTGACATTTCGGAAGTGACGCACGTTATTAATATGGATACGCCCGACACACCAGAAGACTATATGCACCGCATCGGGCGAACAGGGCGTGCCGACAAAAATGGTATTGCCATCACGTTCATCACTGAAGATGAAAAAGAATATCAAGAAGCGATTGAGGAATTGATGAACATCAAAATCCCGATGCTGCCGTTGCCCGAAGGTTTAGAGATTTCAGATGTCTTGATTGATGATGAATTGCCGCAATACCGCATGAAATCGCCTGTACTTAAATTGCCTAAAAAAGATGAAACGAATGCCGCTTTCCATGAAAAATCGGCAAAAAACAAGAAGGTGAACAACAAAATACGGCGTAAACAAGCGATGCACATAAAATATGGTAAGCCGCAAACGAAAGGCGCGAAGGTGAAAAAGAAAAGATAAAACATACTTCTTCCTATTTTCAGACCCCCTCAGTATATTTGCCAAAAATGATTGAAAAATGAACGAAAACAAGCAAGCATACATCAGCCACGTTCACTTGAAAGGCTATAAAAGTATCCGCGATATGGAGGTTGACCTATTGCCGGGGCTGAATATTATTATTGGACCGAATGGGAGTGGGAAGACGAATTTTTTGGAGTTTTTGGACTGGATACTAAATCGAAACCATTCAGCTATGGAAGCAGATATGGTAGAGGCTCTGATAGAATATCGGCATAAAAAAGATCTTAATAAATACCTTATAAAAGGTTACTTTGGATATTATGAAGGCTCGGATAATTCAGAACAAATTTTTATAGTTGATGAACAAATATTTTTAAACCAAAAAGAGATTTTTTCGACGAAAAATGCTAAAATATCTAACTTAGACTATATTCGTTTTCAAAGGCAGACCTCTAATACATTCGGAATGAATAGATTGACATTTGCAAATCCTATAGATTTGTTCATGCAGCAACCTTTAAAACTCTCATTACGGAAATACAAAGAATTACAAAGGTATATGCCATTAAGGGTGGGTTCTATCCCTAATTATTTCAATAAATTTTTATACAGTCTAATTGATATCAATGTTTTAAATAAGCCATTCTCAATTGATTTTATACAAAATAGTATATTCCTTAGAGAAAAAGCAAGCGAATTTATTACTTGTCTGAGTGAATACACTCCTGTAAAGGATGTACAAATTCTACAAAAATCAGCTGTACTTAGTCAAAATGCTAATGAAAGTATTAGTATAGAAAATGTATTTATCCAATTTAAAGTAAATGAACAATTTCTTTTTTGGAATCAGCTTTCAGATGGTACAAAAAGATTATTCTATATTATTTGTACAGTTTTTTTTTCTACTCATTCGTCAAATAATTATGCTATTGGAGTAGAAGAACCCGAACTCGGCATTCACCCCGACCAACTCTACTTACTCATGGATTTCCTAAAAGAACAATCCAAAGAGAAACAAATCATCATAACGACACATTCACCAGAGGTGATGAATATTTTAGGAAAAGACGAACTTGACCGCATCATCGTAACGCGTTATGATGCGGAAAAAGGAACACAAATGCACAAACTGTCTCCACATCATATCAGAAAAGGGCAGATTTACATGAAAGAAGTAGGACATTTAAGCGATTTCTGGGTACATTCTAACCTTGAAGAATATGAAGTCGAAGAAAACTAAAGTCGTTATAGTAGGAGAAAACAAACAAAATGACTCTGAACCCATGCAGTTCCTGTTAGGCACAGTTGCTGCAACAAATGTTGACTTTAAAGTATATTCAAAGCATTTTGAAGGCGGGCA
>JAYSQG010000573.1:0-5825 GCA_043721685.1 Saprospiraceae bacterium | reverse complement strand
TAAAAATCTTCTACAAGCCAACGCTTTAGCGGGTAAAACGCCATTGATACTGGCATCCTCTTTTGACTGTACTTGGGATTTTACGCTATACAGTGAAGGCTTTTTAGCTCGAAATCCAAAGACAAATAATGTGGATTATATAACCGTAGATAGGCAAATCAATCAACCACCACTTGACCATGATTATGTTTCGGTAAAAGACTATGTGCAAAAAACGCTCGAAAATAAGGGGTTTGAAAAATCAAAAATCACCCCGCCCATGATGGCGGAAACGCTCCAAAATAGTTGTAACAAAGCCTTAGAATTGGTTAAAAATATAGATGTTTCGAAAGACAAAACCCTCATGTATGAAGTGGCGGATATAAGAATTTGGGCAAATTTAGGCTTGTATTTTTCAGAAAAAACACGAGGCGCAGTGGCTTTACAAATGTATCGAAAGCAAGGCGGCGAAGCCAATAAAACATTGGCTATCAAACACTTAGAAAAGGCATTAAAGTATTGGGATGAAGTCGTAGAAATCAGTCAACCCATTTATAACGAAATGCCGTTGGTGCATTTCAGCGAGCAAAAAAATATGACTAAAGAACAATTCAACAAGCAGCGTTTTCATTGGTTAATCATCCGAACTGATGTAGCCTACGATATTGAAATTGCCAAAAATGCGGAGGTTGATATTGCTATTAAAAAACTGTTGTATTCAGACGATTTTACAGCGGCTTATGACACCACAAAATGGTTTGCCGAATTAGGCACAAACCACAACAGCACGGTATCTGTAAAAAATGGGGCAATGGAAATTGACGTGGATTATGGCGCAACTGTATGGTTTAAAAACGAACTAAAAGACGCTTGGATGGTAGAGTTTGATCGAACTGTGCCCATGAAAGGCGGTAAAAATGACCGACTTTCCGATTTTAATGTCTTTTGGCAAGCGACTGACCCGCATACGGGCAAGCTTTTGGGCAGAGACCCCGACTTTAAAAATTATGATACATTGAGCCTTTATTACGTGGGCATGGGTGGCAATAGAAACACAACGACCCGATTTCGGAAATACATGGGTACAAGTAGCAAAGATGTCATTCAAGAATACACCGACGCAGAGCATTTGATTGAAGCGGATAAGATTTATCATTGTCGCATTGTTTTTAAGAAAGATACAACGTCTTTTTACATCAATGATGCCTTGTTTTTTACCTATAAAGATGCACAACCTTTGACGCACGGCTATTTTGGATTTAGAACGTTGCGGTCAAGGCAGGTTATTGATAATTTTAAAGTTTTCGAAATTGAATAAAATTGAGCATTTCATAAATGAAAAGAAGGGCATTTATAAATACATCAAGCATAGCGTTTTCGGCATTTATTTTAAATGAATATATGCCGATTAGGGTCTTGCTCATCGTGTCAAAAGCGGATGAGGAAGTAATAGCCCTGTCTAAAAATAAAAATTGTAAAGAAAGCACCCCCTCAGTATTTTGGCAGTTTTAAGGCGATTTTAATAGTATAAATAATTGATTAACAATATTTTAAAAGCAAAAATGAAAAAACACATCTTTATTTCCACATTAGTACTAACCCTTTTTAGCTTATTGTCTTGCAAAACACCGACTAAAACGAGCGGTACAAATGCGACCATCGAACAAGCTATGGTCAAAGCCTTAGCATGGCAAGAGGCAAACCCGATTCAAGCCAAATCGCCTACGGACTGGACAAATGGGGCGTATTATATCGGTGTTGTTCAAGCGCACAAAGCCACTAAAAGCAAGATTTTTTTAGATGCTTTAACGAGTATGGCTGATAGAAATAAATGGCAGCCGTGGGAGCGATTTTATCATGCCGATGATTTGGCTATTTGTAATCCATACCTCTATTTGAATGCAATCGGTGCAAAAAATGTCAATCTGAAACCAACCGACGATATTATCAAAGACCATTTGAACAAACCCCACGCTTGGCGAGACGGCACAGGTAATAAAGAACAAGTTATGTTGTGGTGGTGGTGCGATGCCCTTTTTATGACGCCGCCTGTTTTGAGTATGTACGCAAAACAAAATAACGACCCCACGTATCTCGACGAAATGCACAAATATTATATGCAAACAGTTGGTTTACTTTACAATAAAGAAGAAAAACTATTCGCCAGAGACAACCGATTTTTATGGACTGGTGCGACATCCGATTTGAAAGAGCCGAACGGTAAGAGGATATTTTGGTCACGTGGCAACGGTTGGGTGATAGCGGGTTTGTGGCGCACCAGTTTATTAGCACCCGAAGCCTTCAATCATGGTGAAGTCAGTGGCAGCGGATTTCACACTTTTGCCTTGGCTTGGGGCATCAATAAAGGACTTTTGGATAAAAAAGTGTACAAACCTGTGGTTATAAAAGCTTGGAATGCCATCGCAGCCTGTCAACAAGAAAACGGTAAAGTCGGCTGGGTGCAAGGCATTGGCGCAGAACCCAAACCTGCGACAAAGGACAGTTGGCAGAATTTCGGAACAGGGGCATTTTTAATGGCGGGTAGTGAGATAATGAAATTAAAGTAGTTGTTAGAAATGGCACTATAAAGAAAACAAAATTCAAATCTTGAGTTTAGTTGTTTAGTAATTTAGTAAATCCTTCTTCATTCATCATTGCAAATTATAACCATGAAATGCAGCAAGAATAGAGAAGGATTTTTTTTAAATTAAAAATAAAAGATTATGTTAGTACTGAACAAATAACATGAAGCCCCTCGTTTGTTTGAATGAAACCCTCTGTAACAACAGAAATCACGTTAATTGGTTCTTTTCAAAATAACAGCATTGAATTCAGCCACTTCACCCGTTTTTACTGAGGGGGCAGTCAACACCAGTTGGTGAATGCCTTTTGGCAATTGTATTTTACCAATCTTTTGTTTTGACCAACTTCTTTTTTCATAAACCTCTTTTCGCAGTACTCGGTCAGGGCTGACTATCATTTCATTAGAATTGGTCTTTGTGAGTGTGTTTTGCGTTTGATATAGGGCGGTTCAGTTTCACCTCTTTTGACACATCATTAAACCAATTTTGATATTGTTTTAGTAGTGCCGCTGTTATTTCGGGCTTTCCGGCAGTTATATCTTTGCTTTCCGAAGGGTCGGCAATCATATCGTACAATTCCGTTTTGTCTTTTTGAATCACTAAACGATATTGGTTGTTGCGCAAGCCACTCGGTTGCGAAGTCAGTTCTTTATCATTCGGATTGACGTGTGTAAACAGCGTGCGGTCTAAACGTTCATCGGGATTTTCTAAAAGCTGTTTTACTAAACTGATGCCATCTAAAGGTAATGTTTTGACCGATTTCAAACCACATAATTCCACCAAAGTCGTTTCCTCTGTATTCATCACCTCCAAACCTTTTGAAACCGAAACGGTGCCTGTTCGCAAATGATAGCGACCCGTCAGTAAACTGGCGCGTGTCGGTGCACACAGCGGACTGACAAAAAAACGTTCAAACTGTGCGCCTGCTTCTGTCATTTTATCAAAATTAGGTGTTTCGATGTATGGGTTTTTGTGCATACTCAAATCGCCCCAACCTTGGTCGTCGGCGAGTATAAGAATGACATTCGGTTGTTTTTTACTTGGTTGAAAAGCAACATTCGTTAAGAAGATGAGCAAAACACAAAAACCTATCTTTTTCATTGTTTATCTATTGATATAGTTACAAATTCGCTAACCTTTTACTGACTTCCATACACGCCCGTGCGTTGTGATAGGGGCATTTCCAAAAGCCTACTTTATCTTCGGTGCGCATCAATTGCCCCCCCTCAGTATAACCCCAAAACCATTCACCATTTTCAGGGTCAATGAAGTGTTTTTTTGTAAAATCCCAACAAACTAAGGATTTTTCTAAAAAATGAGCCTCATTTGAGATTTCGTAAGCATTCAAAAAACCGACCATCGCTTCGGCTTGCACCCACCAATGTCGTTCTTTTCGATGTGCTTCATAATCAAGTCCGCCATCTATTTGCAAGCCTTTTGTCGTTGCATAAGCGATTTCAACAGCTATTTTTCTGGCTTCTTCAACACGGTACTGCATCACTTCGGCTGCTTCAAGGACGAGCCAAGTGGCTTCGATGTCGTGTCCATAGCTGATTTCATTGTCCGTTGGTTGCCAATTTTCATCAAAAAAGAGAATGAGATGTTTGGTTTTTGAATCAATGATATGGTTTAAAAAGAGGTCAATTAAATTCTCTGTTTGTTGCTTCAAAAAGTCGTCTTGCCAGATACGATAGAGGTTGGTATAAGCCTCCAAAATGTGCAAATGCGTGTTCATACTGAGGGGGTCATTTCTGTCTTTCGGACTCAAACGCATATCTTCAAGCGGCGAGCCATCTCTTGCAACAGCTTCTAAATAGCCTTTGTTTTTAGGGTTAAAACTGTGTTTTTCAATCCAATTGAAAATCCCAATACACTCGTTTTTGACATCATTTGAAGCGTTTATTTTATAAAATTCACTTAAACCATACATGACGAATGCCAAACCATAAATTTGTTTTCTTGTACTGTTGAGGGACGAAATCCCGATTCCTTCGGGAAGGGGGTCGCCATTGGGTTGAATTGACCAATAGTAACCGCCAAATTCATTGTCTTTAAATACTTTCAAAGCCTCGAAAGCTCGCAAAGCCGTTGCCAAATATTCCGCCTTTGGCTTTCTTTTATAAGCGGCTGCAAATGTCCAAAGGATACGGGCATTCAAAACCAAACCTTTTGGGGCATCATAGTCAATACAACCATTTATGTCCATTTTGCCGATGAAACCGCCGTTTTTTTCATCAAAAGTCTTCATCACCCAAAAATTGAGGATATTGTTCAATTCTTGTTCGACTTCTGATTTGTATGTTTTAATATTCATGTTTATAGGTACAAACATACGAGCCACAGTAGCGCACATAGTTTTTTTAGTTCCTTACAGGATGACAAAAAAGCTATGTGTTCTACTGTGACTATGTGTTTTATTTTTTATTCAAATTTTTATCAATAATCGCTTTCAAAGTCTCTACCGATGCCGCTGAACGGTAGCCATCAGGCGCAGTATTTATGCAATAATCAAGCAATTGGTCAAGTGTTGAAGTTGCCACATGCAAGCGGGTATCCGATGAAGCATAGTAGATGAAAACCTTTCCGTCATCATCTAAAATCCAACCATTTGAGAAGGCAACATTGGAGACATCGCCGATGCGTTCTTCGCCTTCGGGCGCAATGAAATAACCTGCGGGTTTGTAAATAATCTTTGTAAGGTCTTGTAAGTCAGTCATAAACAAATATAAAACATAGCGCAAACCTGCTGCAGTATTCCGTACACCATGCGCCAAATGCAGCCAACCGTGCTTGGTTTTCAAAGGTGCGGGACCTTGTCCATTTTTAACTTCATAGACGGTATGATAGCGTTTTTCATCTAAAATCGTCTCGTGTTCAACCACTGCACCGTCCATTTTATCTGCCAAACCAAAGCCGATGCCACCGCCTGCACCTGTTTCAATAAAACCATCTTGTGGACGCGTGTAAAAAGCATATTTGCCGGTGACAAATTCGGGGTGCAAAACGACATTGCGCTGTTGCATCGAAGTGGATTTTAAATCGGGCAAACGTTCCCACGTTTTTAAGTCTTTGGTGCGAACAATGCCACATTGTGCCGTTGCGCTCGACGTATCGGACGCAGATACTGAGGGGTCCTTGCGTTCGCTGCAAAACAAGCCATAAATATTGCCGTCTTCATGCTGCACAAGGCGCATATCATAGATATTGATATCGGGGTCTTCGGTTTCGGGAATGGTGCAAGGGTAATCCCAAAATTGGAAATTA
>JAYSQG010000572.1:0-10427 GCA_043721685.1 Saprospiraceae bacterium | reverse complement strand
TCTAATTCTCCATCTAAAGATGGAGGCAATTGAGGCATGTGTCAAGTAATTGAATACCTGAAGTTTATGGTGGACTTTATTTCATCTCTTTCACTTAGCGAAAATGTCCATCTTTTCGCTCAAATATTTGTAGAAAATAAAACCGTATAACGGTTCATCAAGGGCATAAAACCGTCTTTGAAAAGTACATAACCGAATGTGGAAGAGTATATAACCGACGATGGAAAGCGCATAAACGAAAGTAAGAACATACATAACCGCCGTCGGGGAGCGCATAACGGACGCGTCGAGGGTCATAACAGACGACGGAGAGCGCATAACGGACGAGGGGATATTGTAAAACGGTTGGCTGCAAGGGCATAACGGATGAAGGGTTGTTGCAAAACGGATGATTAAATGCACTTGAAAATGGTTTTTTTTATTAAATCTCATTTCATAATTTTTCTAAATCATTTCACAATGGTACTTACGAATTATAACTGTACGCAAGCAGAGCTCTACAAAGCCTGTCGTGTTGTTTGGCTTTTATGCCAAGAATACTTGACGGAATTCGCCGATTACAAAAGCATTTACACGGCTGCCTTTATTGCCGAAAATTTGGCACTCATCAACACCGTCAAAGCCATGCCTGACCATGAGGAGCGGATGAAACCTGTCAAAGCATCACAACAAGATTTGGTTGCTGAAAGACAAGATGCTTCGGATTTTTACAGATTTTTATTCGGCTATTGTACAACGGCTTTCGAAAGCGACCCGTCTTTTCGGGAAAGCATGTACGAAGAAGCGGGTAAATCGTATTTCGATAAAGTCGGTGGCGGCTCTTGGAAAGAAATCTCTGGTTTGTTAACGGCAATGGTGCCTTTTGTGCGGAACAAGAAAGATGTTTTGATGACAAATGGACACATGCCCGCTGCGTTCTTGACACGTCTTGAAGCCAAACAAACTTCTTTTATCGCCGCTCGACAATTGGTGGATGCCCAAAAAGAAGAATCACCTGTGGGTACAGATACGAAAATTATTGCCAATAATGACCTTAAAACAAGGGCGATGGCAGTCATTAAAGATGGTCCTTTGGTGTTTCTTAGAAAAAAAGACATCGCTAAAAAGTTCGTGTGGGCAACCATTCTGTCGCAGGTTTGTACGCCAAGACCGACGGGACTCGGTGGTAAAATCACAGATGCAGCAACTAAAGCCCCCCTCAGTAATGTCACCGCTACAATAAAGTCTCTTGGTCTTACCGTTACGTGCGACAAGGCAGGTCGTTATGAATTTATGTCCCTCCCTGCGGGCGTATTCAGCATCGAATTTAAAGCAGAAGGCTACAAAACTTTCGTTGTTGATGCCCGTGAGGTCATGGAAGGCGTGACGGGACGTTTGAATGTGGTGATGGAAATGGTTGGGGCGTTGGTGCTTGAACCAGTATAATTAATGGTGAATGGTGAATGGTGAATTATTCACCATTCATCATTAATCACATCTTCACAAACTTCATCGGCACATTGCGCACCTTATTAGCCGACACTTGAATGATATACGTGCCTTGCGGCAAGTTCCACACATCAAAATTGTGCAGGCGTACCAACTGCAACATTTGCTGTAACGGACAAATCGGCAAGCATACCTGTGATGTTCAAGTCTTTTTCATCGTCTTCTACTGCCGAAGTGCCGTAATTATTGGGTTGGCTGTCAATATCAGGTTCGGTTGCAGCAGTGACTTGTGCGGTTACTTTTAT
This sequence comes from Saprospiraceae bacterium, assembly GCA_043721685.1. Taxonomy (GTDB): domain Bacteria; phylum Bacteroidota; class Bacteroidia; order Chitinophagales; family Saprospiraceae; genus JAAFJT01. The sequence goes on along the minus strand of JAYSQG010000572.1, from coordinate 8,694 downwards.
GGAACCGCCTTGAAGCACCTTACCATTTAATGTCATGGCATGATTGGAATTAGCGGTGAGGTCGCCAATATCCCAAATACCTGTTGTCGGGTTATAAGTACCCAAACCTGCTACATTGTGTGTCGTGTATTGTAAAGCAGCGGGTAAAAGAAATTTGACCTTTACACCTGTTGCATTTTTAGAACTTTTATTGAAAATAGTTAATACATAAGACTCTGTTGCATTAACATTTGTTTCAAGATTGTTTGAAGTGAGAGTCAATTCCAAATCTATTGAGTCATTGCTAGTTGTGGTTGCCGTACAAGCGATAAATGGGGCTTGTGCACCTTTAGTTACAGTCTTTGTTGCCGAGTTGTTTGTACTGACGGGGTCAGAAGTTGTCGCTGAAACAGTTGCAGTACCGACGATAGTGGGCGCATCCATACAAAACATGGTCGCTTGCAGTGTCGCAGAATCGCCTGGGGCAATGCTGCCAATGTTCCAAGGTCCCGTTGTTTCCCAAGCACGCCACTCACCTTTGCTGAGTTTGGAACAGTTGTAACGCCCATCCACAGGCATAGGAAAACTGCAGACAATGCCAGAGGAAGCATTGGTTGCTGACAGGTTTTTGACCGTAACAAAATAGGTTACGAAAGTCCAAGGCGCAAAAGAGGATGAATTGGTACGCATGTTTACGGACAAATCAGCTTGCGCAAAAGAGATGTTGAATAGAAAAATAGATGTAATAAATGTAAGCAGGATTCCTATACTTTTAGAGTAGTTTGATAGCATGGGTGTTTGTTTTAATTTAAAAAACTATTGAACTAAGTTATAGATATCTTAGAACAAAAGAATTACTGTGGGGGATAAAAGTACGGTAATAAGTGACTTTGGTTATGATTAGGTAAGCAAGTGAACGATATAAACTAAAGGGGGATTTAGGCAATAAAGTATTATAAGTTTAAATAACTGTTTCCAATTATGTTTTGCATTAAGAATTAACAATCAAACTTTTAGCAATCAAGAAAAACAATCATAAAAGTATGTATTGTTATTTAAATCATAAATAAAACATCTTATTTAGTTGTTTCATTTATCTAAAATGACACACAAATATACACATACTTTTTTAATAAAAATATTGATTTTACTTTAAGTAAGTATAAGGTTTAAATAATAAGTATAAAAAAAAAGGTTTTGAATTATGATAATTGAATGTTGTTACATATTTTTACAACCTTAAAATATCCATTACTTACTGAGAACGAACTACGTTTATTATGAACAAAACTATTACAACTACAACAAGCATTGTATTGCTTTTGCTATCTACCCGCCTATTTGCGCAGGAACAAGCAACTTCCACAAACAATTTTTTAGTCCACATCACTGCCTTCAATGAAAAACGTCCTGTTACGTATTTCTCGAACCTTAATGATGTCTTCATGCATCAAGACAACAAGGAAATTTGGCACTACTATTTAGGTGGATATAAGACCTTAGAAGAGGCGGACTCTGTGCGCAGAAAAGTCTTTGAATTGGGTTATCCCTACGTTTATATTTTAGATGTGGAAAAAGTCCGTCGCGAATGTCTTTTGACTTGTGGCGACGACCCCTCAGTACCCGACGTGATCAAGTCGTTGGGTAACTTGACTCACTTGTTGTTTGACTTCGGCAAAAGCCATTTGAAGCCAGATGCCAAGGTGCAATTGAATCGTCTTACATCCATTTTGAGCGAAAATGATAAGTATCAAGTTGAGCTTAAAGGGCATACAGACAATATAGGTGCGCCAGAAGTGAACCAGGAGCTGTCTGAAAAACGGACAGAAATGGCTGCACAGTATGTTGAATCACGTGACATCAGCCAAAAACGCATTACCATGAACAGCTACGGCATGGAAATGCCTGTTGCCAAAAATCAACGTAAAGGCAAAGACTGTCCAGAAGGTCGTCGCTACAATCGCCGCGTCGAAATAATTATCATGGACAATGAAGGCAATGTTTTGAATGCCCTTGTTGATCCGCTCAATATTCCATCAGAGTTGCTCTATGATGGACCACGTTTGGAGAGTGTTGGGTTTCAGGGAAAAAAATAATTGTGTTCACTTTACTATAAATTTTATTCGGCTGACTTCGAGAGAGGTCAGCTTCTTTTTTTATGAACCCTCTGATGCGGATACTGAGGGGATGTTGGCTTATTTCAATACGCCCGAATTTGAGCAAGCCTGCAATTATTTTAATCAACAAAAACGGTACTTTGAACAACGTGTGCGGCTCAATGAAGATGAATCTATGGAGAGTTGCTTTGTGGCACAACAATATTTGATAACGGCTTTTCAAGCATTGAAACACGTTACAGCCTATTTCATGGCTTCAGTGCGTGCAATCAATGTCGTCAATTTCCGACATGTAGATACCGAGTACGGTAACGTCGTTTCTAAATTGGTTGTGACAGAATCAGACCCAACTACGGTGTTTGGGGCTAAAATGCTTGAAAATAAATCCATTCTGTGCTATAAATCAGATGAAAGTGACTTAGACACATTAATTGATTTGGAGAAAACCATGAATCTGTTCCCTTTTGTTATTGACCGCAATGTGTTTACGGAAAAGGCAAACAGTGAAGTGGATTTGTATCTGTTCACAGGTTATTTTCCTGATGCCAAAGGTAAGACGCTCTATCATTTTGCTTCTGTCCAAAACCCCAGTAAGATTTGGCAATTTGACGAAACGCAAAACCATGTGAATCTTTTGCACATTGGGGAAACAACAGATTTTGCACACCAAGCCAATCATTTGATGGCAAATGCAGGAGAATTCAAATTGTATTTAACAGAATTTAAAAACGCCTTCTTGAAATCATAAATACATGGAAACGACCACTATTAAACAACAAAACGCTGCGGTTCACCAATCGCCGTTTAAACTTTTTGAGCCGTATAGCTCGAATGACAAAAATATTTTCTTTGGACGCGACCCAGAAATATACGCCTTGTATAATTTGTTGCAGCAAACGCGCATAATCGTTATTTATGGTGCATCTGGCACTGGTAAATCAAGTTTAATCAATGCGGGTTTGCCAAAAGTTTTTAAAACGACGGATTGGTATCGGGTGTCTATTCGGCGTAAAGACAATATCAACGAATCGTTTGCGCATGAATTGGGCAGATTATTAGACCAAGAAACGGTAACAGATTTGGGTGATGCCATCAATCAAGTTCATGAAATTCGTTGGATTCCCATTTACTTGGTTTTTGACCAATTTGAGGAGATTTTTACAATTGGCAGTCATGCTGAACGGTTGCAGTTTTTTACAGATATTCAAAAACTGTTAGAAAAACCTTTGCCTTGCAAAATCATATTGTCCATGCGTGAGGAATACATTGGGCATTTGTATGAATACGAACCTGTTTTGCCGACTCTTTTTGACAAACGCTTTCGTGTCGAACCGATGAAAGATACAACGGTTAGGGACGTGATTTGCCAAATGTGTGCTGTGGGCGGTGTGACATTGGAGGGCGGCAAAGACACAGCTGCCCAGATATTGGAAAAAGTCAAAGAAGGTAAACAAGCGGCTCATCTGCCGTATTTGCAAGTGTATTTGCATTATTTGTATGAAAATGCCTTGAAAACGCTTGGAAAACCATTTTTTACTGAGGGGGTCGTTAATGCCGTCGGTGAGTTGGGCAATGTCTTGAAACGGTTTATTGAATCGCAATTGGGCGCAGCGCAAACGTTTTTTGCGACGCTCGGTTTGTCCAATGACTTTGCTTCTCGGATGCTCGATGAATTTGCAACCGATGAAGGCACGAAGCAGTCACGCAAAGCCGCCGACCTTTCCAATGTTCTCAATATAGATGTGGGGAAAGTAAAATCTGCGCTCAATTATTTCAGCGAAGGCAAACTCCTACGTGCTGACGAAGACGATGTGGAACGTTACGAACCCGTACACGATGTGGTGGCAAAACAAATCCACGAATTGCGCTCCGCCGAAGATAAAGAGTACAAAGCCTTGACACGGCAATTGATACTGGCGCAAGAAGCTTGGGTGCGCGATGGCAAACCGACACAACGGTTGCTCAATGAATTGGATTTGAGTAAAGTTGATCTATATGATGAGCGATTGAAACGGCAGCCAGATTACGACACTTCATTAGCGGAATTGATAAACAAAAGTCGTGAGCAAGTCGCCTATTTGCAAAGGAGAGAACGGACGCGGCGGCGGGTTTTGATGGGGATTACAGTGGCGGCTTTGATTGGGTTGGTTGTGGCGGTTATGTTTTATCTTCAAGCAAATGAAGCAAAAAAGATAGCCTTAGCTGCCGAGAGCAAACTTTGAATATGAGTAGAATTCAACTCACAAAGCTGCCCAAGTCGTTTAGCCAATTGACCGCGCTGCAAGATTTAGATTTGAGTGAAAATAAACTCACAAATTTGCCCGCTTCATTGAGCCAATTGACCGCTCTGTATTCTTTGAATTTAAGTGGTAATCAACTCACAAGCCTGCCATCTTCATTTTGTGTATTTTAAAGATATTATGATTTTTAATTTTTCAAAAAATCCACAAATAAAAGTGCCTGATTGTTTAAAACATCTAATACAGGAGTGATACAAATCGCTAAAACGAGATGTCGCAGCCATCAGAAAGCTGTTGGAGGAAAAGGAATAAGGGAAGGATTTGAATTAAGAAGAGTCGGATTTATTAGGATTCGGTGAGCGTGCTCATTGACCTAATGAAAACCTAAAGAACGTGAGAAAGATGTCGCTGCAATCAGAAAGCTATTGGATGAAAAAGAATAATAGCAATAATGAAGGTTTGGAGAGGTGTTGTTAAAATCTCAAGGAAATTGTATGACATTAACAACACACACCTTCTGAAAAGACGAAGTCTATTTATTTAGAATGGATTTATATAACCTCTGTTTCAGACTCAATAGCTTAAAAATCAATGTGTTACATAATTGTTGTGAAATCCCCCCTCAGTATTTTGTACTAAAAAAGTCCCTTTTACAAAATTAGATACAACAAAAAACAGATTTACACCTTTAAGATTTCACTAAAAGGCAACGAAGTTTTACATTTGCCCCAGATATATAAAAACACTCAAATCATGCAAGAACAAGGCATAACGACTTATTTACCCGTTTTAATAATGATGCTCGTTTCCATAGGCTTTATAGTCACGACGATGGTAGCGACACATATATTAGGTCCACACAAGAAATCCAAAATCAAATCTGAAGCATTTGAGTGCGGCATCGAGTCGCAAGGCAATGCGCGGACTCCCTTTTCCATCAAGTACTTTCTCGTCGCGGTTTTATTTGTATTGTTCGATGTCGAGGTCATATTTATGTACCCTTGGGCGGTGAACTTTAAGAAACTGGGACTGTTTGGTTTAATGGAGATGTTTACATTCCTCGCTATCTTTCTTGTTGGCTTTTTTTATATTATGAAAAAAGGCGCATTGGACTGGGATAAGTGAAAAATGATAAGTGAAAAGTGAAAAAAGTAAAAAATTATGGCAACTACAGCTATTGATATTCGTCCTGAAAATATGCCGCCGAGCTATCAAGGTCAGGCATTTATGGCAACAAGCCTTGATGCAGCGGTTGGTTTAGCACGCAAAAACTCATTGTGGCCTCTTCCTTTCGCCACTTCTTGTTGTGGCATTGAATTTATGGCAACTATGGCAGCGACCTACGATTTGTCGCGCTTCGGTATGGAACGTTTGAGTTTTTCACCTCGTCAAGCCGATTTATTGATTGTCGCGGGAACGATTTCTAAGAAATTAGGACCTGTTTTGCGTCAAGTCTATGAGCAAATGGCGGAACCCAAATGGGTACTTTCGATGGGGGCCTGCGCCAGTTCGGGCGGTATTTTCGATACGTATTCAGTTTTACAAGGCATTGACCGCATCATTCCTGTTGACGTGTATGTCCCAGGCTGTCCGCCACGCCCAGAACAATTGTTGGAAGGTATCATGAAAATACAAGAGTTAGCAGGAGGTGAAAGCCTTCGCCGTCGTGATTCACCTGAATATGCAGCCATGTTGTCGAATTACGGCATTGAATAAGGAGCAATAATCAATAAACAATCAGCAATAATCAATAAAAATATGCACGCCAATATAAAAGACCCTCATTTGAAATACCTCACGCCAGCCGTCGAAGAACTCAAAGCAAAAGTGGAGGCGAAGCTGCAACAACGCTTTAATGAGGGCTTGGTTTCTACTACAATTGACTACGATTTCCCTGTTTTTGTAGTCAAAAGAGACATTCTTGCCGATGTTATCGAATACCTTTATAATGAAACAGAATTATCTTTTCAATTTCTAACAACGCTCGCAGCTTCACATCATCCAGAAGAAAAAGGGGCAGAATTGAGTGTTATGTATCAATTACATAACTTACCAGCCAATACACGTATTCGCATCAAAACTTTTTTGCCGATTGAAGACCCCTCAGTAAGAACGGTCACAACGGTTTTTGCAACAGCTAATTGGATGGAACGTCAAGAGTATGACTTTTACGGTGTTATCTTTGAGGGACATCCGAACTTGAAACGTATTTTGAATATGGACGAAATGAATTATTTTCCGATGCGTAAGCAGTATGGACTTGAAGATGAGAGACGGGAAGATAAGGACGATTCATTTTTCGGACGTTGATATATAAGAAATTATAGTGGTCGAAGAAAAAACAAACCGACAAGATCGTCTAAGTTCGGGAACTTTAAAAGTTTCCCGAACTTTAAGCATCTCACTAAATCTTATTCATTCACCTTTTAAAAGCCAGATAGATTATGAAGAAATTACTTTTTTTAGCATTATTCGTTTTGCCAATGACTGTTTTCAGTCAAACACAAGCACAAATGAATGCAACGGCGGCGGCTGATTATGCCAAAGTTGACAAAGAATTAAACGTTGTGTATCAGCAAATTAGAAAAAAATATGCTAAAGACACCTTGTTTATAGATTATATGAAAGCGGCACAACACAGATGGATTGACTTTCGAGATGCCGAATTCAAGCGGTTTATGCCTCAATTTATGCAAGGCAATACCTACTATGGTACGATATATAGTTTAGAACGCAGTTCTTTCATGGAAGAAATGACGGCAGATAGAGTAAAGACATTGAAGAAGATTTTGAAGGACGGTCCTCGTTAAAAAGTGAATTTTACTGAGGGGTGCATTTTTAAATTTTAAAATAAAAAAAAATGAATTGGCGAGAACATATACATTCAGACCCAACTGTTTTATTGGGTAAGCCAACCATCAAAGGCACACGTCTTTCGGTAGAGCTTATTTTAGAATTATTCGAAATCGGTTGGACAAAAGAAATGATTTTGGAAAGTTATCCAAGATTAACAGATGATAATATCAAAGCAATATTTGCTTATTTAAAAGATTGTTTAAGCGAGGAATTATACTTTCCATTACCTTTAAAAGCAGCTTAAATCATGCGTTTTTTAGCAAATGAAAACTTTCCTTTTCCAAGTATGAAAATTTTGAGAAAGCTTGGATTTGAAGTCAAAAGTATATCCGAAGATAATTTCGGCATAAGTGATGAAGAGGTTTTAAGAATCGCTGTTTAAGAACAATTGATAATTCTAACATTTGACAGAGATTATGGAGAATTGATTTTTAAATATAAAATGCAACCGCCACCAGCAGTTGTTTATTTTAGATTGAAAGGCGATAACCCAGAAGCAGCAGCTCAAATTCTATTGGAAAGAATTGATAATGGATTAATCATTGAAAATCATTTTAGTGTGATTGATGAACAAGGAACAAGGCAACGAAAACTTAATTGAGTAGAAAGTCTTTTTTCTCATAAAACATTGATTTTAAAAGCTTTATAATAGTATGAACGAACTCATAAACGTTCAGCCAAACGGCGGAAATTTTGAAGATAAAGAGTATCAAATACTCAATTTGGGTCCAACGCACCCTGCAACGCATGGTATTTTTCAGAATGTTCTGAAAATGGACGGTGAAGTCATTGTGGATTCTGAATCCACAGTCGGTTATATTCATCGGGCATTTGAGAAAATAGCGGAACATCGTCCCTACAATCAAATCACAACATTGACCGATAGGATGAACTACTGTTCGTCACCTATTAATAATATGGGTTGGCACATGACAGTAGAGAAACTCATCGGTGTTGAGATTCCGAAACGGGCGCAATACCTACGTGTCATTATCATGGAATTGAGCCGTATCGCCGACCACATTGTTTGCGATACGGTTATTGCTGTTGATACAGGTGCAATGACAGGTTTTCTACATCTTTTCAAGTGGCGTGAAGTCATTTATGAGGTTTTTGAAGAAATCTGCGGCGCACGTTTGACAACAAATATTGGTCGAATCGGCGGTATCGAGCGTGATTTCACTAAAAAGGCTTGGGATACGCTTCATCATTTTATGAAAGAGTTTCCAAAGGCTTTGAAAGAATTTGACAAACTCGTTACCCGAAACCGTATTTTTATGGATAGGGTCATTGGTGTAGGCGGTATTTCAGCAGAACGCGCATTGAACTACGGTTTTACAGGTCCAAACCTACGTGCGGCAGGTGTTGATTATGATGTTCGTGTCGCAAATCCATATTCAAGTTATGAGGATTTTGAATTCGATATTCCCATAGGCGTTTCAGGTGATACATTTGACCGCTACATGGTTCGCATGGAAGAAATGTGGCAATCAATGCGCATC
>JAYSQG010000571.1:0-6954 GCA_043721685.1 Saprospiraceae bacterium | reverse complement strand
GTATAAATCGGATTGTTGTTACCATATACATTGACACTGTTGATATTGGTCAACCAACCCCGCAAATTGTAGGCGTAATCTATGGATTGCAAAGCATTTCCGTTATTGTATCCAATATTTTTCTCGATTAATTGGTCTTTGTAGTTGTAATTCATATTCGACAAAGTGAAAGTTGGAGTGTATAAACTCCCGCCATTGAGCGTGTACATATACTTTTGGTCTGTTAGTCGTTGCCCATTATCATAAGCGAAAGTTTGGTATGTCCGCACTTCCGACCCAACACCACCCGTAAAGAGATAGCGCACCGTCAAAGTCGGTTTTTGTGCGCCATCATATCCCGAAACAGACCAATCCACACCCGCCGCATCATCATCTAAAATGGGTCTTTCAGGCTGACCTGGTGTTAAAAGATGCTGTTTACCTGTCCAAACAGGATTGCCTGTATAGGTGAGTCCGTCACGTCGCTCAATATAAGACCACACGAAATTGCGATTTGTTGAGACACTTGTCGGTTTTAAAACTTTTGCGCCTTGGTCTCTGACCCATGATTTGTTGGGATAATACTGTGTTTCTGTGAGTTTATTGTCGTCATCGGCAATGGTTATGGCACCTGACCACAGACCCGTTGTATCAAATTTCCAACCCGTTTTCAGCACACGCCCTAAGTTGTCGTATTGGGTTGCCAAATATTTTGCAGGGGTTTCATGCGCCATATTGCCGTCTTGGGTCATAGTCAAAAGGTCACGTTTGTCGTAAAAGAACTTTTGAGGGTCTGCGCCAGGGACTTTCTTTTCGATTAAACGGTTTTGATTGTCGTATTTATATTGAAAAATCAAAGCGTAAGTGACATTACCACTTGCAGAATCCACCGAACCTGGCGGCAACACAGCCGTTAATTGTCCATAGTCATCATAGACATTATAAGTGTCCACTCTTTTATTGTTCAGTAGCTTACGGGTCAAAACGACACGCCCGAGTTTGTCTTTGAAAACACAAGTTGATTTGTTGTTTTCATCCGTCATTGTCGTTTTATAAAGAAAATTCAGGGGATAATAACTATTGCTTGAAACATACCCCTCAGTAGGAACACTGAAAAGCCGTACTTCTGATGTGGTATTTGTACCGTAACTTGATAGAACCGTTGTGCCATCCACATTCGTTTGTTTGGTCGGACGACTGAGGGGTGAGGGTTCAAACTCTGTCAAAACATAAGGATGGACACTAAAATAATTTGAAGCGGCTTCAAAACCTAAGCTGCTGCTTTCAAAAGGCAAAAAGGTCTTGTTTTGTCTGCCGAGTGCATCGTAAGCGACATAGTTTTTTTGCTGCTGTGCATTTGGGGTATAGTTTTCTTTGACGACTTCCAATGGGCGACCGAGACCGTCCGTGTACTGTTTTGTACTGAGGGGGAGGGTGTTTGATGCGTTGATAAAAGAGGTACTCGTTCCAAAGTAATTATAATCAGCCGCACCATTTTTGTAATGATAATCATAAATTGTGGTGGCTTGAACGTTTGTCGGTGATGTCATCGTACCATCAAAACGATTTTGAGTAATGGACAAACGCCACAACGAATCGTAGGTGTATTTGGTCATCAAACCGTTTTCATCGCTGACATATTGTACCAAATTGGATGTACTATAATAACCTACGCCCCAATTGAGTGTGCCATAATTTTTATTAGTCAATCGTTTGTAGGCATCCCATGTAAATCTTTGTGGTACACTATAACCTGCCTTCGTCATTTGTGCAGGTAAGCCTGTGCTAAAAGTAAAAGAATCAATCGTAACATTCAATTTTAAAGAACTATCTCTATTAATTGAGAAAGCACGGTAAGGGTAAAAAGTTAGAAAGTTTTGCCAACCTGTTTGAGGATATAATTGATACCCATAAGATTTATATTCTAAAACTGAACCACTTACTTTTCTACCATTTATCAATTGTTCGGATTGTAGCGCAATACCAATCATGAAATGTTTCTCAAAAGTGTCTTTTATAGCAAAATTGGGGTGACTTATGGGCAAATTACGCGAATAGTAATTCTTGGTTGTATATGTTTTGCCCTCGCTGTTTAGCGTTTCTACAACCGTTGGGAAAAGAAAACGATTGAGTAAATCGTATGAATAGGTCGTTAAAGATTCAACGCCGTCAATGACACTCTTAACAGACATTTGTTTGACAGCTTTGTTTCTGATTTTGTATTTTTTGACAAAATAGAGATAGACTGGAATCGTATAATTATAACCTTGTAATCCAAAAGAGCCAGTAAGGTTGATTGTTTCAGAAGGCGGTCTTGCGATTCTGTAACAATCGCCAAAACTTTGAGCATAATCATCTGTATTATTAAAAGTGGTTGTTTCTTCACTCACTTTGATATTCGTGGTGTTATATATCGTTTTATTGGTCAGATTTCCTGTATTCAATCGTGGCTGCATAGGCAATTTTGGAAAACCTTCAAAATCTTCTTTATCTTGCATATCACCACTTGAAAAAGTGAAAAGAGAATACGAGCCATTACTTAGTTTTTCAACAACACGTTTATAGTCAAGATGACTGCCTTCAAACGAACTCAAAGGGATAATAGAGTTTTCGTAAAAATGATGAAACTGGTATGTGTTTGGCAAAAATATCGTATCCGTTGCACATCTAAGCGCAGGAAATAAAAAGTCTGCCCAACTAAATAGGCGTGAGTTGGAGGTCGGAGCAACACTCGAAATAGGGAAAATAGCTGGACCAGGGCAATTCCAAGCTGTGCCAACTCGTTGGACAAGCCAAAGAGAATTACCAATATTGCCACGCACAATGATGCCATAAGAAGGTTTGTTGTAGAGTATGCCGCTTGTTTTTGAGGTATTTGTTTCATCTGTATATTCATAAGTTTTGACAACATTATTGGCTGTATTTATGCCATTATTTGATGTTATTGTCTTTATCCTTAGCCCACCAACGGCTTTATTGGCATCTTTACCAACGATAATTTGTTTCTGAATAAAAAAACGAGAAGCGACATTCTGACCTTTCATTTCAAAACGGTATTCTACATCTAATTTGATGCTTGGAAATAGAGAATCAAGTCGGCTGCTTTGTATCGTTCCTGATATTGTTTTAGAATCAACAAGTACATTGTCACTTGTTCTATAGACTTTTATTTCTGTTTGCGGTGAATATGTATCACAAGACCCACCCCACCAATAGGCTTTTTTGTTTTCCCATGTAAAGAATAGGTTATACACAAAACCGTAATTAGCGGTACTAAATGTCTTTATGGCAAGGGCTGAACTGACAGGTGTATCGTCTTTGAAACACTGCCCCCCTTCTGCCCAATACCGAGAAAGTAAAACAGTTTCGTCTTGAAGTTGAGTGGTACCAACCGTATCCCAATAAGTATTGGCTTCAAATTCAAAAGATGTAGAGCCACCCGTTGGATATTGAATTTGCTTAATCGTCCCCAGTTTCATAGCCGCTTCATTCGTTTCTCTGTTTGAAACGCCTCTAAAAACATCCGCTATAACAACGTTTGTCCCTTGTGAATTTGTTGGAATGGGATATACCAACCTCGTAAAAGGAATATTGAAACCCATTTTAGGATTGGTATTAGCATCATTAAAATAACCCCAATGGTCTATGGCAGCCGAATATCTATTGGGCAAAAAATTTGTATTACCCTCTTTCATTTGATACGTAAAAACATAGGGAGCAACGTTAATATTGGTATCGGTACAACGTGTTTCTTGTATTGAGTCCAATCTTAACCTAAAATCGCCGACACCACCCGATTTATAAGTCGTATTGTCTTCAAAATAGCTTTGAAACAACCTAAACCTCTTGCAATGTGTGCCATTATCAATTCTTATGGCATTTAAAGTTTTGGCAACCTTAGCCATATCTTTATAAAGTGAATAACCAATATCATTTCGCTCATTACCCGCCTCGAAAGTTACTGTTTCAATAGTTGTTTTTATTTGAGAAAGACGAAGCGATTGGATATCCGAATATGATAACGAATAACCACCTTGATTTTCAATTGTAGCCGAAGGGTCAGGAGAATCAATTGGGGTAGAACGACTCCTCTGTCTAAAAGCTTCTTTTTCGTAAGAAAATGTAATATTATGCTTACCATCGGGAGAAGTAATTTTCCTCAAATACCAACCATTAGCATTTATAAAAGTTTCCGGTGTTTGTACGTATTCTATCGCTTCAAGTCCGTCCACATCCCCAAACTCATAGATATTGCCTTCATTTGTTGTAATTTTGAATTTATATAGCCGACTTGCCCCAAACCCTTCACCTAAAAAATAATCTATTTTTATGTCCTGTTTGGGTATGACTTCGACATGTTTATCTGCATCAATATAAAATTTCCCAGAATAACCCAAGAAGGAAAACGAGAAAACATCGGGTTCGCCATCTACAGTCGCATTATAAACTTCATAAGGTGTTATATATGTCGCAGAATCTGCCAGTTTCCCGTCAGTCGTTATTTTCAAACCTGATGAAGTTAAATAGCCACTTGCCGATTCATCGGGTTTACCGCGCATATTTCGACTTATCATCCCACCAGCCTGAAGGCTGAAACCCAAGCCCACCCAACTACAAGGCTCGCCCACTTTTAAGCCACCCGCATGATAACTCAAAGAAATAGGTAAACTTAATGACCCCTCAGTAACCGTATGAATTGGCGCACCAATATTCGGTATGCCTGTCGAATAGCTCACGGGTATATCGCCATATTTGCCCAAACTCGCTGCATTTGGTGACGGCATTATCACATCTTTGATGGATTGGCTCTTTATAGCTGTCGTAACTAACAAAAACAATAAAATTAAACCGAAATAGACGTGTCTAAGCGTGAAGCGTGAAGCGTGAAGCGTGAAGCGTGAAGCGTGAAGCGTGAAGCATGAAATTGGATTCTTGAAGCTAACATAAAAATACTGATTTTAGAGTTTAGTGAAATAGATTTTTGTTGTGCAAATGTATGGTCGTTGAAATTTAATAACCAAATGAAGAAATGGAACTTAATGATGAATTAATATTAAAACATTTTGCGTAGCAGTAAAAGAGGGTTATTGGGTATTTTCTTGTACTGTTTGAAATGTCTTTAACATTACAGGGGCAAACATAGAAACACTATTTAAAACCACCTATTACATTTTTTGGCGTTTTTCGGTGAAAGAAAAATTTTGTTTTTATATAATTCTTACATAGTCAATGGCTTAGTTAAAATATTTTTGTTGTTTTTTCGGTCATTCTCTTTTTATTATACTCAATTTATTTCGAAAAAATCAAGCGGATTTTAAAAATATCCGATGTTATTTCTTTTGACAACATTGGTTTTTTATTTTTTCCGCTTGTTTTTTTCAAAACCTTCGGGTTTCATTTTTTTCTGCTTGTTTTTTTCAAAACCGAAGGTTTTTAAAAATTATCAAAAAAAGTTTCGAAAAGTAAAAAAGAAACTTCGGAAAGCAAAAAGGAAACTTCGGAAGATGAAAGAAGTTTCGGAAAGCAAAAAGGAAACTTTGGGAGATTATTGTGTTCTCTTACAATTTGCGATGCAATAATAGCCCCCCTCAGTATTTAGATATTTTGTATGTTTATAATTTGGCATGTTCTTTGTAGATAATATGATAAAATATTTTTATTACATTACCTTATAATCATACAGAAATGGGACTATCCGTATCATTAGCTTTTAAAGAATACTCGAATGATAAATTGCTATCATTCAGCAATACAGTGTATCAGATGATGTCTGGCGACGTAAAATATGCGTCCTTAAAATCGTATATTGACGATACCAAAGTAAAAACCGATGCTTTTATTTCAGGCATTGCCCTTGCTTCTCGACGCGATACAGGGCTTATAGCGGATAGAAATAATCTTAGAGAAATCTTACTCAAGCATTTGGTTAAAGTGGCGCGCCAACTTGAAGATTTGGCAGAAGATAATGATGACGACCCGCGCATCATCACCGACGCGGGTTTTGAGGTGCGTGGCACCAACAAAATATCTAAATTCGCTAAAAGGACTGTGACGGCATTGGATACACCTGTTGTGGAAGCTAAAAACATAGAAAATAAGCCTGGTTTTGCCACCGTAAAGTGTAAACGTGTCAAAAATGCCATCAACTACGCCTTTTTATATCGAAAATTGGATGAACCTGTTTGGCAAAATGGCACTTACGACAGTACAGGTGAATATACTTTTTCCAATCTCGAATCCAGAAAGGTCTATGAGTTTCAGATTATTGCACAAGGTACGAATGGTCTTGCAAGTGGTGCATCCGCACCTGTGGCGATTTTTGTGTCGTGATTTAATCGTGAATGGTGGTAGTTACAAGCTTTGAAAAGCAGTTAAAGTGCCTAAATAGAACTAAGCTAACCAATCATGGGTAACGAATTCAAACCTTATTGGCGACAAATAAGTCTATAATGAATTGATTGAGCCGTTCTATGGCTTCATCAATCAGCCAATTTTCCCGATTACGGGCTTCGACAAAATTAGAAATCGCTCTGATTTCAGAAAAATCTACCCCCTCAGTAAGACAGGCTTGGAAGAACGCTGCGCCTTCCATTGTTTCGATTTGAACATCCTTATATTTTTGTAAAATGCCTTTGATACTTAAAGGAAAACCATGCACTTTTTGAATAGTTAAACCATGGGTTAAAGGTAGATTGAATGGGCATAATGGTTTGGTATTCAATAACTTATCTTCGGTGAAAGGTGGGTCGTTTTTTGGCATTAAACCCAATTCAAACATATCAGTAAAAGCACCATCGGCTAACTCAACACCCAAATCGCCATATCGCTCGCTCACAACTTCCACAACAGTGCCTTTTTCAAAAGCATATTGGGGCTGTGTACGTGCTGTTTGCATTTTTTTAGGAAAAAGACCGGCAATACCTGCATTGAGTGCGAAATCGAAATCGTTTAATGCCAAAGATTTACTCACTTTTA
>JAYSQG010000570.1:0-27446 GCA_043721685.1 Saprospiraceae bacterium | reverse complement strand
GTATTTTGAGGGTTTTTGTTAGCATTTTGTCCAAAAAACTCAAAATTTAAGATGAAATTGAAAGCTTGGCATAAAACCAAAGGTACTTATACCATGAGGTTGATAAACGTTTGAAGCGTTTGTTGTTGTACTTTTTCCACCCGCATTGTTCGTATAATTGATGGTATGGACATTTCTGCGATTATACACATTGTAGAAAGCAAGTTCAAAACTCGATTTTATATCCCTATTGTGTTTTTTCAAATGTATGGTCATAAAATCAGGTTCGTATTTGATACCAAAATCAAGGCGGTGATAATCAGGCAAACGGTATTTGTTACGACCTTCCCAATAAGGGAACGCTACGCCACTGATGTAATAATAAGACTCGGGCAAGGTAACAGGACGACCTGTTGTATAAAGAAATGTACTTGATAGCGTCAGGTTTTTGAACACTTCATAACTGGCAACAATTGATAAACTGTGGGTGGCATCATACCGATTCGGATACCATCTGCCTTTATTTATGACATCAATTTGATATTCACTTTTGCCCAAATTATAGCTGATGCGCCCGTTGAATTTGCCATTTGGTTTTTCTACTGAAACTTCTAAGCCATACGCACGACCTTGTCCAGTAGCGACATACGCTTCTAAATTATTTATCAAATAATTGTGTAAGCCGTCTTCAAAATCGGCTGCACCATCTAAGATTTTATAATAGGTTTCTGCCGAAAACTTAATCTCATTATCCTTGAAATTGTGGAAATAACCCAATGCGAATTGGTCTGTCAACATCGGTCTAATATTTTCGGTGCTGGGCATCCAAATGTCATACCATGTAATATCAGAACCCAATGTCATAAGGCGTAGATATTGAGCATTGCGATTATACGATGCCTTAATCGAGTTTTTTTCACTCAACAAAAAAGTCACGGCAAGCCTCGGTTCGAGATTGTGGTAAAAAGCCATTACATCGGTATAACTCGAATAAGGCACACTACTAATGGGTTGATTTGTTTGTTCATCATAAGTAAAACTATTGCCTGGTCCCAAACGATGATAAAGAGAATACCGCAAGCCCAATAAAGCCGACAACCATGAATTGATTTTTCTATCATTTTCCACATAAACAGCACTTTCAAGACCTTGCATCGGCGGCATGAATTTACCACCGTCTGATTGCGTTTAATCCACTAATGCACCATGGTTAAAGTCTTGATATTCAGTCTGAAATCCGAAACGATACTCATTTTTAGCATTAGGAAAATAGGAAAACTCTTGTTTAAAACCGCTTGTCGTTATGCCTGAATTGAACTCATAAATACCCGAAGAGGAATGGGTATAATAACGACTGTAAATAAGAGAAGTGTTGGATATAAACTTTGGATTGAATACATGATTCCACCGAAGCAGTGACGCTCGGTTGCCCCAATCCGTAAAGCCTCCATCTGTAATTGCATAGTCTTGACCATAATAACCAGACAAAAACAGACTGTTATTGTCGTTTATTTTGTAAATAACTTTACCATTGAGGTCGTACCAACTTTCATAAGGGTCAAAAAATGTAAATTGTCCAGTCGTTGTTCCTGGTTTTGCAATGACAGTACCTGTTTTACCACCATTTGTGGGGCTGACAGCCACATATCCACCACTCATTTTATCGTATAAATTACCAACACTTTGTTTTGTCGAACGACCCGCCAAAAACACGGAGAGTTTGTCTTTAATAACGGGTGCTTCAACCGAAAACTTAGAGGTGATGAGTCCAACACTCAATTTTGCATGATATTGTTCAAAATCACTTTCTTTCATTCTGACATCCAAAACGGAAGCCCCGTGTCCGCCAAAACGTGCCGGAATGCCTCCTTTATAAACTGTTAAACCGTCAACGGCATCACCATTGAACACGGAATACAAGCTTTGCATGTGCGAGGAATAGTACAACGGCATTCCGTCCATCAAAATCAGATTTTGGTCAATGCCGCTGCCACGGACGATAAAACCACTTCGACCTTCTGCAATGCTTGTGATGCCAGGCAGCAATTGTATGGTTTTAAAAATATCCGTTTCGCCCATAATGACGGGTATTTTTTCAATCTGTTGAATAGAAAGTTTTTCAACGCTTACTTCTGTTGATTTAATGTTGAAATCTTTGGCTTTACCTTTCACGACCACTTCATCCATCGTTTTTGTAGAGCTGATTAGGCGAATGTCTTTTGTTAAGTCCTTTGTGAGGTTAACTTGTTCAGTCATTTTTTCAAAACCTAAATAGCTGAATGCGAGCGTGTAAGTGCCTTGTGGTAAAGTCATTGTGTAAAATCCTTTATTATCTGAAATAACACTTCCTGTCGCCTCTTTGACAGAAATGGTTGCACCCATCAGTTTTTCACCACTTGCCGCATCTGTCACCGTTCCGCTAAGGGTGAATTTGCTTTGCGAATAGGCGGAAATACTTAGAAATGAGCATAAAAAGACAATAAGCGTTCTAAACACGACATTAAAATTTTTCATAGAATAGATTGAATTGAAAAATATGATTAAAACAAATAACTGATAAATCACTTTTGGGCAAATAGAAAGTATAGCCATACAGCCAAACCATGCTGTAAGCTACCTATTCATGTATCAAAAGCCGTTAAAAGGTTGCCTCGGAGAAATGTTTTTTTTGAAGCAAACGGGGATTCTATAAAAACTCAATATTTCGTCTCAAACCTTCAAACTTCGTCCGTTTCACAGGCGATTTTTTAAAAATTTCCTTAAAAACGTCTTCCGTGATGTCCAACCATTCTTCTTTTGTCATGGTTAAGAGTTTCGGATGTGGTTCAAATTGAGGTTCTTCATGCCGTTTTGCAAAGCGATTCCAAGGGCAAACGTCTTGGCAGATGTCGCAACCGAACATCCAGCCCGCCATTTGGTCTTTATACTGAGGGGGTATCTTTTCGTCTGCTTTTAGCTCAATTGTCAAGTAAGAAATGCACTTTGAGCCGTCCATAACGTAACCATTGGGCGAAATCGCTTCCGTCGGACACGCATCAATGCAGCGACGACACGTGCCACAATGGTCGCGAATGGGATTGTCACCGACCAATTCTAAATCTAAAATCAATTCTGCAAGGAAAAAATAAGAACCGCGTTTGGGGTTTATCAACAGTGTATTCTTTCCAATCCAACCCACGCCTGACCGTTTTGCCCAATCACGCTCCAAAACAGGGGCGGAATCCACAAAAGCACGTCCGTTTACTTCACCTATTTCATCGTTGATAAACTGCAAAAGCTGTTTGAGTTTGTCTTTAACGACAAAATGATAGTCTGTTCCGTAAGCGTATTTTGAGATTTTAGGGGCTTCGTCGTCGGTTTGTTTTTCGTCTGTAAAGTAATTATAGGTCAAAGAAATGACTGATTTTGCACCATCCACGAGTTTACGTGGGTCAATGCGTTTGTCAAAATGATTAGCCATATAGCTCATTTTGCCATGTAAACCTTGGTTTAGCCATGCTTCAAGCCGCCGTGCTTCGTCGTCCATTTGTTCAGCCCGAGCTATGCCGATAAACTCGAATCCGAGTCGATAAGCCTCGTTGCGGATGCGTTCTGTATGGCTTTCAATGATATTCATGTCGTAAAAATAAGGGAAGGAGAGGAGAATGAAGTGTATAAAAACAAAAAAAGCCTCACAAAAATGTGAGGCTTCTGCGCCTAATCTTGGACTCGAACCAAGGACCTACGGATTAACAGTCCGCCGCTCTAACCAGCTGAGCTAATCAGGCTTTTTTGTTTAATCTTAATGCTTTACTTAAAAAGCGATGCAAATTTAGAACCATTTCATCAAATTATACAATCTTTGCAGCAATTATTTTTAAAATATTTTTCATTAATTAAAATAGCGTTTTTTGAAACGCACATAACTCTTTGAAAATGAGTCTTTTAACAGTTGGAACAGTTGCTTTTGATACAATTGAAACGCCGTATGGTGTTGCTGAAAAAGTTGTAGGTGGTTCTTGCACCTATGTCAGCATGGCGGCATCTTACTTTACAAAACAAATTAATCTTTGCGCTGTCATAGGCGACGATTTTCCACAATCTGAACTCGATTACCTTAGTTCAAACGGTGTAAACCTCGAAGGTTTGGAAATTAAAAAGGGCGAGAAGTCTTTTTTCTGGCACGGACGCTACCACAAGGATATGAACGGACGTGATACACTTGAAACGCAATTGAACGTTTTGGAGCAATTCAATCCTGTTTTGCCTGAAAGTTATAAAGCGTCGGAATATGTGATGCTTGGCAATTTGACCCCCTCAGTACAAATGGCAGTTTTGAGCCAAATGACCAAACGTCCGAAACTTATCGCACTCGATACGATGAATTTTTGGATGGACATAATGATGAAACCGCTTTTGAAAGTCATTAAAAAAGTACACGTTCTCATCATCAACGACGAAGAAGCCCGTCAATTGAGCGGCGAACGTTCACTCCGCAGAGCAGCAACAAAGATTTTGACATTAGGACCAAAATTCCTCATCATCAAAAAAGGGGAACACGGTGCGATGCTTTTCCATAAAGATGAAGTTTTTTACGTCCCCGCTTTGCCACTCGAAGAAGTTTTTGATCCAACAGGCGCAGGCGATACATTTGCAGGCGGTTTCATGGGTTATATCGCTTCAACAGGCAAGCCGAATTTTGAAAATATGAAACGTGCCGTCATTTATGGTTCTGCTTTGGCTTCTTTCTGCGTTGAAAAATTCAGTACTGAGGGGTTGAAAAACTTGACTGATGAAGAAATCAAAGGACGTGTTGCGTTGTTTACGAAGATGGTTAAGGTTAAAATATAAACATCATTTGTTGTGCTGGACGTTGTGAAAGAGCTTGAATATCAATCATTTAGATTCTTTCACTGCGTTCAGAATGACAAAAAAACCATCATTCATCATTCATCATTCACCATTCACCATTCACCATTCACCATTCACCATTAAAAATATGAGTCAGCAATTAAGCGAGCAGGAAATCGTGCGGCGCGAGTCGCTTCAAAAAATTCGGGAAATGGGCATTGACCCGTATCCCGCAGCCCTATTTGATGTAAAGGCAATGTCTGCCGACATCAAAGCCCAATACGAAGAAGAAATTTCGGAAGACGGTACGAAAAACCGTAAAAATTTTCAAGATATCACCATCGCAGGACGCATCATGGCACAACGTGAAGCGGGTAAGGCGATGTTTATGAATATCCAAGACGCAACAGGTCAAATCCAATTATATATGCGTGGCGAAGAAGTCAATACGGCTGCTGGACGCGACGATTTTTTCCCTCTTTTGGTTAAAAAATACTTGGATATTGGCGATTTCGTCGGTATCAAAGGTTTTGCTTTTAAGACAAAAACAGGCGAAATATCGGTGCATGTCAAAGAATTTACCTTGTTGTCTAAGGCATTACGCCCTTTGCCAATCGTCAAAAAAGACGCAGACGGGAATGTCTTTGATGCCTTTACTGACCCTGAAATGCGCTATCGTCAACGTTATGTGGACTTGACGGTCAATCCACAATACCGTGAAATTTTTGTAAAACGTGCAAAAATTATCTCAACCATGCGTCGTATTTTCGACGACAAAGGTTGGTTGGAAGTGGAAACACCGATTTTGCAACCGATACATGGTGGTGCGGCTGCACGACCTTTTGAAACGCATCACAACACCTTGGATATGCCGCTTTATCTGCGAATTGCCAACGAATTGTACTTGAAAAGGCTCATTGTCGGAGGTTTTGACGGCGTTTATGAGTTCGGTAAAATGTTCCGCAACGAAGGTATGGACAGGACACACAATCCTGAATTTACAGCTTTGGAGTTTTATATTGCCTACAAAGACTACAATTGGATGATGGAAACAACCGAAAACCTATTGGAAAAAGTGGCAATTGCCGTCAATGGCGATACCAAAGTGATGATAGGGGAGAACGTTGTGGATTTCAAAGGACCTTACGAACGTCTGTCTATTTTTGGAGCGATTGAAAAATACACAGGCATTGATGTCAGCGAAATGGACGAGGTAGCACTGAGGGGTGTCTGCCGTCAATTCCACATCAATGTTGACGCATCTATGGGTAAAGGCAAATTGATAGATGAATTGTTTGGCGAAAAAGCTGAACCGAACTTGATACAACCGACATTTATTACGGACTATCCTGTTGAAATGTCGCCTTTGACTAAAAAACATCGGTCAAAAGAAGGGCTTGTCGAGCGTTTCGAGTTATTTGTCAACAGTAAAGAAGTCGCCAATGCGTATTCCGAGTTGAACGACCCAATCGAGCAACGCGCCCGTTTTGAAAACCAACTCGCATTAGCCGCACGCGGCGACGACGAAGCGATGATGATGGACGAAGACTTCCTCCGTTCTTTGGAATATGGTATGCCGCCAACATCGGGCATCGGCATCGGTATTGACCGTTTGACGATGATGTTGACGAACCAAACTTCTATACAAGAGGTTTTGTTCTTTCCTCAAATGAAATCTGAAAAGGCGTAGTTTACTGAGGGGGTAAAAAATGGGCTTCAACTAAACAAGTTGAAGCCTATTTTTATGTGTATCAATTCGATGAGCTTGCTATGCTTTATTTTGACCATGTTTTTCAATAATTTCTAAAACCTTTTCGAGCGGGATACCAAAGTAATCGTTAATTTGTATAGCCGACAAACCTTTACCATAAGCTGTTAAAACGACTTGTTTATTCATTTTTTCCATACCACGCTGTTCTGCTTCATCTTCAAGCAGTTCCATATCATACTTTTTACTTTTAGAAATTTGGTGTAGTATATAATCGGCATCGTCCATTTTCATTAAAATAGTTTTTTTGTGATTTAGAAATCAACCTTTATTATTGTTATAATTTTGAATAATTTTCAATACACTGTCAAGAGGAATACCTGTAAATTGACTTATTAGATTAGGCGAATGACCTTGACTGTATGCTGTTAAAACAACATTTATCCTATCTTTATCCATTCCAATTCCAATCCCTTTCTCCACGCCACGTTGTTCTGCCTCATCTTCAAGCAGTTCCATATCATATTTTTTACTTTTACTAATTTGATAGAGTATGTAATCTCCATCGTCCATATTGGATATTTCAGCGACATCAAAAGCTTTCATGAATATAGGTTCTTTTAAAATGTTAGGAATAGAATCAAAATTCTCCAAATTTTTAAGGAAATAGCACCATTTGTCGAATTGGGTGACTAATTCATTTTCTGTTTTTGAAAAATAGGGCAATTGCAAAAACAGAAAATGCAAATTGTCCGTCATCAAAATGCCATTATTATCGCGTAGGTTAAAAGGACGCAGCAATTGCCGTTCTTTCCAATGCTCTAATTGGATGTCGTATTCAAAATCTAAAATCCCTATGGCATAAACACGGTTTAGTTTAAAATTCCATTTCCCTTTCTTGGCTTGCCTCTGAATCGGGAAAGTGCAATAATAGACCGTTCTATCCACCATATAAGTCATTTTGGATTTTTGCATTTCGACAATAAATTTTTCACCATTGATGTCCTCGCAATAAATATCATAAATGCTTTTCCTCTCCTCTGAATGGTCTGGCAATTGTTCCGTTTTTTGAAAGGTTAACGAAGCAATTTGATGATGCGAAGGCAACAGGGAATTCAAAAAATCCATCAGCAAATCTTTATTTGCTTCTTCACCGAAGAGTTTTTTAAAACCAAAATCGGTGGTAGGGTCAAAGTAAATAGACGTAATAATTGGTAAATCGGGCATTTGGTAACGTTATAAATTTTGCTCAAAATGATGTTTGTTAGTACAAAAATAATCTTTTTTACAATAAAAACAACGTTTTTTATCAATTTCCTATGCTTTTTCATTTGAAAAAGAAAGGAATACGTAGTCGGGAAATTTATTTCCCGCGAGAAAGTGGACATAATGAGTTTTTTGCGGAAATAAATTTCCCGACTACATAAGACAACTAAATATCCACCAATGTCGCCGCTTCTTCACCAATCAGACTACCAATCGCAACGCCCATGCCACCCATGCGAACAGCCACTATGACATTGGGCGATACCCGTTCAATTATCGGCTTTTTATGACTGCCGATGCCTAAAATACCACTCCACCATGTATCAATTTCAAAGGGCGTATCGGGTAAAATGACATCTGTAAGTAATTGTTTTAGTGCATTTTGTATCAATTCTGTTGAACCAAAAGAATCGGTCATTTCATCTAAGACCGCCAAATTGCGTCCACCACCTAAGAGTAAACGATTGCCGACATTGCGGAAATAAAAATAACCTTTGTCGTAGTGAAAACAGCCTTTTATCGGTAAATTCGGAATCGGTTTTGTAATTAAAACTTGGTTTCGAGCTGCTTGTACTTCAAGTTGTGGCATGAGTTGTCGTGCAAAACCATTAGTTGCCACAACAATCTTTTTTACCTTAAAATCCCAACCATCAACTGTCTCCAAAATGCCCCCCTCAGTATCATCAGTGATTTTGTTGATTTTTAAACCATTGAAAATCAAGATGTTCTGTTCTTTAGCGAGGCGTAATAAGGTCGTCATCATCCGCCCTGTATCTATTTGTCCTTCTGATTTATTCCAAATCAAATTGGGTGCGACGTTTTTAAAACCAAAGCCTTGTTTCAACACTTCATAATTGTCGTTGCGTCCAACAATGGAACTAATGTTTTTATTAAAATACGATATTGAATCAGCACATTTTTCAAGAATAGGGAGGGTGGTATTTTTGAAAATTTCAAACCCACCGTAGGCTTCATAACGCATATTCACATCGCCAACACGTTGCCGCAGACGTGAAAGACCGCGAAAACGCTGCTCTACCAAGGCAAAAACCTCATTTTCAGTGTGATTTTCTAAATCATCAAGTAGCTCGGTGATACTGCCGAAGCAAGCGAAACCAGCATTGCGCGTACTTGCACCCGTAGGCATAGCCCCGCGCTCGATGACAGCAATGCGCAATGTCGCATCACGTTCACGCAAAGCCAAAGCAGTGGAAAGTCCGACAATACCGCTACCGATGATAGCGACATCAATATTGTTAAAAAAACTATCGCGCTCCCAAAAGCTCAATGTAGTTGGTTGGTTCATATCCGTTAATGGTTATTCGTAATTAGTGATTAGTTGTATCCATATATTTCACAAAAATAGAAGCCCCCTCAGTAAAACAGCTTAATTTAAGTCAAAACTTCGATGAAAATAATGGTTTAATCTAATTCCTATCTTTTAGAAACCCCTCCCAATTGAATTTTGTTACCTTTGCGGCGTTTTCAGACGTTTTTGAAAAAAATAAAAATTTAAATAATCACTAATCATCATTTTCTATGAGTTTAGCCATGTTGGGGCAGTTTCTTTTGAGTTTGTCCCTTTTAATAGTTTTACATGAGTGCGGTCATTTTTTCCCTGCTCGTTGGTTTAATACCCGTGTTGAAAAATTTTATTTGTTTTTTGACCCTTGGTTTTCTGTTTTTAAAAAGAAAATTGGTGATACTGAATACGGCATTGGCTGGTTGCCTTTGGGCGGTTATGTCAAAATCAGTGGTATGGTGGACGAAAGTATGGACACAGAAGCCCTCAAACAGCCGGCTCAACCATGGGAATTTCGTTCAAAAAAAGCTTGGCAACGCCTTATTATTATGATAGGCGGTGTGACGGTCAATATTGTCCTCGGATTTCTTATTTTTGGTATGATGGCTTGGCACTATGGCGAGGACTATTTACCAGCATCAAGTGTCAAAGACGGTATTCAAGCTGACTCGCTAGGTATG
Source organism: Saprospiraceae bacterium (assembly GCA_043721685.1). Taxonomy (GTDB): domain Bacteria; phylum Bacteroidota; class Bacteroidia; order Chitinophagales; family Saprospiraceae; genus JAAFJT01. The sequence goes on along the minus strand of JAYSQG010000570.1, from coordinate 17,680 downwards.
CAGTTGGGTTTGAAGTCGGGTGATAAAATCATCAGTGTTGGCGGCAAACCTTTTGAGAAATTTGACGACCGCGTGGTTCTTCGGGGCATCGTTTTCGACGGCTCGCGGACTATGGAAGTTGAGCGCGATGGTCAAAAAACCATCATTAACATTCCAGCGGATGCGGTCAATACCTTGACAAAATTTGAAAATAAAGATAAATCCTTGTTTTATCCACGTGTGCCATTTGTTGTTGGCGAAGTGGTCAAAGATGCCCCTGCTGAAAAAGGCGGTTTGCAAGTCGGCGACCAAATTTTATCACTCAATGGTATAGACATGGTTTATTTGCATCGCTATGATGCTTTCATCAATGAGTTGAAAGATAAGAAAAATACGCCACTTGACCTCAAAATACTGAGGGGTCAGGATACGGTCGAATTGAAGTTTTCGACGAATGATGACGGTAAAATTGGACTTAGACCCGAAGCGGATTATGCAAAATTAGGTTTTACATTAGAACATAACTCATATACACTCGCACAGGCTTTGCCGATGGGTGTGACACGTGGTACGGACTTTTTGGTGAACCAAATCAAAGCCTTTGGCAAAATGTTTAAAGGTGAAATCAAAGCGAAAGAGAGCGTCGGTGGCTTTAAATCCATTGCCCAAATGTTTGGAAAAACATGGGATTGGCAGCGTTTTTGGCTTATGACGGCAAGTTTGTCCTTGATTTTGGGCTTCATGAATCTTTTGCCGATTCCTGCACTTGATGGCGGTTATGTCGTTTTTCTTCTTTGGGAAGTGTTTACAGGCAAGCGTGTGAGTGACCAATTTATGGAAAAAGCTGTGACGTTTGGGTTTATGCTGTTATTGGCTTTGATTGTTGTCATCAACTTCTGGGATTTTATTCGTTGAGAAATTTGATGCAAAAAATTAAAGAAAAGATAGGGGAAATGTTACCTTTGCCGCCGAAATTATCGGTTAAACGCTGATGTAGCATTTCAAATTAAGAAAAATCAAAGAATTTATTAAAAAAATTTTTACAAGAATCATGGCAACTATTGCAGAAAAAGTTACGAAAATAATCGTAGACAAATTAGGTGTTGACGAAACAGAAGTGACACCAGAAGCAAGTTTCACTCAAGACTTGGGTGCAGACTCTCTCGATACCGTAGAATTGATTATGGAATTTGAAAAAGAATTCAACTTATCTATTCCGGACGAACAAGCTGAACAAATAACCACAGTCGGTCAGGCGATAACCTATTTGGAGAAAGAGGCGAAATAATGCCGAACCATTAGGCTGCAGACATCTGTATCAACATCCACAAACTGAATGGTTTTACCTTCGGTTTGTGGATTTTTTTTGATTTTAACTTCTTTTAACTGCAATACGGTACGAATCAACGTTCGAATTTTCAATATTTTTTTAGCTTTGCTCCCGTTTTGCGGAAAGATTTTGACCCCCCTCAGTAATTTTACGTAAAAATACGTTTGAAATATAAAAGTTCATATTCCATCATTCATATTTCAAACCTCATCATTCATAATTCATATTTTATATTTACTTTATGAACTCATACAAAAAAGGAACAAATCTCGTCGGCTGGCTAACGTTTGCCATTACAGCAACTGTTATGTGTATGTCGGTCGAACGGACAGGCAGTCTTTGGGACTGTGGTGAATTCGTCTCTGGTTGTTACAAGCTACAAGTTGTCCATCCACCGGGCGCACCTTTATTTTTGATGATTGGCAAAATGGCAACGGTTATTGGTCAGATGTTTTCAAAAGACCCCTCCGTCATTGCCTTTTCTGTTAACCTTATGTCAGGTATGTGTAATGCTTTGACAGCCATGTTTGTCTGTTGGACAACCATGATTTTAGGCAAAATCGCCTTGACAGGTCGTGAAGAAGAGCCCGATAGTTCACAATTTATCGCCTTAGCAGGTGCAGGTTTGGTTTCAGGTTTGTGTACGGCTTTTGCGTCTTCTATCTGGTTTTCAGCCGTTGAAGGTGAGGTTTATGCCATGTCAACGATGTTTACAACTTTGACTTTGTGGGCAATGATAAAATGGTATAATCAACCAGATACGCACGAAGCGGATCGTTGGATGTTGGTTTCTGTATATGCAGCAGCCCTCAGTATTGGTGTCCATTTATTGAGTTTGTTGACTTTTCCAGCGTTGGCTTTGTTCTATTATTTTAAGAAAACAGAAAAACCTACTTGGAAAGGCATGGCAATCGCAGGTATTATCGGCGTCCTGTCCATCACTGTTCTACAATCACTCATTATTACAGGTATCCCTGCATTGTGGGGTATGCTCGAAATCTTTTGCGTCAATACATTGGGTTTACCTTTTACGATTCCAAGTTTGATATTGACTTTGGGCATTATTGGAGGTTTGACTTATTTTGGTTTGCGTTTGGCGCACCGTCGTTCAAATGCAACTTTGCAAAATATCATCTTAGGTTTGGCATTTTCAGCTATTGGTTTTTCATCTATCGGTATGGTTTTGTTGCGTGCAAACGCCAATCCACCGATTAATATGAACAACCCGAGCGACCCGATTCGCGTCATTCCTTACCTCAATCGTGAGCAATATGGCGAGCGTCCTTTGCTTTTTGGCCCTCAATTTAATGCAAAACCAAGTGGTCAAGAAACTGCAGACCGCTATGGACGTGTCGGTGACGAATACAAAGTCGTTGACCGCAAAACAGATTATACATTTGACCCTGCGGATAAAGTATTTTTCCCACGCATGGGTCATTACGAAAGCGACCGTTCGCCTTATTATAAAATTTGGATGGACGTGCCGCAACAACAAGAAATCGGCAGCGACCGTCCGAATACCTTCGACAACTGGTCATTTTTCTTCCGATATCAAGTCGGATGGATGTATGTGCGCTATTTTATGTGGAATTTTGCAGGACGACAGAACTTCGACCAAGGCTTCGGCGGTTGGGACAAATCGAAAGGCAATTGGGAGTCGGGCATTACTTTCCTAGACAAATGGCGGCTTTTTGATTATAAAGATGCACCGAGTTGGCTGAAAGATGATGCTTCCCGTAACCACTATTTCCTATTGCCTTTGCTGTTTGGTCTGTTTGGTTTGGTGTGGCATTATGGCAAAAAACGATATGACATGATGGGGCTTTTGGCTCTGTTTATCATCACGGGTATAGGTATTATCGTTTATACGAATGAACCACCGAATGAGCCGCGTGAACGTGACTACGTTATCGTTGGTTCTATTTTCACTTTTGCGATTTGGATAGGCATGGGTGTTCTGGCGGTCTTTGATTTGCTGCGCGACTTCAAGCTGTCTTCAAAATTGGCTGCTCCTATCGCAAGTGCACTCGTCCTCGTTGCGCCGATACTGATGGGTACGCAAAATTTTGACGACCACAGCCGCGCAAAACATACAGCATCAAGAGATTATGCAAATAATTTCTTACAATCGGTTGACCCAAATGCCATCATTTTTACCTATGGTGACAACGATACTTACCCGCTTTGGTATGCCCAAGAGGTGGAAGGCATTCGTCGAGATGTGCGTGTGGTCAACCTATCATTGATTGCTGTGGATTGGTATATTGACGGCTTGCGCCGAAAAGTAAACGAATCACCCGCCGTCAAAATGACTGTGCCACAAGCTGCTGTAAGAGGTATGCTGCGCAATCAGTTACCGATTCAAAATGGTGAAAACGAGATGAGTATCACCGATTTGATGAAGTTTTTAGGCGAAAACCATCCTGTGCCAACGCAAGGCTATACTTTTGAATCCTACTCACCAACGCATAAGATTTTCATTCCGATTGATAAAGAATTAGCGGTGAAAAACGGCATTATTTCGCCGCAAGACACAGGTGTATTGGACAAAGTTTCGTTCACTTTGCCAGGCAATTATATCATCAAAGATGATTTGGCTGTCTTAGATATTATTGCCAACAATGCCAACGAGCGTCCGATTTATTGGGCAGTGACTTGCCGTCCTGAAAAAATGGAAGGGCTTGATGACTATATGCAGTTGGAAGGTTTGGCAACACGTTTCATTCCTATCAAGTCGCAAAGCGAGCGTTCATTTGGCATTATTGGTAATGGTCGTGTTGCTACGGATAAGGTTTTTGACCGCATCACAAATAAGTTCCGTTGGGGTAATTTTGATAAAGAAAAGACTTTTATTTCTAAATACTACCAACCGAGCGTTCAAACAACACAGTTTGTCATCCTCCGTAGTGCTATGGAAATGGTTCGTTTAGGCGAAAAAGAAAAAGCAGCGCAGTTGATTGATAAAATGTTTGAAGGTTTTCCGAATATGAACTTCCCTTATGGTTCGCAAACGATGTACTTCCTAGACGCATACATCCAAGCAGGGGCGTATGACAAAGCGAAAAAGCACATCAATATCTTAGCGGACAATTTGGCGGCAAACTTGAAGTTCTACAATTCGTTGCCACAAGAAGACCGTATGGCAACTTTTGGACAAGACTATCAAAGTGATATGCAAACCAAAGAACAACTCATCGCTCTTGTCACACGCGCAGGTGACGTGGCATTGAAAGATGAATTGGAGAAAAAATTTGGTGCTTATCAAATACAACCGGGGTTGAAATAGGACTCCCATGAGCCTCTCGAATTTCACGTTCCAAACGATATCAAATACAACCGGGGTTGAAATAGGACCCCTCAGTATATTTCATAAAAAAACGCCTTATCTTGATGTTGTCGAGATGAGGCGTTTTTCTTTTTATATCCTAAAACCGCACCGTCACCATCCCCTTCAAAAAAAACGGCGTTCCAGGCGTAAAGTGAATCTCCTCAACAGGCTGGGTTTCGTTTTTCAACCGTGATTCAGTGGCAAATTGCGTCTCATTCCAAGTACTATTGAAGATGTTTTCAACCGCTATACCGATATTCATGTTTTTCCATTGATAATTAACATTCGCATCATTGATGAAATAGCCTTTCGCTACGATGCTATTCTCCTCATTCGCAGGGCGGCTTTTCAAATAACGGAACTTATAACTGCCAGTCCAACCAGCCTTTTGAACGCTCAAACCGCCTGTTGTTGTGAAATCAGGCGCAAGCGGAATATAGTTTCTGCCTTTTTCTGCATCAAGACTACGGGCAAACGTATAGTTCGCATCGCCATTAAAAAAGACCCCCTCAGTAATTTGATACCTCAAACCCACATCCACGCCTTGTCTGCGTGTCCGACCACTGGGTTCGACAACACCTTCGTCGCCGACATAGACAAATTCCTGCTCTAAATACAAAGACCACAAAGCGGCGTTCACAAACAAACGGGGCATAGGTTTCCAAATCATACCCAAATCGGCACTGTAAGCGGCAGGTAAAATGTTTTGCCCGTTTTGAGCAACAACGACACGTGTATCGTTTGAGTGAAATCCTTTGCCCAATTTCAAATAATATTGCACATTTCGATGCGCATTATAAGCAAAATTGAGTTTGGGACTTAAAATCGGCTTCTTAACAGATTGCGTTTTATAGGCTGCCGCCAAATCGTCGTTGTAAGCAAAAGAGAAATAATCTAAACGCAAAGCAGGGTTTATGACCCATTTTCCGAAGCTGTATTCAGCATTGGCATAACTAAAGGCATTGGTTTCGGTCACATCACCCAATTTCAAGGCATTGAGTACCGTTTTGCGATTTAAGGTATGCGATAATTCATCACCTTTAATATCATCTGTCCGCAAACCTGCACCAATTTGTAGGTCTAATTCGTTTTTCCCTAACGAAATTGTCGTGTTGTATTCGCTTTGAAAACCATAAATTGACCGCTTTTCTTTTTGTCTTATTTGATCACCGTTTATAGCATCTTTTAAAAAGAAAGTAAAATTGGAGTATAATTCAAAGGCATATTGACTGAAATAAGCCGTTGTTTTCACAAAACTATTGTTGTCAATCCGTTTATTGAATTGGAAATTGACATTTGAACGCTGCGTATTGCCCCCCTCAGTATTGTCAATCGCACCGAAGCGTGAGACCAATCCCGCATCAACGGCACGTTGTGGAATCTGACCCGAAGCGTCCCATTTGCTTTTAAAATGCGAAGCCGAAAAAGTGATTTTATCTTGATTTTGTAGAATAACAGAATATTTTCCCATCAAATTCAAGCGATTAAAGTTTTGAGGTGACTCAAAAGGTCCATTTGTCGCCAAATATTCAGTAGCGATATATGCGTTTTTGTTATTCTCCCCGTCCAATAATTTGAATAAACTAACCGTTCGCATAGTATTAAATTGCCCCGCTTCAACTGTCACAGCACTATTTTCCAATTTGTCTTTTGTCGTAAAACCCACATATCCAGCCGTTGTAAAATTGCCTTTGTCTGCGTAATACGTGCCTTTGCCAAAGTCCAATTTACCAATTGTTTCAGGTATCAAAAAGTGCAAATCGGCATAGCCTTGTCCATGTGCATGAGAAACCATATTGACAGGCATTCCGTCCACCGTAATATTAATATCTGTGCCGTGGTCGAGGTCGAAGCCACGTAAAAACATCTGTTCCGCCTTGCCACCGCCTGCGTGTTGACCGATGAACAAGCCAGGAACTTTTCTCAAAATCTCTTGCGATGAATTAACAGGGTTTAGTTTGATATCAATATCTGAGATGACGTTAGTTGACTTTGGCGAGGCGTTTATAGTAATTTCATCCAATTCAAAAATCGTTTTATTCAACATAATTTGCAAAGGACTTTGCGTCTCTTTAACGACTAAAAAGCGTGATTTAAAACCTAAAAGTCCAATTTTCAAGGTGTCTCCCTTGCTTGTTTGGTTGATATTGAAAAAACCTACCTCGTTGGTATGGGCATGGCTGTTGGTTTTTAGGTTAAGAATATAAACCGTTTCCAAAGGCTTTTTTGCTTCGTCAAAAACAGTTCCTGTTATGTTTTGACAAAAAATGGTCGTAGAAATAAGTAGAAAAATAGGTAGTAAGAGTGGTTTCATAATTTCTGTTTTAAAAAGTTATGATAAAAAATCGCAACTTTTACCCCCCTCAGTATAAAAGGAGCTTCTGACAGAATTTACGAAAAAAAAGAAAGTTTAGATTTCGATGAATGTATTTTAACCCAAAGTATAATAATCGAACCCCCCCTCAGTACCCACAGCATTTCCGTAGCCATTTATGACTTTTTTGATACGATGAGCGGTTAAAGTTTCGGCATAATCTTCCATTTCGATTAAAATAAATTGGCGGTTGCCACCATCGGCTTTGTTGAGGTTTAGGACTGCGTGTGCCGTTGTGCCACTGCCTGCAAAACTATCGAGGACGAGGTTGTTGTCTTTAGCATTTGTTGCCATTTGGACGATGCGTTCAATCAGACGCACAGGTTTGGGTGTTGAAAAAAAAGCATCCAATTCAAACCGTTTCAGCTCTTCATTGGCTTCGTGGTTATGCCCAACTTCGTCATAAAACCATATTGTTTTAGGCGTTACACCTTTTTTGACTTCTGAAAGAAAAGACTTTTTGGCGGGAACGTTGTTGCCTTTTTTACCAAACCAAATGCTGTTTTTTTCTACATCTTCTAAAAAACGACTTTTTGAATACATCCAACTCCGACCATTGGGCGGCAGAACGATTTTCCCACTCGGCGTTTCGATTGGATAGATATAGTCTTTTGAAGGCGTTTTAACGGTTAAAGGCGTGGCTTTCCAAACGCCCCGTGGGTCATTATCTGGGTTTCGATAAGCAGACAGTTGTTTTTCATTTCGACCTAAAAGATTGATAGTCAACTTTGATTTGTCTTTTGCATAACAAATAATGAAATCATGGGTGTCTGATAAATATTTCGAATCGTTGCTTTGCGTATATTTTTTTTGCCAAATAATATTATTAACAAAGTTCTGTTCTCCAAAAATTTCATCCAACACAAGTCTTAAATGTGCCTGTTCTGTGTCATCAATAGAAATAAAAATCGCCCCATCAGCAGCGAGTAATTGATGCAACAACTTCAGACGCGGATACATCATACAGAGCCATTTGTCGTGTCTGTCCAAATCCTCGCCGTCTTTACCGACCACAGTGTGTAACCATTTATTGATTTTAGGGTCGTTGACATTGTCATTATAAACCCAACCTTCATTGCCCGTATTATAAGGTGGGTCAATATATATGCACTTGATTTTTCCTTGATATTGAGGTAAAAGCGACTTCAACGCTTCGAGATTGTCACCATGAATAATTTTATTACCGCTATCAGTCGCAGCCTCTGTTTGTGTCCCATTGTGAAAACCGTAGTTGTGGGTTAAGGCGCGAAAAGGCACATCGCGGTCGTGGTAAATGACTTTATCTTTACCAATCCAAATAAGTTTGGGCATTTTTTGCTCGTTTTGTGAACGTAAGAACGTCATACGCTGTGGCAAAGAAAAAGAAAATTTACGTAAAGACCACCCCCCTTCCAAAGGAATCCTTCGGATTAGTAAAACACAAAAAAAAAGGGAGTCACTGTCGTGACTTCCCCTCAACTTAGAATGTATGAAAAAACCTTACTCACTTACTTTTTGATGTGATGTTTTGCCCTACCTCGTTATCATTCATCGCTTTATTTTTATAAAGCTCTTGCAAAACATCGTATTTCCAATAGATGGTTTTAGCGGATTCATAAGCAATATTGATACCTTCTAAACCATCTAAAAAACCTAATTTCAAAACATAAACACTAAAAAACTTGAAAAACACTTTTAATACCATGAATCCCCAACTCAAATGCTTACCTTTTGAGAACATATCTTTTGCACCCAAAGTTCCATAGTTGCGCATTTTATTATCGTATTGTGAAAAGGAACTGTATGTATAATGTAACAGATCGCTTTTCAAGGGCTTCACTTCGCCCTCATGCTCTAAACGTTCATGTACGAAGTCTCCTGTCCAATGGGTTTCCGCTTTTGGAAACAATCTTGTTTTTCTATCTGGATACCAACCTGAAAACCGAATCGCTTTTTGACCAATATGATTGAGACGTGGCATTGAATAGGCACCCCTCAGTTGCTTCGTTCCTCGCAATAACAATTTCACGGCTTGTATTTCAAGTTTCAAATTTTCAGACAAAACCTCGTCGGCGTCAATGGACAAAATGTAAGGATGTTGTGCCAAACTGTTGCCATAATTTTTACTTGCCGAATAACCTTTCCACTCCTTAGAAACAAACACAACGTTTGAATATTGCCGACAAATTGCTTCTGTTTTGTCAGTACTTAAAGAATCAACAACGATGATTTCATCTCCAACATTTTGCAAGGAATCGAGGCATCGTGATATATTTGACTCTTCGTTTTTGGTAATAATAACCGCCGTTATCTTCATAATCGAACTTTCTATGTTTCTAAAACCAAACACTAACAACACGTCAGGGTTTCAAAATCGGTTGCGTAAAGTTTTGTCAATAAAAAATGACGCTCCGAAAATCCTTCTTTTTTGACGCAACGAGAAGTGTCTGGTTACATTGATTGACAATATTCTATACTCTAAGGTTTAAAGCAATTGTATCTTTGTTACAAATATTACAAATTTAAACAAGAAATGGCAAATTCTGAAGAATTAAATCTGTCAAAAGCACTTAATGAAATTCAAGACTTATACGACAATGCGCCTGTCGGTTATCATTCGATTGATAAAGATGGGTTGATTACACGTATTAATAACATCCATTTGAAATGGTTGGGTTATACAAGGGAAGAAGTGGAAGGCAAAATGAATGTTCGAGAATTACTCCTTGAAAATGTACAGCAGCGTTTTGATGAGCAATTTGAACGACTGAAACAAGAAGGTTTTCATGAAAATTTGGAAGTTTTGCTTAAACGCAAAGACGGTTCAACGTTCCCTGTTTTGCTCAATACTTCGGTCATTTATGATGAAAACAAGCAATTTCTTGCGACTCGAACGGTGATTTGGGACATAACAGAAAAGAAAAAGTTAGAAGAAAACTTACGTAAAACATCGGAAGATCTGTTTCAAGCCAATCAAGACAAAAACCGTTTCATCGGTATGGCTTCACATGACTTGCAAAACCCCATTACAGCTATTTCGATGTCCGTAGAATTGCTTCAAAAAACGGGTGCGAATTTGACACCGATGCAAAAAAAACTGCTCGTCAATATGCACTCGTCGGCAGAACGAATGCACTACCTCGTGACAGATATGTTGAATCTAAACCGCCTTGAACGGGGTGTTGTGAGCGATGATTATCGAGAAGTGAACCTCAAATCATACATTTGGGATACGGTGAATCGTTTTCATATTTTTGCAAGTCGGAAAAACATCACGATTCGGCAGGATATTGATGAAAAAGAGGACTGGCGTTTTATGACAGAACCTAATTATTTGATTCAAATACTTGGAAATTTGGTGTCAAACGCCATAAAATATTCATACAGAGGTCAAACGGTTACGGTGTCATTACATAAAAATACTGAGGGGGTACAAATTATTGTTGCCGATAAAGGGCAAGGTTTCAAAGCCGAAGAAATGCCTTTGTTGTATCGTCGCTTCCAACAGTTATCCGCAAGACCTACAGCGGGCGAAGCGTCAACAGGTTTAGGACTGTCCGTTGTTAAAGAATATGTGGAGATACTGAGAGGGCAGATTGAGTGTGAAAGCGAGTGGGAAAAAGGGGCAACGTTTAGGGTGTCGTTGCCCTATATGACCGTTTAAAGATGTTGAAAATTTACTTTTCGGCATCTAATTCCATGAAAAGAGCTAAAATATCGGTTTGCGGCAGCCCCAAAATATCCGCTATTTTTTCAGCAGAAAAACCGAGTTGGCGCATATTGTGGACAGCATTTTTTCTTTCTTTATGCCATTCTTCTTGCGCTTTTTCTTGCGCTTTGGCTATTTCTTCTTGCGCTTTGGCTTGCGCTTCTTCACGTGCTTCTTCACGTGCTTCTTCACGTGCTTGTCTGATAAGAATTTCAGTGATCCCCATATTTTTTTTAGTTTTTATTAATTCATCAAAATTTTCCTCAAAAATAAGCTTATTTTCTAGTTTTTCAAAACGAAGATAGCTATTAATAAAATCGCAAAGCCGTCTAATTTTTTCCTTTTCTACGTTTTTTGACAAAAGACGGCGCATTAAATCAATTTTCAAACCGACCAAATCTTCATCTGACAACGCATTTTTCTTTCTTTGGATTGCCCAATAAGCCGTTAACAGGACAGTATCGAATAAGTTTTCTGAATTGGCAAGTTGTTCAGGGTCTTGATCCAATACCTTGTAAAATGGGAAAGAATATATTAATTTCGTACCTATACAATTATATTCAAAAACCGAAGGTTTGTAGTGCGGATTGTCATCGGTATAAATGACGACAACCGCAATATTTCCTTTGAATCGGTCAAAAAGACGATAAAAATAGATGAAATTGCGTTCATCAAACGCAACATCAGGATATCCTTGAACTTCGCCATGAATGTAAATGATGCGAGGTTCTATTAACCCGACTAAATACACTTTAAGCAGTTTGTCAACGGCTCGTTTACCATCTTCTGAATCGGGGCTTAGTTGTGCCAATTCTTTATCCAAAAACTCAATCGGTCTTCTTGGGTCAAGATAAGGGTACATGTCAGGAAAGAATTTTTGGATAAAGTCTGTCGCTAAATCCTCAAATGCACCTTTCCAAAGTTCATCGTTTGTCTGCATAGTAGGCTTGTTTTAATTGTTTTAAAAGCCTAAATGTAGCAACATTATTTTACAATAAAAATACCTTGTATTTCATATTTTTCTTTAAAATACTATTGTTTTTGATGTTTAAGCGTTGTTTTTTAACAACAATTTATGTTTAAATTAATATTCCAACAGGGTCCTCAATGCTTCTCCAACCTTCTCAATCGAAGGCACCATCGTCCGTTCCAGCACTTCATTCAAAGGAATTGCAGGCATATTGACTGCCCCAATTGTCCGTACAGGTGCATCGAGATAATCAAAACAAAACTCCTGAATACGTCCTGCCAAACTTTGGGCAAACGACGGATTAACGGCTTCTTCTGTCACCACCAAACAACGTCCGTGCTTTTTGACAGTTTCAAAAATCAAGGTTTCATCTAAGGGGAAAAGGGTTCGTAAATCCAAAATTTCTATACGTCCTTTAAATGCCTTTGCAGCGTTCAAAGCCCAATGTACGCCCATGCCATACGTGACGACAACGAGTGATTTTCCTTTCGCAACACATTCATTATCAGCCTTTAAGATAATGTTGGCTTTGCCAAAAGGTAGAACATAATCGGCATCGGGTTCTATCGTTTTAGCCCCCTCAGTACCTTTGACTTTTGACCAATACAAACCTTTGTGTTCAAAAATAATGCAAGGGTTTGGGTCATAATAAGCGGCTTTGAGCAAACCTTTTAAGTCTGCACCATTGCTTGGATAAGCGATTTTTAGACCTCGAATTGCTGTTATCAAAGTTTCAACACTACTCGAATGATAAGGTCCACCACTGCCATAAGCACCGATTGGCACACGTAAAACCATCGAAACAGGGAATTTTCCATTCGACAAATAACAAGAGCGACTCACTTCTGTAAACAATTGATTGATGCCTGGAAAGATATAATCCGCAAATTGTACCTCAACAATGGGTTTCAAACCAACGGCAGACATTCCGACTGTTGAACCAATGATAAACGCTTCTTGAATGGGGGTGTTAAAAACCCGTTCATCGCCAAATTTCTCTGCCAAAGTTGCAGCTTCACGAAAAACACCGCCGAGACGACGACCAACGTCTTGACCATAAAACAAACATTCTTTGTGCTGGCTCATCAATTCATCTATGGCATGAAGGGCAGCGTCCACCATGACGACTTCTGATTTGTTGTTTGGCGTTCTGTTGCCACGTTCTTCAAGTATGGGTGTAGGTGCAAAATCATGCGTGAGTAAATCTTCTGGCGTTGGGTCGGCAGCGGCTTTGGCTTTTTCGAAATCATTGATAACCACTGTTTTAACTTCATTGTCAATGTCTAAAAGGTCCCCCTCAGTAAAACCTGCTTCGAGCATCAATTGGCGGAGACGTGGGTAAGGGTCGCGCGTAAAGTGTTCATCTAAATCGTCTCGATACCATTCTTTGCGCACGCCAGAGGTGTGATGTGTCAACAAAGGTACTTTGGCATGTATCAAAAATGGTCGTCTTTCACGCCTTATAATGTCTATGACTTCATTAAAAGTATTGTAACATTCGGCGAAATCTGCCCCATCTATACGTCTCGTTTCCAAGCCATTGAAGCCTTGTGCGTAAAAAGCAGCATCTTGTGCGCGGGTTTCGGCAGCATTTGCCGAAATATCCCAACCGTTGTCTTGCACCAAATATAAAATGGGTAATTTTTTTAAAACAGCCATTTGGAAGGCTTCTGAAACCTCCCCCTCAGTAATGGAGGCATCGCCGAAGGAACAAACGACGATTGGTTTTTCGTCGTCATTTACATCGCTTAAACCCACCGCTTCCTTGTAGGCAATGCCCAAAGCAGCACCTGTCATCGGTATCGCTTGCATACCTGTTGCTGCGGAAAGGTGCGGAATCGTCGGTTTATCCATGTCGTTTAGACTGGTATGACAATAATATTGGCGACCACCTGAAAACGGGTCGTCTCGTTTTGCCATCAATTGCAACATCATATCCAAAGGTGTAGAGCCAATCGATAGCATCATCGCATCATCTCGATAGTAAGGTCCGAGTACGTCTTGTGGTAGCAATTGCATGCCCAAAGCGACTTGAACGGCTTCATGTCCACGAGACACAGCATGGACATATTTGGAGACAAAACGGAAGTTTTCTTCATAAGTCTTTGCCATCGTTTTAGCGGTGACGACAAGGTAGTACCCCCTCAGTAAAACGTCTGTGGAAATGGGCTTGGACGAGGATTGGATTTCTAATTCGGTTGACAACATCAGTTTTAATAATTTGGTTAGGTGATTTCAAAATACTTTCAATAATTGGCTTATTAAGGGCAAAAGTAGATTTTTGAAGCGAATTATTCAATTTTTATCTTTAGGTACAAAAAATGCCCTACTGAAATAACAACATTCAGCAGGGCAGTAGCAAAAAAGGTTTTAAAAATAGTTTGTTGTTAGTTCTTAACAATCTTTTCTGTAAACAATAAACGATTGGCTTGGCGCAATTGAATGAAATAAATACCCGAATTCATATTCGACATATTCACATATACGTTGTTGCCCCCCCTCAGTATTTCGACCTTTTGAGCAGAAATTTGACGACCTATTAAGTCAGAAACAATGATTTGTGCATTGAATTGTTCATTGCTTTCAAAGGTTACATTTATGCGCTCGGAAACAGGATTTGGTGCAACTTTAACGACGAATTTCTCCCCATTTAACTCTAAAACACTGTTTGCCAAACATTCTTGAACCAAATTGGGTGCCACTTGACCCCGAATTTCACCATTCGGATTAGCCGTGGTGTGGAAATTAAAATAGGTCAAACCATTAATCATGGAGTCCACAAGTGTTGGGACAGTAGTCACGCCGTATATGCCACTTGTTGCGTTTCCACTAAGCACAGACGCCAAACTTAAAATGACAGGTCCTGCAACACCTTTTTCACCGCGATGAATGTGCGCACCAGTGGCATTTGTACTTAACCCATTGGTGACAGCATCCAATAAAAGAAGACTTTTATCACGTGATATGGACATAAAACCTGCACCCGAAGCCGTCGTGTTAACAGCAGGCGTTTCTTGACCACCGCATAAGTTAGCAACCAAACCTGTCCGCAAAAGAGACGCTACTTGACCGCGAATTTCACCATTGGGAAATGCTGCGGAGTGAATATTGACATACATACTGTCTTTTATAAAAGCATCAATAAGCGCGGGTGTCATCGGTACTTTACCCGCATATAAATTTGGAAAAGAAGCACCAACAGGAGCCAAAGCGACAATAACGCCACCGCTTACACCGACTGCACCTTTGTGGAAATGCGCATTATTGGGCACAATACCCGTGACTAAAACAGCATAGTCAAGCGTGTCGAGTGTTGAACGAATATTAGCATACATAGTGCCTTTAGCTGTTGACGTATTTGTCGGCACTGCTTGCGCACCATCAATAGCTGCGTCAAAACCGATGCCAGAGCCTTCATAAAACACTTGACCACGCACCTCACCATTGGGATTGGCTGCCGTGTGAATGTTCATGTATATCAAGCCTCTGAATATACTGTCAAGAAAAGTAAAGGGTACGGTAAGGCTGCCTGTCAAAGTATTACCACTGAAAGCCAGAGGATACGCCACGCTACCACTGGCACCAAATGCACCATAATGTAGGTGTGCGCCTGTGATAGCACCTGACAACCCATTTACGGTAACTTTATAATCTATTTTGTTACCTGTTGTGAAAAGAAGTCTTGAAATATTAAAAGTACCAACTGCTGAAGCCGTTGATGTCACCGCAGGTATTTCTTGTGAGCCAGTGGCAATAACGTCGAATAAGTAGTCGGTTTCAAAAACCATTTGACCGCGGATTTCTCCACTACCATTAGCCGTGGTATGCACGTTGAAATACACGCTGTCTTCCATCATGTCGCCAATTTGCGCATCTGTTAACGTGGTTTTGACATATAGACGGTTGCCTCGAATATTTGTCAAAAAGTTTGTGAACGTGCCGCCTGTACCACTTGACACGCCTTTGTGAAAATGGCAACCTATAACAGGACCACTCAAACTGTCGAAAACAGCGTTAATGGTAACGGTATTGCCTTCGACAACGGCAGTGACAAGTCCTTTTGCTTGTGTGACAACGGCAGTTGGTTTTTCATTTGCGCCACTCAAACGGGCTGTGAACAACATTTTGACATTGCGTTGTGCGGAAAGAATTTGAGTGCTTAAAAGGATAAGTACAAAGAGAATTTTGTAAAGTTTCTTCATCAGAAAGTGGTTTTTGATTAATTAAAATGTTTTTCAGTTAAGACAGAATGTGTCCTTTGTGTACTACGATAAAAATACAAGGTCGGTTTGCTCTACAAACATATTTTTTTAATCTTTTGAAATTTTGAATTCGCAGCAATATAAATAAACCCTTCAGTATCCAAGCTGTTTTTGAATTGAAAAAGCTAATTTTGCGCTTCCAATTCCATTATCATTCATTCATAAACGCTTTCATACACTTAAATTCATGGCAGGAAATACATTTGGACAAGCTTTTCGCATCACAACTTTTGGTGAATCGCATGGTGTCGCCATCGGTGTCATCGTTGACGGTTGCCCCGCAGGTGTGCCGATTGACGAAACATTTATTCAACAAGAACTCGATCGCCGCCGCCCAGGGCAATCAAAAATTGTGACCCAACGCAACGAATCGGACAGTGCGCAAATATTAAGCGGTGTTTTTGAAGGTAAAAGCACGGGTCATCCCATTGCCTTAGTCATCTATAACGAAGACCAACGCTCTAAGGATTATAGTCATATTGCTGACAAATACCGTCCAAGCCATGCCGATTTTACTTACCAATCAAAATACGGTCATCGGGACTATCGCGGCGGTGGACGTTCTTCGGCACGCGAGACTGCGGCACGCGTAGCAGGTGGTGCAATTGCCAAAATGATGCTAAATACTGAGGGGGTCACTGTCAATGCTTATGTGAGTCAAGTTGGCAGCTTGAAAACTGAAAAGCCTTACAACTTATTGGATTTCAAAGAGATAGAAACAACACCTGTTCGTTGCCCCGACCTCGAAATGGCTGAAAAAATGATCGCTTTGATACAAGAAGTTAAAAAGGCAGGTGATACGATTGGGGGTGTGACGACTTGCGTGATACAAGGCTGCCCTGTCGGTTTGGGTGAGCCAGCTTTTGATAAACTTCATGCAGATTTGGCGAAAGCGATGCTGTCTATCAATGCGTCAAAAGGGTTTGAATATGGTTCTGGCTTCGACGGTGTGACAATGCGCGGTTCTGAGCATAATGATGCCTTTTATACTGAGGGGGCGATTGTTCGCACAAAAACCAATCATTCAGGCGGCATTCAAGGCGGTATCAGCAATGGGGAAGACATATATTTCCGTGTTGCTTTCAAGCCAGTGGCAACAATTATTCCTGCTCAAGAATCTGTGAATATGGCTGGTGAAGCTGTGGAAGTGACTGGAAAAGGACGGCACGACCCTTGTGTTTTGCCACGTGCCGTACCGATTGTGGAAGCGATGGCAGCAATTGTTGTAGCAGATCATTTGTTAAGAAACCGTCTGGCAAAAATGTAAGTTTCAAAAAAAATGTGGCATGAATTATGGTTAATAGAATTTATGACACACCAAAACGAAACTTACAATTATTATGGAAAAAATTATACAGCTAATTTGTTTGTTAAATAACAAATCTTACACGCTGCGCCAAACTTACAGCTCTACCATAAAAGCATATTTATTATGCTTTTTTATACATGTTTGCTGTATAACAACTCGTGTTCATTCGCAACAGCAGATTCAAGGAGGTATTTCTGTGGGCGGTATCAACTACGAAGGAGATTTAGCACCCAGTTCATTTTTGGCTAGTCTTTCGCAGAGCCACATTGACTTAGGCGCATTTGCCTATCTAAAAGTAAATGATTGGTTGTCTCTAAAAATCAATTACCATCACGGCAGCATAAGTGGTTCTGATGCGCTTACTCATGATGAGGGTCGGATGAGCAGAAACCTAAGCTTTAGGTCTCCAATCGATGAATTGAGTACTTCGGGCACTTTTT
>JAYSQG010000569.1:0-9604 GCA_043721685.1 Saprospiraceae bacterium | reverse complement strand
ACTGGATAAATCAGTGAACTTGTGCCACCCACGTCAATCCAACTTGTGCCACGTCCGTCAGTCCAAATTGTGCCACGCAACACCCACCTAAAATAGGGGCGAAAATGTCTATGATAATTTTAGTTTCTACTTTTAGAGACTGGTGCAATAGTACGGTTAGAATTTGTCGGCTTTCATTTTACGCATAGATTCACCAACGAGTTCAATTCTATGGGCATTGTGAATAAGTCTGTCGAGGACAGCATCATGTCCGATAGCTTCGTGCCATTGACTGACGGGTAATTGCGAAGTGATGATGGTCGCTTTTTTGAGATGTCTATCTTCAATAATCTCTAAGAGCATTTGTCGGGCTTGTCCGTCGAGTGGTTGGAGCGCAAAATCATCGAGTATGATAAGGTGCTGATTTCGATATATTTATCAGTCAATGCGAGAACGGAACAATTTATAATGATTTCGCACAAACGGCAGGTATTACACGCCAACAGGCGAAAGCGGCGTTTTTTCATTTGCTTTTTGGTGGTGATGGTCAAACTCCGTATTCAGAGCTATTTAAACAAACCTATCCCTCTATTATCCGTATAATCAAACCTTTTAAAAAACATATAGGATATGAATTATTTTCCGTCATGTTGCAAAAAATCGAGAGCATATATTTTGTAAAAACGATTCTTCCTATGTGCTACAATTCAAATATTCCGATACTCACAAAACACGATTCTTTATTTACCACAGAACGCAATTTAAAGAAAATGGAACACATTTTCAATGAAGTAATGACTAAGAATTTCAGTACGAATTTCACCTATTCTCATTGAAAACAACCTATTAAATTTAAAAAACCTAAACTCTAACTCGTTGATTTTCAATGAAAGGCGTGTTTTTTTACGAACATAACATCTTTATATCTCTTTATATAACAACATAACAAAACACGGCGAAAAATCGAAAAATCACTAACTGAACATTACCTCTGATATTAGAATATAAATGACTGATAATCAACATTTTGCAACTATAACTTAAAACTAAATACAACTATAACTATTACACAGTGAAGGTTATACTTAGTGCTCTAAAATTGTCCTTTTCAACTTTGACTTCAGGATAATACATTTGAAATAGGCTTAAAAAATATTCTCTTTTACTCACAGCACAGATATAAAAATTTTACACACAAATACATAGCGATCATTTTCTTCATATAAAATATTTGGATTAAATCAATCATACTCATATCTCCCACTGCTTTCGTATCAAATAATAAAGGGAATTCCTATCATTCTTTGTCAATATCACCCGTTTGTTCTTCTGGTTTGTCCAATGCCAAAAAATTAGACGATTTAATAACTTTTTGCCCAGTTTTACGCTCAAAATAATGCCTTGATTTGGCAGCAATAGCACCGCCCATTATAGCGGCTTCTTGGTTCTCTTGAAAACCTTGTGCATCCTTATCAACCGCAATACTGCGCGTTGACTCCTCTCCCAGCATCGTGTAAATTAGTTCCAAATTGGTCATGTGATCTCTCAGATTTTGACGATCTAAACCCTTTAAATCTTTGTACTCCGTTGGCGTCAATCCAAACGTTGCCTTTGATATTTCTGCCGTTAAAATGGCGTATTCCTGCCCCTCTTTGACACCTCGCTTTTTCCACTCGTCTGTCAATTCCTTTCTTATCAAGATGCTTTTTTCTCTATACCCTATCCAATCATCTGGATACCCTTTAGCTCTATACATTTCCCCTGCCCTATCTATGGCAAGTTCAGGGTTTTCTATTTCCTGTATGCGCTCATAACCCACCTGCGCCATCCACAGTTTGAATGGCTCTACTTTGGGCGACGGTATGTTCATTAATATTCTTAAAATGCCTTCTGTGTTGGCGCAATCGGATGGGTATGTTTTGCCGTCTTGACCTTTCAATTTCAGCTTTTGCCAAAACCGCAAAAGGTCACTTTCTTTTAATATCTCCTTTTTGACTTTATTCCAATAAGAAGATGGTTGAGGACTATCGGTCAATATCCCGACAACGTCAATCACCGAAAAGTACCATTGGTCATCCAGCCATACACGACGGACGCTTTTATCTTGAAAAAGAATAATTTTATTATTTTCCATTTTTTACTTCTTTGATGGGTGTAAGATAGAAAGTTTAAATGACCTATCCCCTACCCTCCTCTGTTCTCGTTTTTCTCTAAGTTTATATCTGATTTGTCTTAATATAAAAATGCTTTAGAAGAAGTTTTCGTTTAAACTAAAATTAGATTATTTAATTATTAGATTATTTGTTTAAACTAATTTATCTCGAGACTCTGCCCATTGTTAAAAAAATTGCACTCAAAACAAATGATTTCATTGTACAATTATTGTTGCATAACACGGCAAAAATACGATGTAAATATACAAGAGTTACCGTTAAAATCAAATAGCACATTGAAATAGTTTATTTAATCTATTATTAGTTTAATCTAATTAATTATGGTATAAAACATAAATTGCTGATTTTCATCCATTTAATATTTGTTAGTTTAATCTAAAAATCTAATTTATTGATTTATTAGTTTAATTGTTTTTTTGTTTAAAAAATTAAACATACATTTGTTTTTACTTTTAAACTAATATTTGCTCAAATTAAACAGCAAATATTAGATTAAACAAATTTTATTTTAAACTAATAAACTAATTTATTTATGCCACTCATTATTGCGGTTGCACATCAAAAAGGAGGCGTTGGCAAATCAACACTTGCACTCAACTTGACAAGTTTTTTTTCGAGAAGCGGTGTCAAAAGTGCTGTCGTAGATGCCGATGCACAAGGATCCATTTCCAATTTGATTCACTCTTTTGGCGAAAACAATGCTTACGGAACAGTACAATTGATTGAAAGAAAAAGCTTTCAATCCTTCACAGAGTTAACAAAATTGAACCAGTACGATGTTTTGCTTTTGGATACACCGCCCTATTTGTCCACCAACTTGAATGAAATTTTTAACATTGCTGACTTTGTACTTGTTCCGACGAAACCGGCTGTTTTTGATATGTTCGCCATTGAAGGCACAATGGAACTCATCAACCAAGCCAAAAAAATGAAACCACAGTTGAAAACAGGCGTGGTCATCAATATGAGCGCAGGCGGTGTGAAGCACGTAGATGAAATCAAAATCTATCTCAAAAACAAGGGCATCACTGTTTTGAAAACGGAAATAGCCAAACGTGTCGAGTTTGAACGCTGTTTGCTTTATTCTGACAGTATTTTTGGCGGAAATGATGAAAAGGCTAAAGAAGAAATTTCTAAGCTTGGAAATGAAATTTTAGCTATTCTTGAAGGAGAAAGTGAATGACAAATTCGACCCCCTCAGTATTTCCCGTAAATTATTTTAAACGAAAAATAGTTTAGTTTTAAAAACAAATAAACGAATATTAGTTTAATCATAAAAACTAATATTAGTTTAATCTACTAAATTAAAGACATGAAAAATCTACAAGATAAACTCGCAAACATCAATAAGGCGAGAGAAAGTACAAGCACCCCCTCAGTGAAACCGATTATTCAAGAAGCCATCGTCAAAAAGAGGGTAGGGCGGCCAACCTTCAAAAATGATACTGAAAAATATGTCCGCATCTTTTCAGATATCCCAGAATCGCTCAAAGACCGTATGACGGTGGCGATGGTGCAACAATTTAAAGGACGTTTTGGCACCATGAGTGAACTGATCAATGCCGCTTTAGAAGAGTTTCTTGCAAAAAATCCCTAATCGAGACTTTTAAAACCGCTATTCGAAAGACGGACAAAAAAGGGGTGAAAATGGGGTTAAGTTTATGCTTTATGAAAAAAGGGAGAATTGGTGTCTTTCGAACCACAAAACAAGTAATTCTCAAAACGAAAGACGGACAAAAAGTGGGAAAAGCACCATTCGAGCCATTGAAAACACAAAAACGACAAAAGGAAATGAATCAGATTTGACGAAAGACGGACAAAAAAGGGGTCAGCTTTTTGTTCTTTAAATATAACCCCGTTTAGTACATAAAAAAAGGAAGAATTTGTTTTTATCCGTTTATAAACAAAAAACAAACCTCATTTCCTTTGTTGTTTAATTAATTTAATTTCTTTATTGTTTAAGCCTCTGTAATTAGTTGAATTTCAATTGATTACAGCATCAAAGGTGGACAAAAAAGGGGTGGAAAACGGACGTTTTGTGGGTGATAAACGGACAAAAAAGGGGTGAAAGGTGGACAAAAAAGGGGCGGAAAACGGACGTTTTATGGGTTACTTTAAAAAACACGGACACTTCCTTGTAGGTGTCCGTGTTTTACTTTATTTTTATGCCTTAAAGGATTATAAGTGGAAAATTTTGAATTATTTGACCAGCCCAAAGGTCTTTCTGTTGTAAAATCGAATCGCATCATCGAGGCAAAATATCGCCTCAATGTGCGTGAACAGAAATTCATACTCTACATGGTTTCGTTGATTAAGCCCGACGATGAAGATTTCAAGTTCTACCGTGTCAAAATAAATGAATTTGAGAAAATCTTGAACCTTGAAGGGAAAAAATGGGGGAGTATCTACCAGGTTGTCAAAGACATTGTCTTGAACTTGAACGATAAACCTTTGATAATAGCGAAAGACGGTGGACGTAAACAGCAAATAATCAACTGGATTGCTTCAGCTGAAATTGAAATGGGTACAGGTATCATAGAGTTTGAATTTTCAGAGAAACTCAAACCGTATCTTTTGCAACTTAAAAGCCATTTTACGAAGTACAATTTGGACAATATACTCCAACTCAAAAGCGGCTTTTCGATTCGTATGTATGAATTGTTGAAATCTCATCAGTTTCAAGGTAAAGTAGAATATGATTTAGAAGAACTTAAAACGCTTTTGGGGGTTAATGACAAGTATGATGAATACACCGATTTTAAAAAGCGTGTACTCAAAACGGCGCAAACGGAACTCAAAAATAAGTCAGATATTTACTTTGTTTTTAAAGAAAAACGATTGAATCGAAAAATAAATTCGATTTTGTTCACTATTTTTGAAAACACTGAACTCAAACAGCAACAAGGGAAAAACCCGAATAATAAAGCTAAAAATGAACCTAAGAATCTCTTTGATTCAGAGCCCGTGAAGGCGCCTCACGAGGGGGATTCTTTGCTGATTCAGTTGGTCAATATGGGATTCACAAAAGCAAAAGCAAAAGAGATACTGGCACTCGGGTTTGAAAACATCAAAGATACTGAAACACGTCTGAAAATTCAATCTCGTTTTTTAGATGTGAAAAATTGGTTTAATGAGCGTTTTCAATTTTTTGAAGCAGAGATAAAGAAGGGGCATATCTCAAATTTACAAGGCTTTTTCTTGAAGTCCTTGCAGGATAATTATATAAATCCTGAAATGGAAAAGCTTCAGAAAACGGAGCTGATTAAACAAAAAAATAAAGAAAGAGAACAAATAAAAGCCAAACTGGAAGCTGAATTGAAAGCAATAGGGGATAGGATTTGGACAGAAAAACAGAACATTTCGTTAGACCTACTGAAACGGAACGAATCCCTACTCGACGAAATAACAGGCGGTGATGGCTCCTTGCTTTTTAAAGGACATTTTGATAAAACACTTTCATTCGCAGAGAATTTGATCAAAGTACCTATGTCAACACGTGTTTGGGTAATCAGCAAAATAGAAGAACAGACCCCTCAGTATTTTGTGCATTTGGCAGCGGATAAGAGCGCAATGGATGCCTTGAAAGAAAAAATAGCAAAAACATAGGGAAACCCATGTAAAACTATGACTATAAGTCCAGATCAATTCTATTCTACGAGCCTTAGATACAAATTTGTGGAACTGTTTGTCTTGTGCTTTTGGTGCTTGATGAGAAAAAGATATTTTCCTTATTAATCAATACACAAACCAATGTACAGACAAGGCGAGCAGAAAGACGACAGGTAATCCTTTTTGCATGTTTTTGTTTAAAAGTCCTTAGAGAGCCTTAAAATGGGTTTGGGTGCCTCGTGACTCGGCTTTATTTGGGTTTGATTTAGCTTGATTCAGGTTTATCACGTTTGATAAGTCCTGTTAGGGTCAAGTGCCTCAACGAAGACGTTCAAAGAGACAGTCCAGAATCGCTATGATGCACAGGGAACATCAGCTCCATCTTTTTCAGAATTTTTATTAAAAAAGACGGAGCACGTCAAAACCTCTTGAAGAATACTACCAGATTGACATTAATCCTAAGCACCCCCTGCATCAGCCTTGGCATCAGGCGCATCTTCTTGAATATTTTGGACAAGACCAATCAAATCCGTCAACGGAGCCAAGAAATGATTGATTTAATTGAGGTTTGTGTCATCGCCATTTTCTATTTGGATTTTCATCAATGCTGTTTGCACATCCAGTTCCGATTGCGTGACTCATGCCGATAGTCCCTTTGACTGTTGACTTTTCAAGTAAAGTAGTGCGTACAACTTTATCTGATGCAGTGCTTTAGTGTCCACAGTGCGCAAACTATCGACGGCGCGGATAGAAGGGTAGGAGAAAATGGGTTGTTCATAGCCGTGCCTGTCTCTATGGGTGGCGACTCGATAGGCATTAGAAGTAGGTTGGTCATTGCGTAGTAGCGTAGAGGACATCAGGACAAGATTCGTGAATAAACGCAAGTCGTCATTATGATAATATCGCACAGTAGCGTCACAGATTGAGTACGCTAATGAAAATCCTGAAAACGTAAGTATCAATAAGCACCCAGTGTTAATCATCCATAGAAAAGCACAGATAGTTGTTTCATAAAAGTAGGGTACTGTGAACACCGTGAGTACCTAAGAAAAAAGACAGGATTGTATAGGAATCAAACAAAGAAATCTGCATATAAGGAATCATAGAAGCATAAACGTTGAAAAGTTATTGCCTAAAAACCTTAAAGCCCCAAAATCGCGCAAAGCGAAAGTAGGGTAGTGGGCATCTCAACAAGAGAGTTAAGTATTATGCGATATTTCTGCCTAAATTGGGGTTGGTGTCAGCAGGAGGATTCGCAAAAGCTTTCATTCGGCGATAAATATCTTCTGAGACTTTTTCAAATTCCTTCGATCTAAAAAGCCAGTTCAAAGCTAAAGTTGCACTTCTAATTTGAATCTAAGTTTATTTCAAATAAAATAAAAAAATTAAAATTATCTTTGTTTTATTCTCTATTTACCCTAATTTTGTAAAATAAGAATCAAGTGATTATTACCTATAAATGAAAACCACTGAAAATGCCCCAAGCATCTGAAAAACCTACAAACGGAAAGCAAAGTAATAATACAACCCTTTCCCAACTCTCGCAAGAGCGAGCCACTAAATCTAATGCCATTGAGATTCCACAAATCACCCTGCCCAAAGGTGGCGGAGCACTCAAAGGCATTGACGAAAAATTTCAAGTCAATGCGGTCAATGGCACTTCTTCGTTTTCAATTCCTTTGCCTTTATCGCCTAATCGGAATGGTTTTACGCCGCAGTTGTCGCTGTCCTACAATTCGGGCGTGGGCAACGGACTGTTTGGCATTGGTTGGGATATTGATTTACCCGCTATTCAACGAAGGACGGATAAAAAACTGCCCCGTTATTTTGACTCAAACGATGCAGAAGCGATTGAAAAAGAAGACAGTTTTATGTTTTCGGGTGTCGAAGAATTAGTGCCTTTCATGGATTTGGTTAATGATAAATGGGTAATTCGTCAAGAAACAATTGGGGATTTCACGATTCGGCAGTATCGCCCACGCATAGAAGGCGGCTTTTCACGTATTGAACGGATTTATCAAAAAAGCACCAATGCCTATTATTGGCGGGTCACTTCCAATGGCAATATCACGACTTTCTTCGGTTATACTGAGGGGTGTCGCATTGCTGACCCAACGGATAAAACAAAGGTTTTTCAATGGCTTCCTGAGTTTTCTTTCGATGATAAAGGCTCATGGGTGTGGTATGAGTACAAAGAGGAAGATTTGAAAAGTGTTGAAAATGCTGTACATGAGAAAAATCGCTTTGATACGCAGGGCGAAAATGAGGATGCCAATGCTAAATTTTCAAATAAACACCTTAAAAGTATCAAATACGGCAATAAAGGTGCTTTTTATATTGATGAAACCAATCCTTACGAAGCACAATTGCCTGTAAACACCGCCCATTTTTTTGAATTGGTTTTAGATTATGGCGAACATGATACAAACAATCCAAAAATAGGGGATAATGGACTTTGGGCAGCTCGAAAAGACCCATTTTCATCCTTTCGTTCTTGTTTTGAAATGCGGACATATCGCTTGTGTCAACGGGTTTTGATATACCATACTTTTCCAGATTTGAATGGCGGTATGCCGACTTTGGTGCGCTCCATTGATTTTGATTACTATGCTGGAAATAACGAGCAACCAACGGAATTGACGTATTTAACAGGCATTACGCAAAAAGGCTATGTCTGGCGCACTGGTGGCTACTCGGTCAAAGCTATGCCCAAAATGAGTTTTGACTACCAATGGTTGAAATGGAATACCGATGTTAAAACGGTCTCAAAAGAAAATTTAGTCCATGCACCCACTGGTTTATCGGGCAATTATCAATGGACAGATTTATACAATGAAGGCATTAATGGCATTTTGACAGAACAAGCAAATGGTTGGTTTTATAAGTCTAATTTGGGTCAAAATACGGAGGGGGGTGTTCAATTCTCTCATGCTCAACCTGTTATGCCTAAACCGTCTTTTACAGGTTTATCCAATGGCGTTTTGCAATTGCAGGATTTAGAGGCAAATGGTGAAAAACAATTGGTCGTTACTTCACAAGGTGTTCAAGGCTATTTTGACTTAAATTTTGATGAAAATACTGAGGGGATATGGCAGCCGTTCAAAGCCTTTTTGAAAAACCTAAATGTAGATTTAAAAGACCCAAATGTGCGGATGTTGGATGTAAATGGCGATGGCAAACCAGAAATCGTTTTATCCGATTTAGGCGCATTTTGGTTTTGGGAAAATCAAGGTAAAATCGGCTACGATGCGCCTGAATTAGCCACAAAACCTTATGATGAAGAACTCGGTGCGTCCATCGTTTTTTCAGACCAAGAACAACGCATTTTCATCGCCGATATGTCAGGTGATGGCATGACGGATATTGTTAGGATTCGCAATGGTGAAATTTGTTATTGGGCAAATATGGGCTATGGACGTTTCAGCGCAAAGGTCACAATGAGCAATGCGCCGATTTTTGACAGTCCTAATATGTTTAATCCAAGTTATATTCAACTCGCTGATATTAGCGGAACTGGGGCAACGGATATTATTTATTTGGGTAAAAACAAGTTCAAAGCCTATTTGAATTTTAGTGGCAATGCGTGGAGTAAAGCCACTGAAATTGACCCATTTTTTTCCGTAGAACAACCGAATAAAGTAACTGTTACGGATTTATTAGGCAATGGAACGGCGTGTATTGTTTGGTCATCTGAAATGCCCGCTTACCAAAATGCACCGATGCGTTATATGGATTTGATGGGTGGTAATAAACCGCACATTATGCGGACGCATGAAAATGGTTTTGGTAAAAAAACGGAGGTTGAATACAAAAGCTCGACTGCGTTTTATTTGAAAGACAAA
>JAYSQG010000568.1:0-3228 GCA_043721685.1 Saprospiraceae bacterium | reverse complement strand
TTCTACACCGTTCACGTAGTCATACGTTGTTATAGTACCATTGTCATTTGCTATCTTCCGCAGTTTTGCACCGCTTGCGTCATAGACAAACTGGAGTTTTCTATTCCCCGTAAAAGTAATTTCCAAAGGTAAATTTAAGTAATTGTATGTAATCGCTGTAATGCCTTTATTGACATCTGATATTAAGTTACCGTTTGCATCGTAAGCATAATGCGTTACAGCCGTATTATTAACAGATGTAAATCCTTTGGTCAAATCTGAAGCATCGGCTACTTTGAGTAGTTTGTTTTTGTCGGTCGGGTCGTAGGTATAAGTCAAACTATCTATTTTCCCAAAGCGTCCGCCTAAGAAACCATTGTATGTCATGCAATTACTTGTCAAACCATTGCGCTCAAGAGATTGAATATTGCCACGCAAGTCATAAGATACCTTTTCTTTGTATTTATTGTCCGTCTTGAATTGTGACCACCAACCATGATAACTGTATGTTGAGTTATGAATATCAGCGTAGTTGGCTTCTGTCAATCGTTCTAAATTGTCGTATTTGAATGAGTAGGCTTGTTTTTCACGTCCTGCGATTTGCCAAACGATTTGAGAGATATTGCCATTGTACTGTGAGGCTTGTGCGCCTGGAATGGTGTAATCGGGTCCATCGTAAGCAATGGATTCCGTAAATAAATCGGGATTGTCTTCGCCATACTTGGGCGAAGGTAATGAAAAATTAGTTGGATAAGTACCTGAACCATAAGCCTGAAAGTCCTCATAAGGCAGGCAATCAAAAATCGGATAATCATTGCCTGTTTCATTCACTGAACCAATATTGGTTAACCAACCCCGTCCATTGTACCCATAATCCACGGACTGCAAATACTTTCCGTTTACATTTGCAATGTTTTTACGGGTCAATTGGTCTTTATAGTTATAAACCATATTCGACAAGGTAAAAGTCGGCACGGATACAGTGCCACCATTGAGTGTGTACATGTGTTTGGCATTCGTCAGTCGTTGTCCATTGTCGTAGGTGTATGTTTCATACGACCGCACTTCCGTAGCCGAAAAGCCTGAAAAAAGATAATGAAGGCTCAAAGTAGGTTTTTGCAAACCATCGTAAGCCGACACATACCAATCTACACCGTAGTTGTCATCATCGTTAACGGGTCCTTCGGCTTGTGGCGAACCATACCGATATGTTTGAGAGAGCAAATGCTGCTTACCTGTCCAAATAGGATTGCCTGTGTATTCATAACCCACACGACGTTCAATATATGACCATAAAAAATCCCGAATTGTCGAAACGCCCGTAGGTTTCAAGACTTTTGCCGCTTGATGCTTCACCCATGTGCGATTTGCAAAGTATTGGTTTTCAGTGAGTTTATCGGCATCTGCAATCGTCACAGACAAGGCTGTACTGAGGGGTGTCGTTGTCGAGACCCAACCTGTTTTGACGACTTGCCCAAGATTATTGTATTGTGTGCCGAGATATTTGTTGGCATTGCCGCCATAAGCAGATGTCCGCATATTGCCATCTTGCGTTAAAGTCAATTGGTCGCGGTCGTTGTAGTAGAAGTTCAGCCAATCGGCATTTGGTACTTTCTTTTTTGTCAATCGGTTGCGGGTATCGTAATTGTATTCAAACACCAAAGACAGATTGATGCTGCCGTTTTGGTCAGTTGCAGAAGTAGCATCGGGCGGAATGACCATGACGAGTTGACCGAAATAATCATAAACATTGTAGGTATCCACGTTTTGATAAGCATTATTGGCATCTTTGACATATTTACGGGTCAATAGGACACGACCGAGTTTGTCTTTAAAAATATCTGTTCTACCAATATTATTATCTGTGTTGTTGTTCCAGTTTTCATTCAAAACGGTGGTTCTGTAAAGCAAATCATTGCCGTAAGAACCTGCCGCACTGACGACATTCGTGCCATCGCCATTACTGACCACGCTGAATTTACGCACAAAATACCCTGTATTGTTGCCATATCGGGATTCAACAAATTTACCATCTTCTGCTATTTGTTTTATCGGACGACTGAGGGGGGATGATTCATAAAGAGTCTGCACAGACAACGTACCAGAAGTAGGCGAAGCATCTAAGGCTGTTGTCGTACTTTCATAAGGCTGATAAGATAAGTCCACACGTCCTTGTGCATCGTAAGTGACGAGGCTTTTCAGGTTTTGATTGGCGGGGGTGTAGCCAATTCTCATACTCATTTTAGTCCGCCCCAAACCGTCCATGATTTGCCTTGACACAAGCGGCGTTGAACCGCCTGCAAACGAGGTTGACGTTTGTACAAAACTACCGACACTCGCTGCACCATATTGGTAGGTGTAGTCAGTTGTCGTTTGCACATCTGTCCCATCAGGTTTCATACGGTCTTTGAGTTGCAATAAGCGCATAAGAGGGTCGTAAGAAAACTTCTTTATCAATCTGTTTTCATCGGTGATTTGATTGACAAGACTTGTACCTGTTATGTATTCTAAATCCCAAGTTAAAGTACCTGAAGCAC
The DNA here is from genome assembly GCA_043721685.1 of Saprospiraceae bacterium. Taxonomy (GTDB): domain Bacteria; phylum Bacteroidota; class Bacteroidia; order Chitinophagales; family Saprospiraceae; genus JAAFJT01. Next base: position 712 of record JAYSQG010000568.1, on the reverse strand, counting down.
CGCCAATTAATTCCTTTTTAGTCAACAGTTTATTGTTCCAAGTGTAGTATTCATAAGCTAAAGCGTTGTTACGCCATATTTTTTGGGGCATACCATTGGTGGTATATGATTCTATGTATAAACGTGTAATCCAATTCGCTGCATTTGTCTCGTCTGCATTGTTGAGACATTCTTTAAGATAAATAGGACGCGCCGATGCGTCATATTCTACTTTTGTCCATTTCGTTGCAGAACCTGTCACCTGTTTAACTTTGACAGGAAAAATCATATTTTTAGTTGACAATTGCGTTACACCCAATTCAGAAGGATAATAATAAGTTGTGGTTGTTGCAACACCATTACTGTTTGTGACCGTTTCAGAGCGCTTAGGCAGATAAGGCAGCAACGCATTGTCATAGGTATAACTGGTTGTCGTGGTCACATCGTTTTGCATCGTCACAATGCTTTCAAGGCGATAAGGGCGGGTGCGGATTTTGTAATCCTTCCAAAATGTAATGGGATTGGTTTGTGTACCACCATTATTAATGCCACCAGGATAATAAGTGTTGATTTTTATACAAGTACCCGCACTATAATCACAAGCATCATTTTTTGGGAAATACTTTTCGGAGGCTACATCTTGGTTCGCATCGTTTTTCTGATATTTTTCGGATAATTCTCCTGAACCGATTCGGGGTTGTAAAGGCTCAATCGGTAGCCCCATTATCATCGT
>JAYSQG010000567.1:0-6390 GCA_043721685.1 Saprospiraceae bacterium | reverse complement strand
AACCACCATCAATAACCAAACTTTGACCTGTAATATGTCTTTATAAAGGTGAGACTAAAAACAAAGCGGCATTGGCTATATCTTCGACTGTTGCAGGTCTGCCCAGAGGCGTTATACGCGACCATGTTGTAATATATGCACTATCATCTAAGGTGCGTTCTGTCATTGTTGCGCCAGGTGCAAGGGCATTTACAGTAATATTATGCTCTGAAAGCTCTTCAACCAAACCTTTTGCGAGCATTTCTAAACCCGCCTTTGTCATGCCGTAAGCCACCAAATTCTTATGCGCCTGATGTCCTGTAACCGACGACATAAATAGAATACTGCCGCCCGATTTTTGCTTAACTATTTGATTGGCAACCGCTTGTGCTAAAAAAAAGCTGCCGCTTAGATTCACATTCATCACTTTGTGTAAGGCTTCGGGCGTGTAATCCAAAAATTTTCCGAAATGTGTAATCCCTGCATTAGCAATGCCTATGGTTACTTGCCCAAAATGACTGACCGCCTCGGCAACCATCTTTTCAATAAAGACAATATCAGACGCATCACCCGACAAGTAAATACATTTGCCGCCTTCTTGATTGATTTCAATCGCCGCAGTTTGTGCCAAACCCGCATCTAAATCATTGAGCAAAACAGATGCACCTTGTAAGGCTAATTGTCGTGCAATTTCGAAACCAATGCCACGCCCTGCGCCAGTAATAATTGCCGTTTGTTGGTTAAATGGTAAAGACATAATTATTGATTTACAAAAAAACAGTGTGAAACTATTATTTAAAAAGAGAATATTCAGAAATATGTATCTTACACCGCTAAAAAAGAGCCGTGAACAATGGAAAAAGAAACAAAACATCCTATTTTAACGAATTTAAATCTGTTTGCAAATGAAAAACAATACAACTAAGACTCCGCTTTTCAATACATTAAGAAAAGCACTTCGCATGGCTATCACTGCCAACAAAAACCAAGCATCGTCAGAAGAAATGGTGCAACGAGCCGATGATGCCGCTATTTCAAGACGTAAATTTATTGAAAATACCGGTAAAACGCTCATCATTGGTGGCCTAACAGGCTTCAATACTGAGGGGGTGCTTGGTCGTTCGTTATTCTCAAAAACGCCGCCGCGCATTGTCATTGTCGGTGCGGGTATCGCAGGACTTCATGCTTTGCATATTTTAAAGAAAGCTGGATTAGATGCGACTGTTTATGAAGCATCAGGGCGTACAAGTGGGCGTATGTTTACTGTCCAAAACGCTATGGGCGAAGGGACTTGGACAGAATTTGGCGGCGAATTCGTGGACACCAACCACAAGGACATGTGGGATTTGGCAAAAGAGTTCAACCTCGAACTCATTGACTATGCCCAAGCGTCTGAAAATGCTTTGACAAAGGAAGTCTTCTTTTTTGATGGTAAAAATCATTCATTGAAAGAAGTCGTCGAAGCATTCCGAGGCTTTGCTGACAAAATTGCTGCCGATGCTGAACGTTTGCCAGACAATATGAGTACCGAAGGTTATAAAACCAAAGACCCTTATATCAAAAAACTTGACCGCATGTCTCTTTCTGAATACCTTGAAAAGATAGGAGCAAAGGGTTGGATTAAAGAATTCATTGAAGTGGCTTATGAATCGGAATACGGTTTGTCGCCACAGGTGCAGTCGGCTATCAATTTGCCGATTCTTATCTCTACGGATACTGAGGGGGGTAAATTTGAGTTGTTTGGAGAGAGCGATGAGCGTTATAAAGTCAAAGGTGGCAACCAATCTATACCTGATGCTATTGCAAAGAAGTACCCCGACCATATCCAACTCAATCGTTCATTAGAAGCCATTAGCCGTTCTTCAAATCATTATGATTTGACGTTTTCGGGTATGAAAAACGCTGTAAAAGCGGATTATGTCGTCATAGCCATACCGTTTTCACGCCTAAAAAATGTCGATATTCGCTTACAAATGCCGCAAGTGAAATGGGATTCTATCAATCACATGGGTTTTGGGACGAATTCTAAATTGATGCTGGGTATGACCAAACACTTTTGGCGTGGACAAGGCTTTCAAGGCTTATGTTATTCCGATGTCGGCATTCCAAACGGTTGGGACAATGCCCAATTACAAAATGGCGATAACGAAACGGCTGGTTTATCTATCCTTTTTGGTGGTCCTTCGGGCTTGGCACTTGGAAAAGGATCGGTTGGGGCACAAAAAGACAAGTATCTGCCTTTATGGGATAAGATTTACAAAGGCGCAACCGAAAACTTCAATGGCAAAATGGCTCGTATGAACTGGAATGTTTATCCTTACGCTCTTGGCAGCTATATTTGTTATCGAACAGGTCAATACACGAGTATTGCAGGCGCAGAAGCGATGCCAATTGGCAATGTTTTCTTTGCAGGTGAACATTGTGGCGGTGATTTTTCAGGGTTTATGAATGGGGCGGCTCAAAGTGGTCGTGAAGCGGCAGAAAAAATCGTTGCGAAAGTGGGGAAGTAAATAATGAAGAATGATAAATGATGAACGATGAAATAATTCATCATTTATCATTCATCATTCCTTTTTTATTAGCTTTGTTCATTCATTAACAAACCAAATATTCAATCATTTCTTAAAAATTCAAACCAAATCATGTTTAAAATGAAATGCCTTTTACTCTTTTCTACACTCTTACTATTTGGCACCGCTTGTCGTTCCGACGAACAGAAAGCCCGTATGCCTAAACAGTTCGCCATTGAGCAATTGTATGACAATTTAGCCATTAATGCCGCTGATTTTAGTGCTGATGAAACCAAAATATTGGTCAGCAACAACAAATCAGGCATATATAATGTGTATGAATTGAATACCGTTGATACGTCTCAAACACCTTTGACGGGTTCTTTGAAAGAATCCTTTTTTGCTGAAGCTTATTTGCCAAACACCAGCGATTTCATTTACTCGGCTGATAAAGGTGGGGACGAAAACAGCCATTTATTCCTCGTCAAACAAGGTACACAGGAAGCCCAAGACATCACCAATTGGGTAAAAAGCTCTAACAGCCTCTTCGGTTGGAGTGCCGACAAAACAGCGATGTATGTCAGCACCAATAAACGAGACCCTAAATACTTTGACCTCGTAAAGATGGACATTGGCAAGTGGCAACCCACGATGTTATTCAAAAATGATTCGGGTTTAACGCCGTCCGCTATTTCTAAATCGGAACGGTATATTGCTTTGGATAAATCCATAACGACCGACAAAAACGAGTTGTATTTATACGATGGGGTTAGCAAAACCACTAAAAAGATAAGCAACGACAACGAAGCCACTTGGAGAGCCATGGCTTATGAGAAAAACGACAGCATTTTGTATTATATCACAAACGATGGCAGTGAGTTCAGATATCTCGTTCGTTATAATATCCAGACAGGCAAGGCGGATAAAGTATATGAGTCAAAATGGGATATTGCGGGCATGAATTTAAGTGAAAACGAAAAGTATCACACCGTTTTCATCAATGAAGATGGCAAAAACAAGGTCATTTTGTTCGACCATGCCACCAATACGCCTATTTCTTTCCCCGAAATTAAAGATGGCGATGTCTTGAATGTCAATATTTCAAAAAGTGAAAAAAAGATGTTATTGACCATTGGCAGCAGCACAAGTCCGCCCAATCTGTATCTCTACAATGTTGAGAATAAAGAGTTGAAACAACTGACTTCGACGCTCAATAAAGCGATTGACCAAAACGATTTGGTGAAAGCAGAAGTCGTCCGATTCAAATCTTTTGACGGTAAGGAAATTCCCGCTATTTATTACAAACCTTTGCAAGCATCGAAGCAAAACAAGGTCGGTGCGCTTGTGTGGGTACATGGCGGACCCGGCGGACAAAGCCGTGTTGGGTTTAGTAATTCAATCCAATACTTAGTCAATCATGGTTATGCCGTTTTAGCCGTCAACAATCGGGGTAGCAGCGGTTATGGTAAGAGTTATTACAAAATGGACAATAAAGACCACTCAAACGGTGACTTAAAAGACTGCATTTGGGGCAAAAAATGGTTGGCAGAACAAAATTATATTGACAGTGCAGCGATTGGTATTTATGGCGGCAGTTACGGCGGTTGCATGGTACTCGGTGCGCTCGCTTTTCATCCCGATGAGTTCAAAGTCGGCGTGGATTTGTTCGGTGTTGCCAACTGGATACGCACTTTGAGGAGTATTCCGCCGTATTGGGAAGCACAACGCAAAGCTTTGTATGAAGAACTGGGCGACCCGAACTCTGCGGATAGTGTGCGACTAAAAAACATATCGCCTTTGTTCAATTATCAAAAAATAACGAAGCCACTTATTGTTTTTCAAGGTGCAAACGATGTTCGCGTCTTGCAAGCGGAAAGCGATGAAATCGTTGAAGGCGTGAAAAAGAACGGCGTGCCTGTCGAGTACGTCCTTTATCCTGACGAAGGGCATGGATTTGTTAAAAAAGAGAATCAAATCACCACTTCTAAGCGAACGCTTGAATTTTTGGATAAATACTTGAAGCCGAAGGTGTTGAATTGATAAAAATTATATAGAAAAATGCCCCCCTCAGTATTTGAGCTTATTGATGCTTTATACTGAGGGGGGTATTGCCCACGATATGAAAAGTTGTTTCCGTCTCAAAAGGATTGGGCGAGACTTCTACAAGGACTGTTTGATTGATAATTTCAATTGTTTTAACCGTATTGAAAATAGGTTTTGAAATGGTGTGCGTCGCTAAATTTGTAATGATTGGTGCATTATAATCGAAATAAATACCCGCACTGTTTTCTATTTTAGTACCAATCGGCACATCCTTTTTCTGTTTGATTCTAAATTGCACAAAACCATTGGAGGCAGCTTCATTTCTGAATGAATCGGGCAAAAAGATAGGATTGAATGTAAATTGAACGATGTTTTTATCGTACAGCATAGGTTTGTAAGCGTGGCTCGATGCGCCAAATTCAATACTTTCCATATCCAAATAGCGTATATCAATCGTATCACGAATGACGACGACAAAAGCCGTATCGTTACCTGTATTTTGGAATCGAATTTTGTAAGTCAAGTCTTGGTTTTGGTCAATATTGTGCTTATTGCCATAGCCCAAAGGGAAACCTGTTTTGTCATTTGGGTCATAAGAATTAGCAACGACAACGCATGACATCGCAACGGAAGGCGCATTGTCATCGAAGGCGAAATTTTGGACAAAACCCGCAGTGGCACTCTGATTTGTATTAGAACGACAGCCCTCCACGAAAGCGGTGGGCGTTGAAGAAATCGGATGATTGAGTTCTTGTTCAACCGTTAATCGCCATGTATGACCGTTATCGTGACGAAATTTTAAAATCCTTAAAGAATGGAAATTAAAGAAATCAAAAACCTGTTTACGTTTCGTATGACAGATGAAGTTTTTAATGTTGTTAAGTCTGAAGCCCTACATTTATCGGAAGTTTACGAACCTCTCCGCGAATTTACTGCCGACGATGTTAAAGCGGCATATAAAGCCAATGCAGAAGACACCGACTTCATCGGTATTGTCGTCGAAAAACTACCCACTATCCGTGCCAAAGGTGTCCTTATCAGCGATGAAACGGCAGCACGATTGACCATCAAATGGGTTTTTATCCAACAAATGAAGGTCATTATCTCTAAATTGAGAAAATTGGCGGACAAATTGGAAACGGCAACCACTATTGCTTTGTCGGAAGGTTATTCGTTGAGCAATCTCGTCCACGAAGCGGTCGGAAGTGCTGCCAAACAAGATGTCGAAGGTACTTTAACCATCTTCAACGACATCGCCGAAACAAAAACTCGTGCTATTCGGGCTGCTGAAACACGCAAAAAGAATGAAGCGGCTAAAAAGAAAGCTGAAAAATTGACGAATGTGGAGTCTGTGACTGCTTAGTAAGTAATGATGACTGATAAATGATGATTGATGAATGACGCAAAGCATTGACTATCAAATAGCTGCGAGAAATCAATTGCCCATTTATTTTCGTTTACGTACTTACCATTAATCGTCAATTGCCTAAAGAATCTGGCCATTTTTGGTGTTTTAGAAGTGATATTTGATGACGTCTTAAAGGTTTTGGGCTTTTAAGACGTTTTTTTATGCGTTTTTTTTTAGGCTTTTGGTACGACACGTATTTGGATACGTTAAAACGCACCTTTCGCTTTAGGGAGCAAACAAAAATAGCATACCTAAAATTCTGAAAGAATTGAATATGAATAACCGTAGATGAAATCTACGGCTGCGTCGAAAGTTTGTCTCCAACTCCGAAGGAGTTGAATGTGCAGACACTCTAATTGACTCATGTTACGCAGATCAAAGCCCTTTAGGGCTGACACCGTTTATAGAAAAGTCATGACAAATGAATTCTAAGGTGCGTAGCACCGACAC
>JAYSQG010000566.1:0-18566 GCA_043721685.1 Saprospiraceae bacterium | reverse complement strand
CAAAAGCATTTTTCCAGAAGGTTCAATAAAATTCGACAATGCGTTATTAATGAAGCATATCGAACACGAATGGATAGGATTAAAAAAAATAAAAAATGCCACTCACATTGTGTAGCTATTGGTTATCTGCTAAAATTAGATGTTGCATTGAGGTCTGCTTTGATTGCTGACATTATTATTACGATGCCAAAAGATACTATCCCCACTTTAAGCACACCGATTGAAAGAGTCATTGCTGTCATAGCAGGTTGTGTATTGGGTATAGGTATCACCTATTTGTTTCATTTTAAAGAACGCGATGCGCTTAAAATTCGTTCGTAATCGTCTCCAAACGCAGTACATTTGTCCCGTATCTTAAAAGTAAAACAATACCCCCCTCAGTAAAAAATCAAAAAAACCCTCTAAAAGGATGTTTTAGGTGGTTTATGTTTAACTTAGCTTAATAAAATCACGATATGAAAACCTTCTTTTACCTTCTTTTGATGTTAGTGATGTCAAACGTCCCAATTTTTTCACAAGCCTATACAGGAAGAGCTTGGCACGACTCTATTCAAACAATTCCTGGAAAAATTCAATGCGCGTTTTTTGATGAAGGCGGTCAAGGTATTACCTATAATGACGCTGACGCTGTGAACAATGGCAGCGGAAAACTGAACCCAAATGATGGCAATTACTACAATACTTTTCGGATGAACGAAGGCGTTGATATTTCTTACACAAAAACAAAGGAGATAGACAACAATCCTTATAATATTGTAGAACCTTTGATGAATCAACTATATGTGGGTTGGACAACGGCTGGTGAATGGATCAATTATACCATCGAAATTAAACAAGCGGGTACTTACCAACTCTCGCTCATGTACACTGCAAATGCGGATGGCAAAATAGCCTTATCATTGGATGGAAAAGATATTTCTGGTAATTTATTGGTCAGGTCAACCTATCATTTTAAAGAACCTATTCCTTGGCGGCAATGGCACCATTGGAACAAAGTAGAAAACTTAGCCACATTCGTCTTACCCGAAGGTAAACATGTTTTAACCTTGCATACTGTTGAAAATGGCAATATGAATTATGATTATCTGGAATTTAATAGAGTGAACTAACATTATTAGGAAATGAAGAACTATGCGCTCGCTATTTTGATTTTTGGGGAAATAAATTCTGACAGGAATGCCCTTTTCGAAGAAAAGTATAAGGGTCTCGCAACCGCTTTCACTGAAAAAGGCTTTCGAGTTGATTCTGTTATCTATAATGACTTGTTGGCTGAAAAATTAGCCATAGAATTATTGCCCTATGATGCCATCCTTGTTTGGGTGAATCCGATTGAACAAGGCAACGACAGGAGAAAATTAGATGCTTTATTATTGGCGCTGTCTGACAAAGGATGTTTTGTATCGGCTCATCCAGAAGTCATCTTAAAAATCGGGACAAAAGATATTTTGTATAAAACAAAGGGTTTAGCATTTGGTGGAGATACAAAACTGTATGATTCCTTTGACGATTTTAGAGCAAATTTTCCAGATATCAAACAACCGTTTGGTTTAAGAATTTTAAAACAATACAGAGGCAATGGTGGAAACGGCGTTTTTAAGGTTGATACCAGCGCCATTGATCAAAACAAAATCAGCATAACACATGCTAAAGGCGATGTGGGAGAACGACAATTAACAATAGCTGATTTTTTTGAAGAGATGAAAATGTACTTTCAAAATAAGGGCATGTTGATAGACCAAGCATGGAACCCCAATATAATCAATGGCATGGTGCGTTGTTATCTCACAGGCGCGAAAGTAAATGGATTTGGTTATCAAGAAATTAATGCGCTTTATCCTACGACTAATAATATGCCTAAAAAGCCAAGCAAACGGTTTTATTTCACAGAAGATTGTGGTTTGTTTCAGGATTTAAGAACCACAATGGAAACAAAATGGGTACCTCAATTGCAGGAACTCACTTCTATAAAAACGGACATGATGCCTGTTATATGGGATGCAGATTTTTTTGTCAATACTATCAATACAGAAAACGTCCATGAAAAATATACGTTGTGTGAAATAAATGCGAGCTGTGTATCGCCTTTTCCTGAAAGTGCTATTCCTTTTATCGTTGAAGACGTGAGTAATAGAATCGGTGCAAAGAAAGGGTGATAAGTTAAAACAGCCCCCCTCAGTAGTCAGTCAATCTAATCGTGTCTGGTAGGTTTTCGGGTAAAATTGTCAGTATGATTTCAAATCAAACCGACAATAGAACTTCCGATAATTCATATCCCACAACATTAAATTGACTTAACAAAAAAAACGGCCTAAAAAGATATTTAAAAATGTACTTTCGTTTAACTTTGTATGAATTAAAGATACCAATATGGCAAAAATCAAAACAAACAAAACAATCGAAACTCAAAACAGTGTTGCCGACTTTTTAAAGACGCGTTCCAATGGCAACAACTGCCGCAGAGGATTTTGCAAAATATCAAGAGCGCATACCCGGTCTTTTCTTCGGTTTGGGTGGCATGGCAAAAGGTAAAACGGCTGCAGAAACGGGACCACACCACACACCCGATTTTTATATTGATGAAAGTGGTTTTGTATTAGGTGTCAAAACCTTTTGCCATTTGGTAGTTGATTATGCTGCAAAAAAATGAAGATAAAGATTCATGATTTGCCTTGAAAACCGTTTTGATGGGCGATTTAAAAAGCGTGGAATCACTCATTGGTTAAGCTTAATAAGTTCTGCCCCCCCTCAGTAAAAAGGCAAAACTGTTCCTTGCTATCTTATAATTTGATTAACATTGCGCAAATTTTGTTCAAAGAAAAATTCAAACATCAAATCAACAATCATGAAAAGATCAATTCTTGCTTTTTGCTTTTTATATTGTCTCACAGGTCTCATAGCTCAAAACAAATCGAGCTACAATCAATATGATTTATTCGACCCACTTTTCAATTATTCTTCCAATTCATTGACACGCAGCGGCACAGGTGCGCCTGGGCCTCAATATTGGCAAAACCAAGCGAATTACAAGATAAATGTGTCTTTAGACGATGAAAACCATGTTGTCACAGGCGACGTTGAGATTACTTACATCAATAATTCACCAGATAAGTTGTCGTTTTTATGGTTGCAGTTAGACCAAAATTTATTCAATAAACATTCTCGAGGCGCTATCATTGCTGGCGACGGCGGTGCAGTGGGTCGCCCAATGGGCTTCAATGGTGGTTATGATATAAAATCCATAACAGTTGAACAAAACAATAAAAAATCGAGTGGTAACTTTAATATCACAGATACGCGCCTGCAAGTGCGTTTGGACAACCCGATAGCCGAACATGGCGGCACAATCAAACTGTATATCACTTATTCGTTCAAAATACCAGACGGAAGTGCGTTGCGCATGGGTATGATGGATAGTAAAAACGGTAAAGTTTACGCCATTGCGCAATTTTATCCACGTATGTGTGTATATGACGATATTGAAGGTTGGAATGTCATGCCTTATTTAGGTTCGGCAGAGTTTTATTTGGAATACGGTGATTTTGAATACAGCATCAATGTCCCAGCCAGCCATATTGTCGTTGGTTCTGGCGAATTGGTGAATCCTAAAGAGGTTTATACGGCTGAACAAAATCGCCGATTGGAACAAGCTGCGGGAAGTGATAAAACCGTTATGGTTCGGACAAAAGACGAAGTGACAAATGCCGACTCACGTCCTTCAAAAAATGAGCGTTTAACCTGGCGTTTTCGCTGTAAAAATGCACGCGATGTCGCATTTTCAACCTCAAAAGCCTTTATTATTGATGCCGCAAGAATAAATTTACCAAGCGGCAAAAAGGCATTAGCCATGTCTGCCTATCCCGTCGAAAGCGCTTCAGACTCTTCTTGGAATCGTGCAACAGAATATACAAAAGGAGCGATTGAGTTTTATTCAAAATATATTTTTGAATACTCCTACCCTGTCGCCGTCAATGCTGCGGGTCCTGAATATGGCATGGAATATCCGGGCATCGTGTTTTGTCATTACAAATCACAGAACGCAGGATTGTGGGGTGTGACAAGTCATGAGTTTGGGCACAATTGGTTTCCGATGATTGTGGGCAGCAACGAAAGAAAATTTGGTTGGATGGACGAAGGTTTTAATACTTTTATCAACACTTTAGCCGATAAGGACTTTAATAATGGTGAATATGCGCCCAAAGAAAAAAGGAATATGCCCGAAGTAGCGAAATACATCTTTAAAGACAACGCTGACCCCATTTTGGAAATTCCAGACGTTATTCAAGGTGAAAACATCGGATTGGAAGTTTATTACAAACCCGCAGTTGGTTTACAGATATTGCGCGAAAACATACTTGGCGAAGACAGATTTGACTATGCATGGCGAGAATATGTGAAAAGATGGGCTTTCAAACATCCAACACCGCTTGATTTCTTCAAAACAATGGAAGATGCGGGTGGTGAAGATTTAGGTTGGTTTTGGAAAGGTTGGTTTTACACAACCTATAAATTTGATGCTGCCGCAACCGATGTGCGCTATGTTGACCAAAAACCTGAAAAAGGCGGCTTAATCACCCTTGAAAACCTTGAAAAAATGGCTTTCCCACTTGACATTGAAGTTGTTTATGAAGGTGGAGATACAGAACGCATTAAATTACCTGTTGAGATTTGGCAACGCGGCGGCAAATGGACGTTGAAAACAAACTCGACAAAACTGATTCTGTCAGTCATCGTTGACCCTGACCATAATTTGCCCGATATCAATACTTCTAACAATAAGTGGTATCCGAATAAGAAAGATATTAAACCTTAATTTTAATGGTGAATGGTGAATGGTGAATTTACTGAGGGGGTAATTATTCACCATTAAATTATTCACCATTCACCATTAAAATTAAAATGCCTTAATAATTAAACAAAAATATTTTATGAAGATGCTAAAAAAACTATGTGTGACACTCCTATTGATGTCATTTATTGGACAATCAGATGCGCGACCCGCCCATTATTTTTGGGGAGTAACAGGACATCGTGTCGTCGGTGAAATTGCCAATGCACACCTTTGTCGTAAAGCTAAAAACAATATTCGGGAGATATTAGGCAACGAATCTATTGCCATTTCAAGCAATTGGGCTGATTTTATTAAATCAGATTCAACGATGAAATATATAGACCCATGGCATTATATCAATGTCAAACCAGGATTAAATTATGCGGATTTTGAAGCATACTTAAAGACTGATACGGGTACTGATGCTTACACCAAAATCAATTTTTTGATAACAGAATTAAAAAACAAACAACTGCCGCTTGATAAAAAACAATTTTACTTACGTTTGCTCATTCACATCGTCGGCGATATTCACCAACCCATGCACACGGGTCGTGCTGAAGACTTAGGCGGGAATAGAGTAAAGGTTCTATGGTTCAATGAACCCACCAACTTACACAGTCTTTGGGACGATAAGTTGATTGAATTTCAAAAATTGAGTTATACAGAATATACTCAAAACATCAATCACACGACAAAAGCACAAAGAAAAGAATGGCAGAGTCAACCGATGTCTGAATGGCTTTTTGAATCCTATCAATTGGCGGATAAGATCTATGGTGGCATCACACAACCAGATCAAAAGTTGAGCTATCGCTACAATTATGACTATATTAGCATTGTAAATCAGCAATTATTGAAAGGCGGAGTGAGATTGGCAGGTTTGTTAAACGACATTTTTGGATAATCTGTGGTCTCCTTAATATTTTACATCAAATTCAATATATATGAAAATACCTTTTGCTTTTACACTGCTTATATTAATGTGTGTCTCAATCAGTTGTACAAGTCCAACAGCGATTGAAAAAAAAGTAGACAACAACAAAAGCAGCACAATCATCACTGGTGCCGACCAAACCGAGAAGTACATAAAGGACTTGATGAACAAAAAGGTGGCTATATTGGCAAACCCAACAACGATTATTGGTCAAAAACATCTTGTTGACAGTTTGATGTCAAGAGGTATCAAAATCGTAAAAGTATTTGGTCCTGAACATGGCTTCCGAGGCAATGCCAGTAATGGTACAAAAGTGACTGATGAAAAAGACCCTGCAACGGGTATTCCCATTATTTCACTTTATGGCTCGAAAAGAAAACCATCCGCAGCCGACCTTGCTGATGTTGATGTGATGATATTCGATATTCAAGACGTGGGTTGTCGGTTTTACACCTACATCAATGTACTGAGGGATGTCATGGAAGGCTGTGCTGAAAACAACAAGGAATTGTTGATATTAGACAGACCCAATCCGAATGGTTATGTCATTGATGGGCCTATCTTAGATATGCGGTTGAAATCTGGTATTGGACAATTTCCGATACCTATAACGCATGGCATGACGATAGCAGAATTTGCTCAAATGATAAATGGTGAAGGTTGGATGGCAAACAAAATGACTTGTAAACTAAAAATCGTAACTGTTGCCCATTACACCCATGATATGCCTTATGTCTTGCCTGTAAAACCTTCGCCGAACTTAAATACGCAACAAAGTATCCTACTTTATCCGTCATTATGTTTGTTTGAAGGTGCCATTCTCAACTATGGACGGGGTACACAGTTTCCTTTTACGGTACTTGGCAGTCCTCTTTTCAAGGACAAGTTTAGCTTTTCATTTACCCCCCTCAGTATTCCAGGCATGAGCGAGTCGCCGATACACATGAATCAGGTATGTTACGGCATTGATTTACGAAATTATGATGTGAACCAATTGCGGAAAACGAAAAGAGTCAATATTCAGTGGATGATTGACATGTACAATGCCTATCCTGAAAAAGACAGGTTTTTTGACAGAAGTTTTAGCAAACAGATGGGCAATATAGATTTCTTAGCAGGGGTTTCTGAATTTAAGGAACAAATCAAAGCGGGTAAATCCGCTAAAGAGATTCAACAATCTTGGGAACCGGGTTTGTCAAATTATAAGGAAATGAGGAAAAAGTATTTGTTGTACAAATAAGTTGAAAAGGTACAGTAAACAAAAAATATCATACCCACAATTCTGAAAGAATTGAATATGAATAACCGTAGATGAAATCTACGGTTACGTCGAAAGGCTGTCTCATAACTCTGAAAGAGTTGAATTTCAAGCGATTATGAAGTTACTTCGCCTATTCAATTCCTTCGGAATTGGGAGATTGCACGTTACTTTTTCCGTAGATTTCATCTACGGTTAATCATATTCAATTCCTTCGGAATTAGGTATTTTTTTTTAAAACAGCCCTTACTATACCTACTCTACCGCGTCCGCTTAGTCTTATTGTTTTTATAATCCTGAAAAATAAACTCACCCAATCCTTGCAAGCTGCTGTAAAACGCTTTACCGTTATTGGCTTTTGTAAATTCATCAACAAAATTCTGCAAATAAGGATCGCGAGCAATCATAAAGGTTGTAATAGGCACATTCAACTTGCGGCATTGAGCAGCCAAAGCAAGTGTTCGAGCAATGATTTTTCTATCCAAGCCCCAAGAGTTTTTATAGTATTGTTTTCCTTTTTTGATACACGTGGGTTTACCATCCGTAATCATAAAGATTTGCTTGTTCGGATTGCGGCGGCGTTTCAATAAGTCCATCGCCAATTCTAAACCCGCAACAGTGTTTGTATGATATGGACCCACTTCGAGATAAGGTAAATCTTTCACTTCCACTTGCCAAGCATCGTCGCCAAACACCACAATATCTAAAGTATCTTTCGGATAACGAGTCTGAATCAACTCTGCCAAAGCCATTGCCACACGTTTTGCAGGCGTGATACGGTCTTCACCATAAAGAATCATGGAATGTGAAATATCAATCATCATCACCGTTGACATTTGGCTTTGATTGAAGGTCTCATACATTTCGAGGTCGTCATTTGCCAACTTAAAATCATCTAAACCATGATTGATTTGTGCATTCCGAATGGTATTCGTCATGGCTAAGTTTTCCAAAGGATCACCAAATTCATAAGGTTTGAGATCGCTTGTGAATTCATCGCCGCGTCCACCATAGTCCGTTGAGTGATTCCCACGCTTCGCCTTTTTCATATTGCCAAAAATATCTTCTAACGCTTTTTGACGCAAACCCATTTCCATCTTCGCCGTTAAGCGAAAACCACCCCCCTCAGTATTTTCAGGTTTTAAGAAGCCTTTATCTATCAAATCCTGAACAAAATCACCGATTCCGTAATCTGGAGTTGTCAAATTATACTCTTTATCCAGCTGTGTCAACCAAGCCAAAGCCTCTGGCACATCACCAGAAGTAAACATCAAAAGTTCTTGTAAGATTTTGAATAATCGCTCGAAAGGTGTTCCCTCTTCGGGCAATGGTATGTATTCTGAAAAGCGAAATCCTTTATTTGGCATAGAATATTGGTTGAATGGTTGTTGGTTAAATGGTTATTCGTTATTGGTTCAAGCCAATAACGAATAACCATTCAACCAACAACCAATTTATAATTTATTTAATTCACGTTGAATATTTTCCATTGCTTTGGCTTCCATTGTATTTTGAAAAACAAAAGTATGGTAAATATGAGGACGTTCAAGCATGGCACTTAATATTTTACGCCGTCCACGTTTATACAGAAATGAAGGCGTAAGGCTGAATTCTTCTCGTATTTGTCTGGCATAAACATCATAAATAGCGTCATCAGACCCCAAAATAGACATATCAAAGTCAAGGAAAAAATTTAAATCCATGTCATTGTCAGATTCATGCGTTTTAGTTGCTTCAATGAACCGAACCACTTTTTTGATACTTTCAGTAGGCATTGTTGTTTCTTTCAAGACTTCTTTAGCCCAAAAAGCACTTTTTTCTTCATTGTCATCTCGCCAAGTGCTGTATATGGCATCGTGAAACCAAATAGCAAAAAAGACCACGTCTTGATTTTGGATACTCGACTTATATTCCTCAAAGAGACTCAGTAATTTTATGATATGCGTTAAGCCGTGGTATTGTCGATTATCAGAAGAATAAAAACGAATCAACTCATCAAATGTGTTGTTGATGAATGCTGTATTATCCGTGTATTTTGACAGTTTTTTGTAAAAGATAATCCTTAAATAATCCTTTTTCATAATTAAAAAAGAGAAGTTGACTTAGTCAATCGTTTGTGTAAAGAGTTGTAGAATCGCATAGAGAATGTATGAAATTCTCCTTAAATTCAAAATTTGATACGAAATTACACTCTTTCAAACAAAGCATAGCAATAACATCACGAAAACTTTTTTTTGTATATTATTCCCCCCCTCAGTACCCAACAACTATTTCACTGGTTCAGTAGGCAAAACACAACAACGCATCATTTTTTCATAATCAGGCATATCGGAAGCCATTTTATGAATATGTTGATCTTTTATTTCACCATGATGCAACATAAATGCACCGGGCATCTGGAAACTATCGCCTAAATGTTTACCCATTTCGTTACCATAACTAGCCTTATTTGAAAAGCCTCGAATCCATGTTTGTAAGCCAAACAACTGCGTAAAACTGCCTTTTACCAAGCCAAAAGCGGCATAATAACGACATTCAAGGTCACTGACATGTTCAACACCTACAAGGTTAAATTTCTTGAAATAAATTTCTGCCACATTATTTTCTGCCATGTGAACGAAGACCAATTCTGTACCCGCAGCGGATAACTCTTTTCGTTTCTTCGACAATTCATCCATCGCTTGTCGACAAAATTGACACCCAAAATGTCGCAAAAAAACCAGCATTATCGGCTTTTCATTGGATAAGTCTAATAAATAATGACCCTTTTGAGTGGTCATTTCTGAAATTATATCATTTTTGACAGGAGTCATAAAATTTGTATTTTTTCTTAAAAACACAAATTATGAATGTTTGTTTAGAATTTGGCGTTAAGGGATGCAGAAATTTAAATCATTTTTAATTTCTGTATCCTATGGCTCACTGAAAACCGTTAAACAGGTCGTGGATGGTTTTTATCTGCCGTCCTTCAATGGTAAAGGGTTTGTGAAGTAACAATAATAATTAAAATGACATTTTTCGGATATGAAAAACATAAGTAGCTGGCTTTAGGGGCTGTACAAAAAATAATATACCTAATTCCGAAGGAATTGAATAGGCGAAGTAACTTCATAATCGCCTGAAATTCAACTCTTTCAGAGTTGTAAGACAGCCTTTCGACGCAACCGTAGATTTCATCTACGGTTATTCTTATTCAATTCTTTCAGAATTGTGGTTATGCTATTTTTTGTTTGCTGCCTAATACAAGAAGGCTCAACAGCATTTTGCGCTATTGAGCCTCCTTTGTTCCATTTTCTTTTAAAAATGCTTATTTTTAAAGAGAATTTACGACCCTTTCTTAATATTTATCGCCGCCGCCTTCTGCGTTTCTGCCAATTTATTAAACTGTGGCACATACATATCCAACGTTTTTTTCAATTTAGCGATTTGTTTATCAATATTTGGGACAATGTCTTTTTCAGATTCAAAGACAGAAGTCGTTGGTTTAGCATCTGATTGAGAGGCAGCCGCAGCCAAATTTGCCAATTTATTGTTCAACTTGATGGGCAAAGCCAATAAATCTTGAAAGGCTTTTGCTTTGTGCTGAATCAATTCATCTTCAATGTTTTGCAAACTGTCGAGCATGGGTTTCGATACTTTTTCTATTTCTTTTTTGAAAGTAGAATCAGTTACTGTTGCCATATAATCCGTGATTTGCTTGCGCGTGGCACGCAATTCATTGACGGTTTTATGCGTCTCGCTCAATTTATCACGTACTTTGATTTGGAATTTTGCACTTTCAATTAAATCCGCATCCGTTGCTTCCACGCGTGGGTCTTTGCGAATCATAAAGTCTTGTTTTCCAATTACTTCATCGCCAACAAGCATCTCTACGAAATATTTTCCGGGCGGCACTTTCGGACCAACCACGCTCCCACTCCACAACAATGCAGGCGGGTCGGTGTCAATAGCATCTGCCAAGCGCATATCCCATAAAAACGTATTCAAACCCGCATCAGCCGCAGCTACACCTGGACGTTGAACAGACTCTTTTTGATAAAAATCTTTTTTAATCTCTATTGCCTTACCTTTTTTGTCTTTCGTACTCGAATACGTGATAATCGAATCACCATCTGCAGAAATAAAGCGCAATTGCACCTCTTCTTTCGGCTTTTCTTTGAAAAAATAATTGACTAAAACAGCATTCGGCGCATTCTCGCCAGCTTGTAAATCAGGATTAGAAAAACTGCCACCGCCTACACGCCATGCATCTTCAGGCTTCAACAATGCTGCTTTTTTGCTGATTACTGAGGGGTCCTTCATCAAAGCATAAACAGGCTCTAAATTGTCCATAATCCAAAACGCACGACCATGCGTTGCGACACAAAGGTCACGTTCAGTTTTGTGTATCTGCAAATCATGTATTGGCGATATAGGTAAATTGCCTTGCAAAGGCTGCCAATTTGCACCGTCATTAAACGATACGTAAATACCTATTTCAGTACCCGCAAACAGCAAACCTTTATAGTTCGGGTCTTCACGAATCACCCGACAATAAGCGTTGTCGGGCAACCCCTCAGTAATTTTAGTCCACGTTTTACCAAAATCCTTTGTTTTGAACAAATATGGTTTCGGGTCATCGAGTTTGTAGCGATTCGCTGCCAAATAAGCCGTTCCCGCATCAAACTTCGATGGCTCAATGATGCTCATCAACGCCCAATCGGGTAAACCACTGACGCTTAATTTTGTCCAATTTTTACCCGCATCTTTTGAAATGTGCAAATAACCATCGTCCGTTCCTGCCCACATCAAACCTTTTTGTACGGGCGATTCTTCAAAAGTAAAAATAGTTGCAAAAGTTTCTGCACCAGTATTATCCGCCGTTATCAAACCGCCCGAAGAACCTGTTGTTTTAGGATCATTCCGCGTCAAATCAGGACTGATCAACTCCCATGAATGACCGCCATTAAGCGTTTTATGAACAAATTGAGAAGTGCAATACAAAACCTTTGGGTCATGTGGACTAAACACAACGGGGAATGTCCATTGAAAACGATACTTCATTTCATTCGCACCCGCACCCAAATAAATAACTGGATTCGCAGAAATGCTTTGGTTTTGACCGTTTTTAACATTTAATTTCTCCAATTCACCCATATAATTGCCGCCATAAACAATATCCGAATTGGTTGGGTCTGAAACAACATAACCCGATTCACCACCTGTCATCACTTCCCAATTTTGACGATTGATTGTAAAACCGTCCGTATTGCGTGACTGAATCCGAATCGAGGAATTATCCTGCTGCGCACCATATAAATGATAAGGAAAATGGTTATCCAAAGAAAGATGATAGAATTGCGAAGTCGGCAAATCCAGTTCCGTAAACGTCTGACCTTGCGTATAAGTCACTTCTGCACCACCGTCGTCACCTAAAATGAACGTATTCGGACTCTTTGGATTGATCCAAATGTCGTGACAGTCACCATGTCCAGGGCGAATATTACGTGACGTTTTGCCACCATCACCTGTGTACCAAAAACCAACATTCAGAACGTACAAACCATCGTGATTACCTGGGTCTGCCGCTATTTCAGAGAAATACCAAGGGCGTTGACGCAGATTTTTATCCGTATTCACTTGCGCCCAAGTCTCGCCACCGTCATCGCTTTTGAAAATACCACCATTTTTGTTTTCAACCATCGCCCACACGCGATTGCCATCAAAATAAGAGACAGCGAACTCAATTTTACCTAAAATACCAACAGGTAAGCCCGGTTTCTTAGAAATATTCGTCCAAGTCGAACCACCATCGGTTGATTTATACATGCCCGAACCTTCGCCACCACTCGACATTTGGTAGTTATTGCGGTAACACTCCCAAAGCGAGGCATATATAATAGATGGATTTGTGGGGTCAATGACTACATCAATCGCACCCGTTTTGTTATTCGTCGGTGCAAGGACTTTTTGCCAAGTTGTGCCACCATCCGTTGTGCGGAAAACACCTCTATCTTCCGAGTCCATCGGCTTGTCCACTCGACCGTAAGGATTACCAAGAGCTGCGACATAAACGATATTTGCATCGCGAGGATGCACGGTGATACGACCAATGCCCCAAGATTTTTTAAGACCCAAATGTTTCCAAGTCTTACCCGCATCTGTTGATTTGTAAACACCATCGCCAAAAGAGATATTGCCGCGAATTTCAGTCTCACCCATACCGACATAAACAATATTGGGGTCAGAAGGCGCAACACAAATCGAACCAACGCTCGAACTGTTAAATGTAGAATCTGAAATTGGATTCCATTTCATGCCACCGTCTGTTGTTTTCCAAACACCGCCACCGACTGCACCGAAATAATACGTCAAAGGTTGATCCGCATGACCTGCAACTGCCAGACTGCGACCGCCACGATACGGTCCCACATTCCGCCATTTCAAATCTTTTAAAATAGGATTATTAGAACTTTTTGCCACAGATTGGTTTTGAGCGCCCCCCTCAGTATGAAGGCATAAAAAAGCACAAAAGCACAACCAAAAGAGCGTAGAAACTTTTTTCATTGATTGATTAATTTGATTAAGATGAATAGTTGTATTGCCAAAAGGCTGAAAGTTAGTGTTTTGATGTATTTACTTGATAGTGTTTGCGGTATTTTTTGCCGAATCCATAGTTTCAAGCTCAAAGAGGCTTTCGTTATAACAATAAAATGGATTAAAACCTCCTGCTTAATTGAACTTAAATTCCTTATATGGTAAAGAAACTTTACTTTTTTTTTGAACCATTTAAGGAATTTAAGGTCATTTTAGGCATTGAATTTCCTATTTTGAGTCAGTTTTAAAAAAAATTAGGCTTCTACGAAAAAAAACGTAGCGAAAATTTGCACTTACGAATAACTTCGTATAGCTTTGTGCCTATAATTAATGAGAGGGTCAAAATACAACCCTCTTTTTTAAAAATCATCTCTACGAAAAATATCGTATTAGATAACGTGAAGACTACCTAATAATCCTTTTCATCTCATAATTTTTTATAAAACTGTAATAATGAACGGAAAAATAACACCTGTACCAACTGACTCGGAACTTGCAATCCTACAAGTTCTCTGGCAAAACGGCGCGCAGACTGTCCGTTTTGTCAATGAAACGCTCAATGCACAACAACAAGATAAGGAAATCGGCTATACGACGACCTTAAAATTCATGCAACTGATGCTCGACAAAGGGATTCTAACACGCGACATCATCGAACGCAGCCACATCTACTCCCCTGCTATTCCAGAAGAACAAATGCAAGAACGATTGCTGAAAGGTTTTGTGGATGCCGCTTTTCGAGGTTCTGCCTCTTCGCTCGTTCTCCGCGCTTTGGGTAATGGCTCTACATCGCAAGCGGATTTAGAAAAGATAAAAGCTTTGATTAATGAAATTGAAAATAAAAAAACTAATGGTGAATGGTGAATTTTAATTAGATTTCATAATTCTATTTAAATAATTATTTACAAACAATTATTTATTATTAATTAAGTATCGTTTACAATTATTCATTCAACGTTAAAACTGTTCTTTTATCGTTAATACCTACCATTTTATTATTAATTACATTCTTTTACTGCAATTCCTTTTTGTCATTCTGAACGAAGTGAAAGAATATTAATTTACATTAAAATTGGATTATTTAGATTCTTTCACTGCGTTCAGAATGACAAAAAAATAGACTAAATTAATACAATTAAGCTTTGCAACTTTTAATATCTTAATCTTCTTAAAATTCTATTTTTAAACTAAATTAAAACTATTGTCATGAAAAAGCCTATTGTTTTTGCCTTAACTATTATGATTGGTTTGTCCTTTGCATTTCAACAAAAACAAACCGAAATCACCCCCTCAGTAAATTTAAATATTACAACAGATTCCATTGATTTAGATGCACAAATGAAAGTGTATGAAACGCAAATGCGTGAATTGGAAAAACAAATGAAACCTTTTGAGCTACAAATGAAGGAACAAGAGAAATTGATGAAGCCGCTTGAAAAATTGATGAAAGAGAAAGAAAGAGAACTAAAAAGCGGTGGCGATTCTCGAAAAGTCAGCGATGAAATGCGTAAAGTTGGTGACGATATGGGCAAAATTGGAAACCAAATGGGTGAAATCGGCAATCAAATGAGCAGTATCGGTATGGAAATGAGTAAAATTGGCGATAAAATGAGCATCATTGGTGATGAAATGGCAAAACGCCATAAAAAAGTATTTTCATGGTTTTTCAATGAATTGACAAAAGATGGATTACTATCCAAAGGCGAAAAATGCTCTATTTTTATGGAAAACAACGTTTTAGTTGTCAATGGCAAAACACTCGATGCCGCACAATTTGATAAGTATAAAAACGGTATTGAAACTAAATTAGGAAAGCCTTTAAGCAGCGATTTTTCATTTTTCTTTAAAGGAACAGTTGAAAAACTGACCGATGAAAGTTTTGAAACTGATGGCAATATGAATATTCATTTCTAATTGTTTTTTTGAACACAGATTTTACTGATTTACTTGATTTTCACTGATTTTTTCTTGTCATTCTGAAAAAATCTAAAAGAAATCAGCGAAAATCCGTCGAATCAGTCCAATCTGTGGTCAGAACAAGACTAATCAAAAAATCCAATGTTATGGAAAACCTATTCTCTCTTTTTTCACAAGAATTTCAATATGCCATGGGCTGGACAGTCCTTCATTCGCTTTGGCAAGCGACTTTGATTGCAATATTGTCAGGCGTAGTAATGATTGTTTTGCGTAAAAAAACAGCACAAACACGTTATATCGTTCACAATTTCGCCTTATATGGTGTGCTTTTAGCAGCTATGGTTACGTTTAGTTTTTATTACAACAGTAATAAAACAACAAAACAAGCAGAACCCATTGCCAAAATAGCAACACCTGCGCCTGCACCTAAACCGACAACAAAGTTCTCATTCGAAACACCCGAATCGTTAAAAATAACAATAGAAGCAGGCGACCTTCAACCCATTGTCGCTGAAAAAGAAGCGACTCCTGCCCCCCTCAGTATAGAAGGCATGAAAGCATATTTTGATGCCAACATTTATTTTGTGGTGATGGTCTGGCTTTTAGGCGTAGGTTTGTTTATTTTAAAATTATTGGGCGGCATCAGTTATGTCTATTATTTGCGCAATCAACACAATTTTCCCGTTGATGAATATTGGTTCGAGATGGTTGAAGATTTATCAAAAAGGGTGAATATTCAAAAGAATATTGCGCTCGTTGAGTCGGCTTTGGTGCGCTCACCTGTTGTGGTTGGTTATTTAAAACCAATGATTTTATTCCCAATTGGCGCAATTAACCGATTAAATGCAGAAGAAGTGGAAGCGATTCTGGCGCATGAAATCGCGCATGTGATGCGTCACGATTATGTTTTTAACATCATTCAATCCGTCATCGAAGCCTTATTTTATTTCAACCCCGCCGTTTGGTGGATTTCTGCCAATATCCGTGCGGAGCGTGAAAACTGTTGCGATGATGTCGCTATTCAGTTGTGCGGCAACTCAATGGCTTATGCCAAATCGCTCGTCGTTGTTCAGGAGATGCAATATTATTCTGCTGCGTTTGCGATGGGTTTTGCTGGACAACGAAAAAATCAACTGCTGTTGCGGGTGCAACGCGTTTTAAATCAATCAAATAACAAAACGAATGTCATGGAAAAATTAATAGCAACGTGTCTGATAGTGATTGGAATGGTCTTTATATCTTATGGTGGACCAAAGGAATTGCTCCCCAATCTTTTTGATAAAACCAACTTTTTTGAATCCAATGATGCCACCCTCAGTATGAACGGCTATTGGAATGCCACAATTAAAGGAGATGAAGTAGAAGTGTCATTTCAAACAAAAACGGCAACTTCTAACTGGAATAGTACACATACATTCAAAAAAAGCGAGTTTTCAGCATTGCCAACCTCCGAATCCGATTTTACACTGACTCGTGAAGCGGGTACAATGGCTTTCAAAGGAAAATTTGAAGGAAACGAAGGTTATGGCAAATATACTTTTTCAGAAAACACTGATTTCAAAACGTACCTTGAAAAAGAAGGTATCGAAGGCGTGAAAGAAAGTATGATGGTACACCTATTTATGAGCAATATCAACCGTGATTACATCGCTTTTTTGAAACAAAACGGCTATAAAGACATCACAAAATCGAATTTACAAGACTTAGCGATTCATGGTTTGACAAAAGAAGTTTTAACGAGTTATTTCGCAACTTTTAACAAACAAGACTTGTCTTTGAACAAAGTTGTTGAGTTAAAAATTCATGGTGTAGATGCTAAGTACAAAAAGGATTTGAACGATGCGGGCTACATTGATGTACCGACTGACCAAATTGTAGAAGCCAAAATTCACGGCATAAACGGCGATTATTTGAAAGATTTAGCCACTTCTGGCTACAAAAACCCAAGTTTACAAGACGTTATTGAATTTAAAATACACGGTGTAAACGGTGCTTTTATTAAAAAAATGCAAGCCGCAACAGAACGTGAATTAAGCCACAACGATATTGTTGAAGCTAAAATTCATGGTATTGATGCCAATTTTGTGAATTCATATAAAGATATGGGTTTCAAAAATCTGAATATTCAAAAGGCAATTGAGTTTAAAATTCATGGCGTAACGGCTGATTTCGTCGCCAATTTGAACAAAATGGGCTATGAAGATATGTCAGCAAGCAAAGTTGTTGAGTTAAAAATACACGGTGCAGATGCCGCTTTTGTCAAGGGTTTTGAAGACATTGGTTACAAAGATATGCCAATCAATAAATTGGTCGAATATAAAATACATGGTGTTACCCCTGCTATGGTTCAAGGTTTTGAGAAAATCGGTTACAAAGATATCAGCCCCAACAAGTTAGTTGAAATGAAAATTCATGGTGTCACAGGCGATTTTATCAAAGGATTTCAAGACATCGGCTTTAAAAATGTGGATCTAAGCGATGCTGTTGCATTGAAAATTCACGGCGTGACCCCTCAGTATATTCAAGATATGAAGGCAAAAGGTTATAAAGACCTCGACCTCGATGAGTATATAAACTTGAAAATTAGAGGATTTAATAAATAGGTTGGTTATTGGTTGATTGGTTATTGGTGAATTGGTTTAGTACCAACGACTAATAACCAATCAACAAATAACCAATCAATCAAATCTACAAATCATGCAACCACTATTCATCTGTTTTACACAAAATCTCAATTACGCCATTGGCTGGATGGTCATTCATTCGCTTTGGCAAGCAACGGCTATTGCTATTATTTCAGGCATCGTTGCACTCGTTGTACGGAAAAAGTCGCCGCAATTGCGCTACTGGATACACAACTCCGCTTTATTAGGTGTAATGATAGCGGCTGTGGTGACATTTTGTATGTATTATGATTTCAGTAAAGAAATCGGACAAACTATATTTATTCCTGAAAAATTAGAAGCAGCAACAAACGCTCCAGCATTTGTTGCTAATAATCAATCGTCAATAGACAATAGTCAATCCGAAGCCCCCCTCAGTATGGAAGG